>CALAVC010000184.1 GCA_937892095.1 uncultured Bacteroidales bacterium | reverse complement strand
ACCGACTTCCTCAATCAAATCCAGAGCAAGGGTATGCTCGAGACTGTCAAAGGTATTCTCTAACTAATTGTTTTTGTCTTACCTGATAAATTGGGAATTGAGAGTATTAGACCCTCAATTCTCAATTTTTTAAACCACTACACTTCAATCAAGAACCATAATATGGCAGTTAAATTCTTAAAAATAAATCCCGACGATAACGTAGTCGTGGCCATTCAACCGCTCTCCAAGGGTGAAAAAATTCTCGTCGACGGTACCGAAATAACACTCCTGCAAGACGTCCCCGCGGGTCATAAAGTTCTTCTTACTGCACTCAAAAAAGGTGAGAATATCATAAAATACGGCTACCCTATCGGACATGCCGTTAACGATGAGCAACCAGGCACATGGATGAACGAGAACAACATTAAAACAAATCTCGCTGGTCTGCTCAGCTACACCTATAATCCTCAGCTTGTCGATGTCTCTGCTCCCAACGAAGGTCGTACATTTATGGGTTATGAACGTAAAAATGGCGACGTCGGCATCCGTAACGAAATTTGGGTAATTCCAACCGTCGGTTGCGTCAATGGCATCGTAAACCAACTTGTAGAGCGTCTTCGCTCCGAGACCAAGTCCGAAGGTGTTGATTGTATCATCGGTTTCCCTCACAACTATGGCTGTTCACAGCTTGGCAATGACCACGAAAACACTAAAAAAGTTCTTCGCGACATGGTCCTTCACCCCAATGCAGGCGCCATACTCGTCGTCGGTCTTGGTTGCGAAAACAACCAGCCAGACGTCTTCCGTGAGTTCTGTGGCGACTTCGACCAAGATAGAGTAAAATTCCTCGTCACTCAGAAAGTCGATGGCGATGAAGTCGAAGAGGGAATGAAAATACTCCGCGAACTCTACGTCAAAGCAAAAGCCGACAAGCGTACTCCACAACCCATTAGTAAGCTTCGTATAGGGCTCAAATGTGGTGGCTCCGACGGCTTCTCTGGCATAACAGCTAATCCACTCCTCGGCGTGTTCTCCGACTACCTCGTCAGCCAAGGTGGTACAACCGTTCTCACCGAGGTCCCCGAAATGTTTGGTGCCGAGACTATTCTCATGAATCGCTGTGAAAACAAAGAACGCTTCGAAGAAACTGTTAGTCTTATCAACGACTTCAAGCAATACTTCCTCTCTCATGGCGAACCCGTCGGCGAAAATCCTTCGCCAGGCAACAAGGCTGGTGGCATTTCAACTCTCGAAGACAAAGCTCTCGGTTGTACCCAAAAGTGCGGTAAATCCATTGTGCGTGCCGTTCTCCGCTATGGCGATCGCATAACCAAAACTGGTCTCAACCTCCTCGAAGCTCCTGGCAACGACCTCGTAGCATCCACAGCCCTCGCTTCTGCTGGTTGTCAGATGGTACTTTTCACCACTGGTCGTGGCACGCCATTCGGCACATTCATTCCAACTATGAAAATATCGACCAACAGCGGTCTATACAATCGTAAGCATAATTGGATCGACTTCAACGCAGGCGTTCTCGTCGAAGACAAGAGTTGGGACGAAGTCGCTCGCCAATTTACAGACTTCGTAATCAGTGTCGCAAGTGGCGAACGTGTCAACAACGAGAAGAATAACTATCGCGAAATAGCCATTTTCAAGACTGGCGTTACACTCTAAAATACTTTTTGCGCTAATTACTTTGTTTTTGATGTTCTTCACAACAAAAATAAATCGTAACTTCGTACCCGATAAGCGTAACCGCTGGTCGAACAAGGGAGTCGACGAATGTTGCGTAGTATAAATCATTCTTAAAATAAACTCAAAAGAATGGATCTAATCAAAGTAGCGCAAGACGCATTCAAGTCAGGCGTTGAACTTCCCGAGTTTAAGTCGGGCGACACCGTCTCTGTTTCTTACAAGATCAAAGAAGGTAACAAGGAACGTATTCAGGTGTTCAAAGGTGTAGTTATCCAAATCAAGGGCGAAGGCTCCAACAAGCGCTTCACCGTCCGCAAGATTTCGGGTGGCATCGGTGTTGAGCGTATCTTCCCCGTCAACTCACCTTTCATCGAAAAAGTTTCTGTCGACCGTCACGGCAAAGTACGCAGAGCTCGTCTCTACTATCTCCGTGGTCTTACCGGCAAAAAAGCTCGTATCAAAGAAAAAATGGTTGTCAAAGCATAATATGCTCCATCAACAGACAACAGGAACAAAGCCGTTGCACCCTTTAGTTGCAACGGCTTTTTGAATTTTAAAACCATTTCTTATGCTTTTGCAATATATATTCGTTGCCCTCGTCATCTTAGCTTGTGTCGTCTATGTTCTCAAAAATCTCATTTCGGCTGTCAAGAACAAAGAGACACATTGCAATTGTGGGTGCCAGTCGTGTAAAAAAAGAAAAAATACTTGCTTGAATAATTACAAATAGATATTTTTGTTTCGTAATCAATTACAATTTGTAATTAGAAGTATTTCTTATGTCTAAACTTTTTATTCCGCAAGGCTATCAACCCATTCTCGACCTTCGTGAGACCGAAATGGGCATACACTATATAAAGGATTTTTTTCAACAAAATCTATCTGCCGAACTACATCTACGTCGTGTAACAGCACCACTTTTTGTACTCAAAGGAACAGGACTCAATGACGACCTCAATGGCATTGAGCGTCCAGTCACTTTCCCAATAAAGGACCTCGGCGACCAAAAGGCAGAGGTTGTCCACTCTCTCGCCAAATGGAAACGAATGATGCTCGCCGATTACCAAATTCCAGTAGGTCATGGACTCTATACCGACATGAACGCCATTCGCTCCGATGAAGAACTCGACAACGTTCACTCTCTCTACGTCGATCAGTGGGACTGGGAAATGACCATGGATACTCATCAACGTAATCTCGATTTTCTCAAGAAAACCGTAGAACGTATATATGGTGTCCTCAAAAGAACAGAATATATTGTCAGCGAACGCTACCCCAAAATAACGCCAATTCTTCCCGAAGAAATTCACTTCGTCCACGCCGAAGACTTGGCTGCGCAATACCCAAACCTCACCCCTCACGAACGCGAAGATGCCATCTGTAAGGCCTATGGTGCAGTCTTTATTATGGGCATCGGTGGCTCCATCGCTGGCGGCGAACCGCACGATGGTCGTGCTCCCGACTACGACGACTGGTCTACCCCAACAGGCGAAGGACACATCGGACTCAATGGCGACATCCTCGTTTGGAATCCCATTCTCTCACGCTCCTTCGAGCTTTCAAGCATGGGCATTCGTGTCGACAAGGAAGCACTCCTCCGACAACTCGAGATCCGCTCAGAACAACAACGCCAAGAGCTATATTTCCACAAACGACTCCTTGCTGGCGAACTCCCACAAAGCATCGGAGGTGGCATCGGTCAATCGCGTCTTTGCATGTTCTATCTCCGCAAAGCTCACATCGGTGAAATTCAAGCCTCCATTTGGCCCGATGATATGCGTACTCGTTGTGCCGAAAATCATATCCCACTTATCTAAGTACATACAAAAAAAGTCGACACTCGCGAGTGTCGACTTTTTTATTCGTCATCTTCAAGAAAATGCCTTAGCGAGGCAAGGTACAAATCTTTCCAACCCTCCGAAATGTTTTCAAACATATCGTCTGGAATGTTTGTCTGTCTAACGTATATCGATGTTTTGTTACTACTAATCTTGCTAATTTTGATAGTAACAATCGATGCTTCTTCTTGTTCAAAATACCATTCTTGCTCAATGAGTTGGTTCTCTTCAAACCTAATGTTTCGTCCACAAATGTCTCCTTCCCAAAGTTCAAACTCGGAGCCTGCCTCCGTCGACATTGTTGCTGGATACCCTGTCCAAAGTTCTATTGCAAACGGCTTAGTCAATGCCGCATAAACTTCTTCGTCAGTTGCTCTGACCTTTATTGTTGTCTTAAATTCTCGCATGGTTGCAAATGTAATCATTTACAACTAATTTCGTCGCGAGAACGTCAGAACATAATTCCCCGACACTCTTACGAAATATCAAATCCCCGATGAAAAAAAACGCCAACCCAAAATCTTCAACCGATAAATTTAGTACAAAACTTGGTGCCGTCGCCGCAGCTGCTGGCTCTGCCGTAGGTCTCGGCAACGTATGGCGATTCCCCTATATTGTCGGTGAAGATGGTGGTGCAGTTTTCCTTATTCTCTACGTAATATTTACAATCGCCATCTCCATTCCCATCATGATGACCGAGTTTGCAATCGGTCGCAAGTCGGGGCTACCCGTAACGTCGGCCTACCGCTCGCTTGCGCCTCATAGCAAATGGGGTGTCATTGGTGTGCTTGGTGTCCTCACGGCTTTCCTTATCAGCTCGTACTATAACATTGTCTCTGGCTGGACGCTCTATTATGCAGTATCTTCTATGGGGGGATGGCTCTCAGGTCTTAGCGAAGTCGCCGTGGCCGACTATTTCAGTAGCCTATCTGCCGACCCTTTTCGTTGCATAATCTGGATGATGCTCATGCTTGGAGCTACTGCCGCCGTTGTTGCCCAAGGCGTGCAGGGGGGAATAGAAAAGTATAGTAAGATTCTTATGCCACTACTCTTTTTGCTAATTGTCGTTATGGTTGTCCGTGCACTATTTTTGCCCAACGGACTCGATGGCATATCTTTCTTCCTCAAACCCGATTTCTCAAAGCTGACCACCAAAACAGTCTTCGATGCTCTCGGGCAATCATTTTTTTCCATGTCCATCGGCATGGGGACAATGACCACCTATGGCTCCTATCTCCGTAAGTCCGAAAATATAGCCACGACAGCTTCTCATGTCGCCGTCGTCGATTTCATGGTCGCATTCCTGTCAGGTGCCGTCATTTTCCCTTGTGTCTTCGCCTTCGGAGTCAATCCCAGCCAAGGTCCCGGGCTCGTCTTCGTAACCCTACCCAACATCTTTAATCAAATGCCAATGGGGCAACTTTTCGCCTCGTTCTTTTTCCTTCTGCTCGTTGTCGCAGCCATAACATCTTCAGTCTCCCTTCTCGAGGTCGTCGTTGCATATCTTAAAGAAAGTTTTAAATACGGTCGTCGTAAAGCAACGCTCGTCGCTTCTCTATTATGTCTGTTTTTCGGAATATTGTGTTCTCTTTCACAAACCATATTCTCTGTTTTCGACAACATAACAGCCAATGTACTAATGCCCATAGGTGCGTTTCTCATTGTACTGTTCGCTGTTCATCGTCTTCCAAAAGACGAATTTCGTGCCGAATTTGAGGCACATGGAGTTTCTTTCCGACTATTTAATGCTTTCTACTTCCTCGTCAAGTATGCAGTTCCCATTGTTATCCTTATCATATTTGCCAACGGCATTTTAGCACTACTCGGCATCTCTTACTAACACGGATATATGAGCATTCAACGCAAACCTTCCGAATTTTTCGCTGTATTTGCTTTTGCTCTCTTGTCTTTTCTTCTCACCGTTGTTTTCTTCCTCACGAAAGACTCACGTTCGCATAGCTCCACATTCAGTCTCTTATGGAACTCTGCCGATTCTGCCCGTTCGTGTCCCATCGACACCATTCGTGTTAATCTCGACAACGTCTACAATCTTCATCGTAAAGGTCTCAGCTACTATCACGTTGCCATGATTGTTTCCTATCGTGAACAAGGATATTTCTTCACTAGCATAGAAGACCTTCAGCAACTCAAATACTTCAACACCTACGACACAACAAAAATTGCTTTCTCATTCGATACCACTTCCTACCACAAACGATTTCAGCCTTTCTACCATACGTCCCGAGCTTTTGACCATCATTTAAGTTCACCCAGTCGCTCCCATTCTCGCATTCCCTTTTTCTTGTTAGACTCCACAAAAGTCAATGTAGCTCTCATCGACACGCTTCGCTATTTCCAAAACAACTATATACTCCGAGGTAGTATTAGTCCAGATAGTCTTGCTCAGCTCTCCTCCGAAGAGTTTGTGAACGTTCTGAACGACAATGTCTTATACGAAAAACATAGCGTTACACAACATACCGACACCCTCATAGTTGTCGAACTTAATTCTGCCACTCTCGAAGACCTTACGTCACTCAAATATGTCGGGCAAACAACTGCAGAGGCAATCTTAGACTATCGTGACAAACTTGGTGGTTACTTAAGTCTAAGTCAGCTAAAAGAAGTCTGGGCAGTCGACGATAAATACTTCGATAAACTTATTCAACAATTTACCATAGATACATCGCTTGTTAGGCATATAAACATCAATAGCCGTAACGACACTCGTCTGCGACGACACCCGTATTTCGGAAATTCTGTTGCCAACACTCTATCTCGTAAAGCGCGTTCCGAAAGACACAACTATAAACTAACACCCGCAGATCTTCGCAATGCCCTCAGTCAAGTCGGTAAAGACACAGCCGATATTGTTTTTCGCTACGTTGCGTATTAATCTTTACCTCTGTTTTGTTAGAAATATAACATATAGCTTAAAATATTAACATCGTTTTTTGTTTCTATATTACAAAGAATACATAACTTTGCTACTCGTAAACCGACAACTATAACAATAACAATTAACAGGTCAGATGAGTCAGATTTCCAACAGACTGCTATCACTCTCCGAGTCCGCTACGCTTGCTATGACACAAAAAAGTCGTGAACTTCAAGCACAAGGCCTCGACATAATCAACCTTAGTATTGGTGAACCAGATTTCAACACTCCCGAACACATCAAGCAGGCTGCCATAAAAGCAATTGAGAACAATCAAACTCACTACCCACCCGTACCCGGTTATCCTGAGTTGCGCAAAGCCATCTGTGCTCGTATGAAAAATTCGCTTGGTCTCGAATATACCCCCGACCAAGTAATAGTCTCTGCTGGTGGCAAACATAGTCTTGTCAACATAATCCTTGCTACCATCAATAAAGATGACGAAGTCATCCTCCCAGCACCCTATTGGGTAACCTACACCGAGCAAGTAAAGCTCGCCGAGGGCAAACCCGTCATAGTCAACACCGACATCAATTCCAACTTCAAGATGTCGGCAGCCCAACTCGAGCAGGCCATCACCCCTCGCACTCGAATGCTCATACTCTGCTCTCCAAGCAATCCAACTGGAAGCATGTACACACATGAAGAACTCACAGCACTTGCTGCCGTTCTCGCTCGCCACCCTCAAATCATCGTTCTCTCCGACGAAATCTACGACATGATTTCCTATGGTCAAAAGCACGTCTCTATGGCTCAAATCGATGGCATGAAAGACCGTGTCGTAGTTGCCAATGGCGTCTCAAAAGGATATGCCATGACTGGTTGGCGTATGGGCTACGTCTGTGCTCCTCTCGACATTGCCAAGGCTTGCAACAAACTGCAAGGGCAGATGACTTCTGGCATATCATCTATCACGCAAGCCGCTTCAATAGCTGCTCTCACTCAGTCCGATGAACCAAGTCGTCAGATGACAGCCGAGTTTAAGCGTCGTCGCGACATCGTTAAGTCGCTCCTCGATGCCATCCCAGGCATCGAAGTCAATATGCCCGAAGGTGCATTCTACTTCTTCCCCAAAGTAACTGCTTTCATCGGCAAGAAGTTTGGCGACAAGGTCATTGCCAATAGTTCCGACCTCGCCATGTACCTCCTTACAGAAGGTCATGTAGCCACTGTTGCTGGTTCTGCTTTCGGTGCCGAAGGGTACATCCGCCTCTCCTATGCCACAAGCGAAGAAAAACTTCGTGAGGCAATCAAGCGCATAGCAGCAGCCCTCGCAGCTCTAAAATAAGGACATTGCTTTCCATACATAAACATTCGACAACCTCTCCGAAATGAGAGGTTGTCGCTTTTTTGTGTTCTCCTCACCGATTGAATGATAGGACTTTACGCAATAAATATTAAATTTGCGCACGATTATTGCACTCTGTAGGCGCAAGGAATGACTAAGTGCAATATTTAGGCTATGAAAAAAGTATCGGCTGTTTACATATATCTTTGTTGTATCGTTTGTGCTTGCTCCATGTTCGCCACGAACGTCGCAGCGCAAAAGCAATTTTCCACTATCGTAATCGATGCAGGTCATGGAGGAAAAGACCCAGGTGCACTAGGTAAGAAAAGCAAAGAAAAAAACATAGTTCTGTCTGTAGCTCAAAAATTTGGGAAAT
Source organism: uncultured Bacteroidales bacterium (assembly GCA_937892095.1). Classification (GTDB taxonomy): domain Bacteria; phylum Bacteroidota; class Bacteroidia; order Bacteroidales; family Marinilabiliaceae; genus W3P20-009. The sequence continues at coordinate 4,620 of CALAVC010000184.1, read as the reverse complement.
TAGTTTCCGATAGTCTGCCGGGTGTCAAGTGTGTTTTCACTCGCAATACGGACGTGTTCGTACCTCTCGATAAGCGTGCCGAAATTGCTAACAAGAATGCTGCAGACCTATTCATTTCCATTCATGCCAATTCAAGCCCCTCTAAAAATATCAGCGGAGCTGAAACATATGTGCTCGGTCTTCATAGGTCAAAAGATAACCTTGCCGTTGCTCAGAAAGAAAACTCTGTTATTACACTTGAAGACGACTATACGAACCGCTACGAAGGCTTCGACCCTTCGCAACCAGAATCGTACATAATGTTCGAGCTAATGCAAAATGTCTATCTCGAACAAAGCATCTCAGTCGCTTCACTCATTCAAAACGAATTTAAAAGTAGTGGTCGTGAAGACCGTGGCGTAAAGCAAGCTGGCTTCCTCGTTCTCCGACAAACTTCCATGCCCAGCGTATTGGTCGAACTCGGTTATATCAGCAATGCCGTCGAAGAAAAATATCTGTCCTCCGACTCTGGTGCGGTTGTCTATGCCAATGCACTCTACAAAGCCGTGAAGGCCTACAAGAACATCTATGACAAGCAAAACAATCCGTCGATAATAGATGTTAGTAAGAACAAGAAAATAGACCTATGGCCCTCTGGAGTCAATTATCGTTTACAAATAGCCGCCTCGAAAAATGAGCTGAAAATAGACACTGCAAAAACAAATCTCCCTTTGTCGTTTGTGGTCGAAAATCAGACAAACAAGTATATGCTTGGCATCTTCAATACTGCTGATGAAGCCACTGAGGCGCAGAAAAAACTAAAAAATAGATTTCCCGGTTGCTTCATCGTTGCTTTCGATGGCAAAGAAAAAATCACCGTAAAGCAAGCTCGTAAGAAGCAAACAAAAAAATAACTTTCCGTGAACGCTGAAAAACTAAGAAACATACGTATAGGCATTTTTGCTATCGTTGCATTCATAATATTGTGTTGGGGACTCAGCTATCTCAAAGGTAAAGACGTATTCTCGCGTGGCTTTAAGCTAAGAGCCTACTTCTCGTCTGTCGACGGGCTTACCGACTCAAGCCCTGTCATCTACAATGGCTATAAAGTCGGCATCGTTAGCGACATCGACATCGACCAATTTGCCGACGACCCCACCAAGGTCTTTTGTGTTAGCCTTTCTGTTGATAAAAAAATCAGTGTGCCATCCGATAGTCGTGTCGAAATAGTCAGTACCGACATTTTGGGTGGCAAAGGAATCGAGTTGCACATAGGGCAAAGCACCCAAATGGCAGAGCGCGATGATGTTATTCAGAGTGGTGTCCGTGTGGGGCTACTCGACGATCTCGCTCCACTTAAAGATAAAGCCGATGGGCTCATGGGTAGTGCCACTGGTGTGTTGAATAGTATTGACTCCATTCTCGACAAGAGCAACAGAGATAAACTCGACGATGCAATTGCTTCGCTTGCTGTTGTCATGCGCAACGTTGAGCGAATAACTCAAAATCTCGATGCGCTAACGCGTGGCACAGGGGCACTCGGCTCCACTTTCCATTCTGCCGACAACTTCCTTGGTAGTCTTAATATGCAGTCTGGCAAGATCGACACACTAATGTCTAACCTTGCCACACTCTCTACTGACCTCTCTAAAAGTGGTTTAGGTAACGCTGTTCAACAAATGGACACACTCCTTCGTGGTGCCAATCGGCTCTTCGAGGGTGAAGGCAACATAGCCAAGTTGACCAACGACAAGCAACTCTATGAAAACCTTAACACGACCATCGAAAACCTTAACCGTTTGCTTGTCGACCTACGCCTCAATCCATCGCGTTATATCAATGTCTCAGCCATAAAATTCGGTGGGAAGAATGTCTATTTTTCCGACACTAACACTTCGCAAGACGTTATGTCTGGTCAAATATATGCCATTTGCATTGCAGAAAGCAAGACGCCACAAGACGTCGTTGCAAAGATTGCCGACAAGAAAGTCTACGAATATTACGACCAAAAAAAATATAAATATCTTATACTACCCTTTAGCTCACAAGCCGAAGCTGAAAATTTTAGACAACAAAACAACATATCCGCTAACTATTCTAATGTCCAAATTGAACTCTACGACAATGGGCAAAAGAAGCGTTAATCAGTAAATCAATAATAAACTCCAAAGTGAAAAAGCACCTACTACCCCTACTATCCCTTCTTTCGGGCATTAGTTCTTTTGCTTTTGCCACCCCTCTTCCCGATTCGTCCGAACTCCCAGTCGACACAACGTTTGATGCTTCTACTGCTTCGTTGAGTCTTGTTGATGTCGATTCCCTAAGTTTGTTGTCTCCTGCCGACAGCCTTTCGCTCGACGAAGACGAAATGGATTTTACAGACCATTGGGACACAGACATGATTCATGCCTACAAGTATATCGATATGGGTCTAATCCCTTCCGATACAACACTTCAACTTGTCGACTCTCTACATCACTTCTGTTCACCCGTCATTGGTGCAGTGCGTTCTCGCTATATGTTCCGCCGTCGTCGTCCACACAAAGGGACGGACATCCCTCTCAAAGTCGGCGACCCCGTACGCGCTGCTTTCGACGGCAAGGTGCGTGTCGTTAAGTCCACTCGTCAGACTGGTGGCTACGGCAACTTAGTCGTCATTCGACACCCCAACGGACTCGAAACATACTATGGTCACCTAAGTCGACATGCTGTCCTGACCAACGACGTTGTTAAAGCTGGCGACACCATAGGCTTTGGGGGCAGCACAGGTCGTAGCACAGGTCCACATCTGCATTTTGAGGTGCGTTATATGGGGCAACCTTTCGATTCTGAGCGTCTGATAGACTTTGCCACTGGTCAGCTTCGCACCGAGACCTTTAACCTACATAAGCACTATTTTAGCATATATTCCCACTACGGACAGACAGACGAAGAAAGCCTCGAGGCTTCTAAACGCAAGATTCACACCATTCGTCGTGGCGATACACTTGGCGGTTTGGCTCGCAAATATCACACTACCATTACCAACATTTGTCGACTTAACAAGATTTCTACACGCAAGACACTACGCATAGGCGAACGCCTAATTGTGCGTTAATCTCGATATGACAAACAGACAGTTAGCAGTCTTAGTTACTGAAAAGCCAAAAGTAGGGTACATTCTTGTACCCTACTATGTTTTTATACGCTCGGAGTCCATCAACATAGATGCTCTTGCCACGCCAATCGTTTGTCAAAAAGACGAGAGTCTAACAGCTGAACAACTGCAGCTTGTAGCCACTCTCCACAATATTAACGAGCAAAGTCTTACCAAACAATTCTCCAAGAGCAAAGTTTCGCATAGCTTTTTTGCTTCTCTCGACGAGCCTTCGTTGTCCGAAGTCATTCGCCCCTACATTGATAAGCAAATTTGTGCAGCCTTGCCACTCATAAAGTCTACCGCTACACGCGTCTTCATCTCCAACGGCAAGTATCGCACCATATACAACGACGACGAACTTGTCGTTGCTAACCCGTTCGCTTGCAGACCAAAATTCTTCTTTACGCTAACTACCGATGGCAACCTGCTCTATACTCTAAAAGCCTCCGACGGTATTGAAGACATTAGCCTGACAGGCAACTTCTTTGCACAACTATCCGAGTCGCCAGCCGTTTTCGTTTCGGGCAATAAACTCCTTTCTTTCAAAGATATTCAGTCGAAGCGTTTCGTACGTTTCCCAAGTCTGCAACGCGTTGTCGTCAAGTCCGATGTTGTCGATAAATACATGCAGACATTTGTCGCCAACAGTTGTTTGCCATACTTCTCTGCTCGCGCCTATGGTTTTGACATCACGAACCTTCATGCACGTCCACACGCCATCCTCAAAGCAACCATTGATGTTTGGAATATAGGTTTTAGCCTCTATTTTGCCTACGATGACCACTTGTGTAGTTTTGCCGACAAAAAACAACCCGTCTCTTTGCACAAAGACAATGGCAAGTACCGCTTCGAGGTTATGAGTCGCAACTTCCATTCTGAAAAGACTGTAGCCGATTTGCTCACCGAAGAAATGGGGCTTACGCCTTGCTCCGTCAACCTTTTTACGCCCGATGGTAAGAGCCACCCATCGCTTGTCGACCTCTGTCAATGGGCTACGCTCAATTGTCAAGCTCTCGCTCAACAAGACATTGAGGTGTGTATCGAAAACAACGATGGGCAAAAATACTACTCTGCAAGCTACGAGCTTCAGGTGGGTGTTAGCCGACGTTTTGACTGGTTCGATATAGACGCTGTTGTCATCATTGGTCAGTGGAAAATCCCATTCAAAAAATTCATGCCTTTGTCGTATTTTCCGAGAGCATGTCCGTGATGAATATATAATTTTTTTCCAAAGTATTCTCGTTCAATTGGTTCGTCAAAAATCGAGACTCCAATTTCTTTTTCAAGGTATTTGCCGTACCACATATCGTGGTTGCCGCAGAATATGTTTACGGGAATGCCGGATTCCACAAATTCAGTCAATTTTGCAAGGAAACGAATGTAACCTTGTGGCGCTACATATTTATATTCGAACCAAAAATCAAAAATATCGCCCAAAAGGTACAGCTCTTTACACGATGGTTTGATTTTGTCCAACCATTTGACAACCAGTTTTTCACGTT
>CALAVC010000183.1 GCA_937892095.1 uncultured Bacteroidales bacterium | reverse complement strand
TACACGACGCTCTTCCGATCTGTAGGTGGCGATGAAGTTGTTGAGGAACCTCTTATTCAGATTATTGAAGAGTTCAATGAACTTCACTTCAAAGGATGGGAAGCGACACCAGATGACCAGAAGGCAAAACTCATAAGCATTGTGACAGCTATAGCAACCGACAACGATTACAAGAACCTCGTTGTGGGTAATCCAGACCCAGAAGCTGCAGAAATGACTCTCAATGGAATCATTGATAGAATAATACGTATGAAGCGCACTGGTGATATGTCTCTTTATAAGCAATATCAACAGAATGAAGACTTCAAGGCTCAGATGCGTCACGTATTGACTCGAATGCTCAACACTATTGATAGTACTCCAGAATCGACCTTAGTCAAAGGTGTTGGCTTCACTCAGCAAGGTCAAGGTTCAATCCATGCGGGTGCAATTACGGCAACCACACATTCCATTGCAAAGGGAATGGAGGGGGTAAGATGCGTACATAAGAATCCTTCTTGGAAGAATGTGGCACTTGCAGTTAAGCAGCCTTGGGCTTCGCTTATCTGTGTAGGTATCAAGGATATTGAGAACCGCACATGGCAGACCGATTATCGTGGTCGTTTGTACATAGTGGCAAGCAGTACCAATGTGACCAGTCTCTTTGATAATGACCAGGTTCCTTCGGAATGGAAGCGTATCATCGCTCAGAAACAAGATGAGGGCATTCTTCCCGACCTTCATTCTTTACCTCAGAGTGCAGTCATAGGTTATGTTGACCTTGTAGACTGTTCTGGAAACAGTGTTGATTCCGTTTGGAGCGGCGGTTCATTGCGTGAAGGAAACATTAACTGGATACTTAAGAATGCGCATATTTTTAAGCAGCCATTGTTACCAGGATTCATGGCTAAGCTGAATCTGTTTGAAATACCCGAGTTGGACGAGGATAATCTTCCTAAGTCATAAGAATGCGTTTTCCGCATACATCTAAGAGGTACAATAAGAATCTTAACTCGAAACTGTCCAATACGGCTTCGAGTTTTTTTATATAAAACTCGCACCAATACACACTAATCCGTACTAATCTATACATGCTCGCAGTGGGTTGCCTACATCTTTGCCTCCATCAACCGATAAGGCAAAGATGAACAGCAAGGCGATTATACTCATTGGGGCGATAGGGGCGTTGGCGGTCATACTACTGAGAAGAGTCAGAGGGTATGCCGACATGGCGCAGCAGATCACGTTTGTGCCGAAGGTCTACGACAAGCCGAAGATAAGCTTGTCGAAACTCACCATACCTATCTGCATCGACATCACCAACCCGACGGCGGAGAGGGCGACAGTGACCGTCCTTCAAGGCTCGGCAATTGTCGCAGGACGTGAGGTTGCCAAGGTCGATGTGCCAGCGGAAGGAGCGACAGTTGTCATTGCGCCGAACTCGACAAGCAGACTCAAAGGGCTGAGCATCGCTATACCAATCAACAACCTGCTCACCACAATTCTCGACAATCTCAACGACCTCATGAGCAAGGACTTCACGAAGGTCATTGCCAACACGTCGCTACAGTTTGCCGTGACAGTCAACGGACTGGCCACAATAAGCGGCAACATGAGATTCGACAAACAAACGTCACTCGGTTCTCTTGGCCTGACGGCATCGAGCAAACGGAGCGTACGCCCACTAAGCGACTATGCGGGGCTAATCCCACCACGCACGGAACTGCGCCGTGAAGACGCAATCAGAATGAGCAGTGCTGCACCCGAGCAGACGGTCATGTTTATGCACAAGGTCATACGTGAGACGACGAGCGACACGGCACGACTTGCACAATCACTTCGTGCATCATCACTTCGTGATACCCTCCAAAACATTTGGAACTTCGTCTATCAGCATATTCAGTACGTACCCGACTCGGTAGTCATGGAGCAGGTGCGCAGACCATTGCGCACGCTCTACGATCAGAAAGGCGACTGCGATTGCTATGCCACGCTAATTGGCAGCATACTTACAAACCTCGGCATTCCGTTTTCGCTACGCATAGCTAAGTACAACGGACGTAGCTATTTCCAGCACGTCTATGTTGTGGTAAAAGATGGCGACAAGGAACTCGTCGTCGATCCCGTTGTAGACAAGTGCTTCTACGAGAAGAAACCGTCCGAAAAGAAGGATTTTCCAAACTAAGAACCATGCAACTCCAATATCTAAACGGCATATCATTAGGCGCAACGCAGACGCTCTTCGATAGCGTGCAGCATCAGCTACTGCACACGAGAGCTGACGTTGACTCTGTCATTGGCGGCTTCGACCTTGATAATTATGAGGGATTGAACACAGCTGCCGACACAGAGAAACTGCGCAACTACCTCATACGCACAAAACGTATCGCCGATCAGTCGCCAGCACTAATACAGTCAACGCGCAACCCCGAGACATTCTCGCAGATGTGTGCGTACATACTTCAGTATTGGGACACGGCGGAGCGTGAGCAGGCTGCACTGCTGATGGCACAGAAAGAGAAGCAACTCTTCGACCACGGCATGATACGTCGTGTCGAGGGTGACGAGTTTGGCTCGGAGTTCTTCAAGGCACTGTATATGATGCTGAGACCACAGAGCGAGATAGCAGGACTGTGTGGAGCGACCATACTTAGACGTGCCAAGAATAAGCTACGCAGCAGCATACGTACGGCACGCAATAACAACCAAGACACATCTTCTGCCATAGCAAGTACGATCCGCCGACACCGCAAGAGTCGTATGGCGAACACTCCCAATCTGTCGGGCGTTGATGACCCGATGGACGAACTCACGCTCTGCGGTGTCGTGTACGGATTGGAAGACGAATACTATGGTGGCGACGAAACAAATCGTCGCTACCTCACGCGTCTGCATAACGCTATTGATGAAGCACCGACACTTTTTCCCCCAACCGAACGAGAGGCGCATGCCATGGTGAGCGGACTCGGCTCTGTACTCGACTACTGGGACAATGCCGAACTCAGAGACATTGCACTCACACAGGCTCAGAACAATCCAGCACTTACTCAGCAGTCGAGTGGACTCTTCGGCAAGCTACGCAAGGCGCTCAAGAAGATAGGCAAAGGCATAAAGAAGGCGGCGCAGACCGTTGGCAAAGGCGTTAAGACCGCGGCAAAGGCAGTCGCTAAGATCACCAAGAAAAAGCTTTACGATGAGGGCGAGAAGGACGCCAAGGAGGAAGTCGCCGACGAGAAGGCACAACTCAAAAAGGAGGGTGCTGTCGAGGACTCGACCGTGCCAGCAGGCGAGATTGTCAAGACGCAGGTGACGGTAGAAGTAGCGGCGAACGCCATCACGACAACCGCAGCGGCATCGCTTTATGAGTCTACGAGCAGTACTAAGGTGTGTTGGCAAACATACCTGCTAACACTCCGTTACTATACGACACGGCAACCAATAACGCCACCTTCTACAATGTCAATTACGGAGGACAGAATGGTTACGTCAAGAAGTCACTCTGCCGTACGGCGACTGATGCCGAGGCTCAGAAACTTCAGACGACTGACACGACACGGACTGTAACAGTTGATGCTCCTGTGAACGGTTTAGGCTATGTAGAACCAACGACGCTCGCAGCGATAGCAGGCTCTGTGACAGCTGTCACGGGGCTTGTTGCGACGGTTGCCAAGGCGTTCGGCAAGGACAAGGCAGCGAGTGTGGCGGAAACCGTAAATACCACGACGAAAATAATATAACAATAACTATTTTTTGTCCTCTAGCAATTCTCTCAATGAATGATATTCAGCCTTATCAAATAGATTTATTTTCCCATTTGTTCCCATTTTTATTATATCGTTGCATTTGCGTAATCGTGACAACATAGGAAGAATAATGGTCTTGCCATGATTTACGAAGTCGTATAGTTCATCTTCCGTTGATGGTATTTTGTACCCATTGGGACTACTTGATATAATTACTTCGTTATCACGCAATTTTGCGATAATTTTATTTCGAAAAGTTTGTATAGACAACTTATCATATCCTGAATAAACCAAATTATTAATTAGTTCTTTGGTAGGAATATAATGCCTCATATCGTTATTCATAAATCTGAACAACAAATAATCGAGTGTAATAACTTGTTGCCTAACGATATCGTCTGCAGAGTTTGTGTGCTGCTCTATAAACAATTTAGCCTTTCTAAAACAAATTCCAGCTATTTCCGCATTATACTTTGCCGATATTGCACTATCTGTAATATCAAAACTGTCATGTGTTTCTGGGAATACCTTAATCCGATTTATTTTAGACTTTAGTATTGAATAATAATTCCTAAGTTCAAGTTGATAATGCAACAGTAGGCAATCTTCAGAGGGGGTGGTTA
>CALAVC010000182.1 GCA_937892095.1 uncultured Bacteroidales bacterium | reverse complement strand
ATTGCGTTTTTACTTAAATAGTTTCTGTATTTGATGATACTTATATATCTTGTCCATAGCTTCTGTTAATTCACCAGGCAAAACCATTGGTGTAATGCCACATTCTCGAATAATTGCCATCGCCCCCACACCTATGCGTAGTGCCACTATGTACTGACAATCAAGAAAATGCTCCACATTCTTGCGCATCTCATTTGGCGAATGTGTCCCTCCTTGGCATACTGAGGAGACATACCTCTTTTCGACCAACGAATATTCGCCATCAAAAAATTGGTATATATATAACGTCTCCGCACGCCCAAAGTGAGTGTCTACGACATACCCATCTGACGACGCAAACGCAACCCGATAGAAAAAATCATCACCCAACCCACTATCCATGCGAAAACGTCTCGTTTAGTTCTAATCCATCGCTAAATACCTCTTTCGAAAATTCAGAAACGCCTGGTATGCCCACAGCATCTGCCCGACAACGATGACAATGACGAAACACTTTTATGTATTTCTCTGCATCTTTTCGTGCTTGGTCTATTTCAAAACAATATGGAGCACGTTCGCCCGCAAGCTCGTATGTCGGTATTAGCGGTATGATATTATACATATCCACTCCAAGAGCAGCAATCGTCTTTGCAATCTCGCCAATATGCTTTCCGTTAATTTTAGGGACAAGCACAGTGTTTACCTTAATAGTAAGCCCCATGCCACCGAGCCTCTCCAAACCTTTTAGCTGATTCTCTATCAGCACCTCTGCACCTTCTTTTGCGTCATACTTTTTCCCACGATAAACACAAAACTTGTTCAACCGAGACTCTATATCACTATCCACAGCATTAATGGTCACCGTAAGAGAATCAACACCCGCGTCTAATATTTCATCGGCCCTATCGTAAAGCAAAAGACCATTTGTACTCATGCACTTTATAAGTTTTGGAAATCTTTCGCCCACAAGCCTAAAAGTGTCAAGTGCAGCATTGGTTGCAAGTGTGTCTCCCGGCCCAGCAATGCCCACCACCTTTATGTCCGGACATATCCTAAGAGCCTTCTCCAAGACGCCAATGCTCTCTTCTGGTGTTATTACTTTCGATGTTACACCCGGACGATTCTCCGTATCGTTCAAAACCCGATGGCAAAACCGGCAACCAATATTACAACTTCTCGACACAGGCAAGTGAATGCGTCCTGTAGTCGCAACACGAGGTCCAAAACAAGGGTGTTCACTAATATCCTTTCTTTCCATCTGCGTTCTTTGTTTCTTTGTGTTGCAAACTTACACCAGCACGTCTACCCACATAATCCCACAATTGTGGTGTCTACATACCACATTTTAGGTATAAATTAGCTAAACATAACTATCAGAAATACTTCAATTAGCCCACAACACACGATTGTAACTACGCATAAAAGAGTAGACCACTCCTTATTCTGTCAACTTAAAACAAAGCTAACGCTCACAGTTGCTGAACGACATTTGAACGTTTTACCTCAACAACCCACATAAACAAGAAAGGCTCACCTTGCAAACAGCAAGATGAGCCTTTTCTCATTTTCAAAAAAAACTATTTCTTGTAAACGCTCTTATCTCTGGGTCGCGAAAAAGCGTATATCAAACAGCCAATGCCAAGCAACACAAACGGAACGCTAAGCAGCTGACCCATATTTAGAGTCATGGTGTCTTCAAAAGCTTCCTGATTCTCTTTGAGTGTCTCCACTGCCATGCGGAAACCAAACACACATATCATAAATATGCCGAAGATGGCTCCATGACGCTCTATCATGCGTTTTTTCCAATAGAGAAACCACAACAGACCAAAGACACACAAGTAGAAAACAGCCTCATATATCTGTGTTGGATGACGAGGGACAAGAGCAAGCTCTGGTCTCAGACGTAAGAAACGGAATGCCCATGGGACATCGGTCTGCACACCGTAAATTTCAGAGTTGAAAAGATTGCCCATGCGGATAAAGAATGCCGCAAGTGCCACAGGAACAGCGATGTTATCGACCACCCACAAATAGCCCTTTCGACTTACGTAGCGGTCATACATCCACAAAGCAATCATTATGCCTATCGTGCCACCATGACTTGCCAGACCACCCTTGTGTATCATAAGTATCTCCAACAGATGATCCTTATAGTAGTCCCAAGCATAAAAGAACACATGCCCCAAACGTGAACCAACAATAGTGGCCACAATGACGTAGAGAAATATCTTATCTACCCATTCTTCGGGCAATTTTTGGTCTTTGAACATACGCGCCATAATCACGTAGCCGAGCCAAAAAGCAATGGCAAAAAACAGTGAATAGTAGCGCACCCACGTTCCTAAGATGAACGGACTAACGTCCCAATCAATATAGGCCAACGACTCCAGCATAGTCTGTTTCCTCCCTATTCTGCGAGTCCCTTGCCGTGGCAGTTCTTATATTTCTTGCCACTTCCACACGGACAGGGGTCGTTTCGACCTACTTTCTTCTCGGCAACAACTGGCTGAGACACGCTACGCGCCTCAGCCTGACGACTTTCTTCTTCGCGGCGTGCACGCAGACGCTCTATTTCGAGCCTACGACGTGCAAGCTCGGCCTGCATTTGTCGCATGCGTTCTTCTTGCAACGCCTGCTCCTCTTCGGGGTTGCGTGCCTGAATTGGTATCGACAAGCGACTTAACGAACGGACAATATTTTGGTTTATTGTCTCAATCATTGCCTTGAAGAGGTTAAACGACTCAAATTTGTATATCAACAGTGGGTCTTTCTGCTCGTATGTCGCATTCTGAACCGACTTGCGCAGTTCGTCCATTTGTCTGAGGTGGTCACGCCACTGGTCGTCTATTGTCAGCAACATTATGACCTTCTCAAACGACTTTATTAGGCTCTGCCCCTTACTGTCGTAGGCCTCCTTTAGGTTGGTCGGAATCTGATATACCTTCTGACCATCGGTCAGTGGCACAACAATATTCTTATACCTCTCGCCTTGCTGTTCAAAGACTTGCGACACAACTGGCATTGCCTGAGCAATTATGCCCTGTAGCCTACTGCGGAAAGCCTCATAGGCTGCATTGTATAGTTTTTCGGCAAGTTCATCGACCTTACCTTGCGCATACTCATCTTCGCTAAAAGGCATTGCAATGGCAAAGTTTTTCAGAACGTCGAGTCGCAAACTTTCATACTCTGTGTCTGCAGCCTTAGCATCTGCAATTTGTGCGTATGCAGCGTCTTGCATCATGTTTATGATGTCTATGTCCATACGCTCTCCATATAGAGCATGCCGACGCTTGGTATATATGACCTCACGCTGTGAGTTCATGACGTCATCATATTCCAAGAGTCTCTTACGTATGCCAAAGTTGTTTTCTTCGACTTTGCGTTGTGCATTTTCTATGCTACGCGTCAAAAGGCTATTTTGAAGTTCTTCACCTTCTTTCAGTCCCGCACGGTCCATGAACTTAATCATTCTCTCGCCACCAAACAGACGCATTAGGTGGTCTTCGAGCGACACGAAGAATTGCGAAGATCCCGGGTCGCCCTGACGTCCAGAACGACCACGAAGCTGACGGTCGACACGACGACTTTCGTGCCTTTCGGTACCAATAATCGCTAGACCACCTGCAGCCTTAACTTCGTCGGTCAGCTTGATGTCCGTACCACGACCCGCCATGTTGGTGGCTATGGTCACTGCTCCTTTCTGACCAGCAAGTGCGACAATCTCAGCCTCTTTTTGGTGGAGCTTAGCATTGAGCACATTGTGCTTTATGCCACGCAACTTCAGCATTCTACTCAGCAACTCCGACACTTCGACCGATGTTGTGCCAACAAGCACTGGGCGACCAGCCTCTGTCAGGTTGACTATTTCGGCTATGACTGCATTATATTTTTCTTTGGTAGTCTTATAGACAATGTCGTTGCGGTCTTCTCGCGCAATGGGTTTGTTGGTCGGAATGACGACGACATCGAGTTTGTAAATATTCCAAAATTCACCTGCTTCCGTTTCAGCCGTACCAGTCATACCAGAAAGCTTATGATACATACGGAAGTAGTTTTGAAGAGTTATGGTTGCATAGGTCTGAGTGGGGTCTTCAATCCTGACGTTTTCTTTTGCTTCAAGAGCTTGGTGCAGTCCGTCCGAATAGCGACGTCCCTCCATAATACGACCCGTTTGCTCATCGACAATCTTTACTTTATTGTCTATCACCACATACTCTTGGTCTTTCTCAAAGAGTGTGTAGGCCTTCAAAAGTTGGTTGACCGTGTGCACACGCTCACTCTTCACTGCATACGACTGCATGAGGTCATTTTTCTTCTGAATCTTCTCCTCGTCGCTCAGCTCGCTTTTTTCAATATTAGCAACTTCGCTACCTACGTCGGGCAAGACAAAGAACTGAGGGTCTTCCGAAGCTCCCGAAAGTTCCTTTATGCCATTGTCTGTAAGTTCTATGGTGTTGTTTTTCTCGTCGATGACAAAGTAGAGCGGGTCGGTAGCAATATGCATGTTCTTGCTATTCTCCTGCATGTAGAAGTTCTCTGTCTTCACCATCTGGCTCTTTATGCCAGGCTCCGACAAGAACTTTATGAGCGGACGATTCTTGGGCAGACCCTTATAGGCACGGAAAAGAGCCAAGGCACCTTCCTCGCGTTCCTTGGGGTCGGACGACTCAAGCTGTTTTTTCGAGTCGGCAAGCAGTTTCGTAACGTACTGACGTTGCTTCTCGACCAAGCGTGCCACGATGGGCTTAAACTGGTCGAACATCTGGTCTTGCTTATGCGTAACTGGTCCCGATATGATAAGTGGCGTACGTGCGTCATCAATAAGCACAGAGTCCACTTCGTCCACAATGGCATAGTTATGCTTACGCTGCACAAGTTCTTCTGGCTGCGTTGCGCCGTTATCTCTGAGGTAGTCAAAGCCAAACTCATTGTTCGTACCAAAAGTAATGTCGCACGCATACGCTCTACGTCTTTCTGTCGAGTTCGGACGCGTCTTGTCTATGCAGTCGACCGTCAGCCCGTGGAATTGGTATAGCGGTCCCATCCACTCAGAGTCTCGACGAGCAAGATAGTCGTTCACCGTCACCACGTGTACGCCTCTGCCTGGCAGAGCATTCAAGAAGACTGGCAATGTGGCCACAAGTGTCTTGCCTTCGCCAGTTGCCATTTCGGCAATCTTGCCTTGGTGAAGCACAATGCCACCAATCAACTGAACGTCATAGTGAACCATTTCCCATTTTATGGGAGAGCCACCAGCCACCCACGTGTTCTTGTATATGGCCTTATCTCCCTCAATGCTGACGAAGTCTTTCGTTGCCGCAAGGTCGCGGTCCATGTCGGTTGCCGTAACCTCTATGGTTTCGTTCTGCGCAAAGCGACGTGCCGTGTCTTTCATTATGGCAAAAGCCTCGGGCAAAATGGCGTTCAATTCTTCTTCAACACGCTTGTCGATGTCCTTTTCAATTTGGTCAATCTGCTTATAGTTGGCCTCTTTTTTGTCGACAGGACAATCTTCTGCCTCGGCTTCTGCTTTCAGTTTTGCCGACTCTGCTTGCAAGTCTTTTATAGCCTCTGCTATGCGCACACGCAACGCTGCAGTGCGAGCTCGCAACTCATCGTTGCTCAGTGCTTCAAGTGTCGGATAAATTTGCTTAATCTGCTCTACAATAGGCGCAACGGCCTTCATATCCTTCTCGGACTTACTCCCGAAAATTTTGGTCAGGAGCGTATTTAGTAATGACATATTTATGTCGTAAATTATTGTTTCTAAACTATTTATACTTTACAATTGCTGCTCACAAAAACTGAGCATTCTCAAATCTGACACGCTACCGGTCCTGCCCTACAAGGCGAACCGTTCAAAAAAAAATCTTTCTCTACGTGTTCATTCTGACAACCATATGCGCACCTACGCACGTCCCAAGTTGTCGGCTTCTCTTCGTCTGCCAACGCCTCATCAGCCACAGGCTTACGCACGTTCTCGTCCGTCGACTTTTCTTCTTCGTTCGTTGCCTGCGTCTGTTCACTCTGTGTCGTATATTCCTGTTCTGGCAACAGCAACACACTACGCAACAACACGACTACCTCAGCCTCTGTCATTGCCACTCCAGCTCCACAAAGGGTCAGCAGCAATGTAACGCTAATGAGTCTTATGCACATCATTTTTTGTTGCGTATTTCTATTCCTCTAACTTTTAACGAGTTGCAAAGTTAATTATTTTTTACACCTCACTGCCCATTCAGTCATGCTATTGTCAAAATTCGTATAATTTTGTAGCAATCTTATTTATTGACAAAACATTTGCAATGACTAAAAAAACACAGGCAACACTCATTCTTTCTCTTACACTATTTACCATTGCCAACGCACAAAAAGACGATAAACCAATTCTTCGCATAGACAATCATGTTGCCACATACGGTGAGTTTCGCCACATGTATGAGCAAAACAAAGCATCTGCCCTCACTCCCATTTCCGAAGCTGAATATTTCGATCTCTTTACCGCTTACAAACTGAAAGTTGTCGAGGCTCACGCTCTCGGCATCGATACAACAAGTTCCTACAAAGCCGAAAAAGAACAGTATATCAACGAGTTAGCCCAAGGCTACCTTGTCGACTCCACAGCTTACGACCGCTATAAGGCTCGCCTCGTCAGCCGACTAAACCAAGAAGTTCATGCACGCCATATCCTTGTCAGCGTCTTACCCAGTTCATCTCCTGCCGACACTGTCATTGCCTACCAGAAAATAGAGAAAGCCCGTCAACGTGTACTTTCGGGCGAAGACTTTGCACGCGTAGCTGCCGAAGTCAGCGAAGACCCAAGTGCCAAAACCAATAGTGGCGACCTTGGCTACTTCTCCGCACTATCCATGGTAAGCCAATTTGAAGACATGGCCTACAACACACCCATTGGAAGTGTAAGTCAAATATTTCGCACTCGTTTTGGCTACCACATACTTAAGGTCGATGACCGACGTCCTTGGGAAGGCGAAGTTCACGTAGCACACATAATGAAATTCCCGTCAAAAGACAACACAGCAAAACAAACAATAGATAGCATATACACACTCTTGAAATCAGGCGCCGACTTTGCTGCCACAGCTACCAAACTTTCCGACGACAAAGGAACTGCAGTCAAAGGTGGCGAACTACCTTGGTTCGAGCGCGGACGCATACTACCCGAATTTGCCGAAGCTGCATTCAATCTTTCCGACAAAAAACCGCTTTCACAACCAATCCTCTCGCGTGCTGGTTGGCACATAATAAAGTTTCTCGGACGACGCACAGAACGTCCAACCGACGAAATAGACAAACTATTTGAAAGAATGAAGCAACGCGTCCCCGAGCTCCACAACTTACCCACATCGAGCTATATGGCAAGCCTTGCAAAAACATATAATTACAAGTGGCTTCGCGCCGACAGCATTGTAAACATTATGCTTAGCCACGATGCCATGGACTCGAAAACCAAACGTATAGAAACGCTTGTCGACGCAGCAACTATTGACAGTAAGAATCTTTCGGGCAAAGACATCGCACAAAAATGCATCCGCAATTGGAATGCTCAAGCGCTCCCATCAGAAAATCTAACAGCCATCCGCGATGCCCTACTTTCCGACTACGAAAAGACACAACTCACCATCAAGTCGTCAGATTATCGTTATACTCAAAAAGAATACTCCGAAGGTCTGCTCGTCTTCGAGGTCAGCAGCAATAACATTTGGAACACTCAGCCCGACTCTGCCACAATAGCACAAATCTACGCTTCAAACCCCAATAGATACTCAACGGGTTCACGCTTTGAAGGGAAAATATATTTCTGCAACAGCCTCAAAGACGTTGCAAAAGTCAAGAAATATCTTGCCAAGAAAAACATTGCCAAAGCCAACTCATTAGCCTATAAAGTTGTCGAAGGTCCTATCAATCAAGGTGGCTCATACGACGATGTTTTGTGGCCAGCATCTCAACGCAGTGCCTACGTAGTTCTTGATGGCTCGTTCGTCAGTGGCACAACCCTACCAATCGAAAAGTGCAAAGCACAAATACTTACCGACTACCAACAGAAAAAAGAAGCAGAATACGTCAGTCGCCTACGCGAAAAATACAAACCAAAGGCACTTGTAAAATTCTAATCGGATGACAATGAAAAAAACTTTGCTCATATCCGTTTTTGCACTACAGATAGCTGTATGTTCGCTTGCCCAAAATGTGGCCAACGTAATCTTCATCGGCAATAGCATAACTTTCGGTGCCACGTTGCCCGATCGCTCCGAAATGGCCCCTCCTGCCGTAGTCGGACGACTTATTACAGAAAAAGTTGGAGCAGTCGGCATTGCCAACTTAGGTGTTTGCGGAGCCACGACAACCGATTGGCTTCCGGGCTCCAAAATGTTTGCGACAGCCACATCTACAGCCGACAAGTTCATTGCAAATAAAAGTAACGACGCAACGCTTGTTTTTTCCATCTCGCTCGGCACGAACGACAGCGCAGCAGAAGGCACCAATGGCGCCGCCCTCTCCAATGCCGACTACCGCAAAAACATGCGTGCAATAATAGATAGCCTCAATGCTCGCTATCCACGTGCACACTTCGTCATTCACCACCCAATATACTATAGCCCCAACACCTACAACAGCGCACGCTACCTTGCCGAAGGACAGCACCGCCTGAGTCGCTACCGCTCTGCAGTTGATGACATTGTCAGTGGCTATCGACGTGCAAAGAACTATCGCGTGCACCTTGGCGACACAAGTGCTTGGGACATCTTTGCTGCCGACAATAGCCTCTTCACGCCCGAAGCTGGCAAAGCTGGCACGTTCTTTCTACACCCCAACAAACGTGGTGCCGAAAAACTTGGCACACTATGGGCTGAGCCTATAGTAGAAGTCGTCAAAAACGCTCGCCCTCAACACGTCAAGTTATCCACAGGCGCAGAAATGCTCGTCTACCCAAGCCATAAGCCCAATCCCAAACGTGCAATAGTCATTTGCCCAGGTGGTGGATATACAACACTCGCACGCGAACACGAGGGTACGGAAGTAGCGCAATGGGCAGCAACCCACGGACTGACAGCTTTCGTGCTATTCTATCGCATGCCACACGCCGACTACCGAATCCCACAAGCCGACGCTCGAAAAGCTATTGAATATGCACGCCAATATGCCACAACACTCGGAGGCTACACCGAAGTAGGTATCATGGGTAGCTCGGCAGGTGGACACTTAGCCTCCACAATTGCTACTCATTCACCCGAACTTGTCGACTTTCAGGTCCTACTATACCCAGTCATCAGCATGATTCCTGGCCTTACGCACCAAGGCTCACACGACAACCTACTTGGCACCGAAGCAAGCGAACAACTCACAATCGAATACTCCAACGACAAAAAAGTATCCGAACAAACGCCTCGTGCTTTCATAGCCCTCTCGCTCGACGACAAAACCGTGCCACCTCTTCCCAACGGAGTAGCCTATGCCGAAGCTCTCACACGCAAAAGTGTCAAGACAACTCTTCTTTGCTATCCGATAGGAGGACACGGCTGGGGTTTTCGCGAAAATTTCGCACATAGCAGCCAATGGAAAAAAGAACTTGAGCTATTCCTTTGTAAGTAAAACACTTACACACCTCCACAAGTGTAATTTTCTTTTAACCACAATTACGCAATATTTAGAAATCCATATAATATGAGCTGACTATTTTTGTCGGCATAGTAATTTTAAATAAAAAGTATTCAGATCATGCGTTTCCCAGAGTTGACGGCCGATGAGGCAGCAGAATACATCAAAAATGATTTCGTTGTCGGCATTGGCGGTTTCTCGTCAGTCGGTACGCCCAAAGCCGTACCATCAGCTCTCGCTCGCAAAGCCGAGAATGAACACAACAATGGTCGTCAGTTTCGTGTTGGCATCATAACGGGCGGGTCAACAGGCGACCCCATAGATGGCGCACTCGCTCGCGCTCATGCAGTCAAGTTCCGCACGCCATTTCAGAGTCACAAAGACATGCGTGCAGCCATCAATAGCCAAGAAACGCAATACTTCGACCTCAACCTTAGCCACGTCGCACAAGACCTACGCTATGGATTCTTGGGGCACATGGACGTCTGCATAATTGAAGCTGCCGAAATAACCGACAACGGAGAGCTTATCCCAACAAGCTCTGTGGGCATATCGCCCACGCTCGTCAAGTCGGCCGATAAGATAATAATAGAGCTTAACGAACGACACCCACAGAGCGTTCGTGGCATGCACGACATCTACGAACCTCTCACACCACCCTATCGCCGCGAGATTCCGGTCTATCACCCAGGCGACCGCATAGGCACCGAACACATCAGCATAGACCCTAAGAAAGTTCTTGGTGTCGTTCGCACCAATCTTCAAGACAACATTGCCGCTTTTACCGAGCCCAATGCCATCACCACAAAGATTGGACAAAACGTTGCTGAGTTCCTAATCAATGAACTCCGACGCGGTCTTATCCCCAAAGAATTTCTACCTCTTCAATCGGGTGTCGGCAATATCGCCAACGCTGTTCTTGGCTCCTTAGGCGAATGCCCCGACATCCCACCCTTCACAATGTTTACCGAAGTAATACAGAATTCGGTAATTCCACTAATGCAATCGGGTCGAATCTCGTTTGCATCGGGCAGTTCACTAACCCTATCCGACGACATGCTTGACAAGGTATATGCCGACTTCGACTTCTTCAAGAGCCGACTAATGCTCCGCCCACAAGAAATCACCAACCACCCAGAGCTTGTACGCCGACTCGGCATCATAGCCATCAACACAGCTCTTGAAGTTGACATCTTTGGCAACGTCAACAGCACGAACGTAAGCGGTCAAAAGATGATGAACGGGATTGGTGGATCTGCCGACTTTGCTCGCAATGCCTACCTCTCAATCTTCACTTGCCCGTCGGTGGCCAAAGGTGGCGTGATTTCTGCAATCGTCCCAATGGCATCGCACGTCGACAGCAACGAACACTCCGTCAGAGTCATTGCCACAGAATATGGCGTGGCCGACTTGCGTGCTAAGAGTCCACTACAAAAAGCACGAACCATAATAGAAAAATGCGTACACCCAGACTACAAACAGCTACTCTGGGATTATCTCAAAATATCCGAAGGAAAGTGCCATACCCCCATTTCACTCAGCAAAGCCTTCGCAATGCACCTCGCCCTTGCCGAGACAGGCGACATGCGCAACGCCAAGTTCTAAAAAATTCCCAAACAACCGATACATCGGCTATCCTCAACTGTTGTGAGGATAGCCGATTTTTTATTACCTTACACATCATGCCACACATTTTATTTCATGTCCAATACATTCTTTCGTTTTAAGCAATTCATTGTAAATCAAGACCATACGGCAATGAAAGTTGGCACCGACAGCGTGCTTCTTGGCGGACTATCCACCCATACCACGACTGCCGTCAGTCGTATACTCGACGTCGGGACAGGCACTGGCGTTGTTGCACTTATGCTTGCACAACGCTACCCACAATCAATCGTCAGCGCCATAGACATCGACCCAGACGCCGTCCACCAAGCCACGCAAAACTTCAAAGACTCGCCATTTGCCAATCGTCTTTCTGCGCAACAAGCCGACTATCGTGCATTTCAGGCAGACTCTCTCTACGACATCATTGTAAGCAACCCTCCATTCTTTTCAAATTCGCTCACCTGCCCAAACAAGAAGCGTACACTTGCACGACACGATGATACTCTACCACTTGCCGACCTAATCAGATTGTCGGCAACTTACCTCTCTCCAAACGGCACGTTTTCGCTCATACTACCCTACGACGCTATCCGACAAACAACAACCATTGCAGAAAAAAACGCGCTCTACCCCCGACACATAACAACCATTTTCACGACAAACAACAAACATCCCAAACGATTCATTGCCGATTTTACGCTTTCTCGACCAAACACAACAACTCATTCGCAGCTCACGCTATTGACTCCCGACGGCACACGAACACACGAATACATAGCAGCACTCGCCGATTTTTACTTGTAGATTATAAAGCGCAGTTTAGCTAATCCGACCGAAAAATATTAAATTCGCAAGTGTTCATGTCGTTGGTTAACAATCATGCAATATATTGGCAACAGCATAATCATTGACGGCAAAATAGAGCCAGCAACCGACCAAACGCCCATAGGACGAGACAACGAAATATACGAAGTTCTTCGTGTCGAAAATGGTTGCCCACTCTTCCTATCCGACCACATCGCACGCTGGACATCAAGTCTGCAAAGTCGCAACATACCATCTCCCAATTGGCTCAACAAGCTACCCGAACTCATCGATTGGCTCGTATTGTGCAATGGTAATCGGGATTGTGACATGCGCATAGTCTCTACCGACGACGGACACACCCAATGTGGCTTCGTGGAAACCATCTACCCGACCAAAGAAAGGTATCGTCTTGGAGTAGATTGTAGCCTACTACATGCCGAACGTAGCTGCCCACAGTCCAAAATATTCCACTCGCAAATGAGGCAACAAGCGCACGAGCAACAAACCCAACAAAAAGCCTACGAAAGTTTGCTCGTCAACACCGACGGCTTCATAACAGAAGGTAGTCGCTCAAACGTTTTTTTTATCTTGCCCGACAACACACTACTTACAGCACCAGATAGTGCAGTACTTGGAGGCATTGTCCGCAAGCAGATATTAGAACTTTGCAACGTCAACAACGTAAACGTTAAATATAGCTTGCTACACACTAACGAGTTGTCCGAAGTAGTTGGTGCATTTCTTTCAAGCACACCCATGCGAATCTTACCCATAAGATCTGTTTCCAATGTCACGTTTAAAGCTCCGCACCCCGTCTGCCAAAAACTAATGGATGCCATGCAAAACAAAGTCAACGCTTACATAGCTGACCACAAATGAAATTCTACCAATACACCTCAACATTGCTCATCATTGCGCTTCTCAGCGTCGTCATAGCTTGCTCCGACGGAACAGGCGAACGCGTCCCACTTAAAGGCGAAGTAACATACGACATATCCTACTCCGACGACATAACCAAAAGTTCAGAATTTGGCACGTTCTTGCCACACACAGTCAAAGGACTCTACGACACAACCAACATAAAGCTCGTCATCAATGCACCCATGGGGCTCGTCAACGTCAGTTGCGTAGTCTCTAATGTCGAAGACTTCGTAGCAGTCGACTTCGACAACGCCAAGTTATTGCTCACAATGAGCGAATTGCTCGACCTTGACGATGCCAAAGTCATCGCTGAAAACCTAAAAATAACCGAGTTTCCGGGTAGCACACTCATTGCAGGCTACACTTCGCAACACGTATGCATAACCCCAGACCTCGCCGACCAAGAAGAGACACGCATAGACGTTTTCTTTGTACCTTTCCACGAACGCCCCGAAGGCAACATAACGATTGCAGATCTCTTCCGCGCCAAACTCGAAAAAAGAGGGTCATCGCCTGGTGTTGTAACAGCTCTCAACATTCGTATGGGAGAAAGCAACATAATGCTTAGAGCCACCAAAATCGAGTCAAACGAAAAGGTTTCTACAAAAGACTTTGAACGCCCCGGCGGACACATTTTAGCATCTCGTAAAGACCTAATGTCTATGGTCGACATTATGCTCAACTAACGCACACACTTACCATAAAACATATACAATCCAAAACACA
The DNA here is from genome assembly GCA_937892095.1 of uncultured Bacteroidales bacterium. Taxonomy (GTDB): domain Bacteria; phylum Bacteroidota; class Bacteroidia; order Bacteroidales; family Marinilabiliaceae; genus W3P20-009. The sequence continues at coordinate 998 of CALAVC010000182.1, read as the reverse complement.
GAGACGTTGCCTGCAACGTCTTTTTTCAACCTCAACAAAGACTGCTCGTCATGCCCAAGAAAAACGATAACAACCCAACAGAAAAAAAAGGTGAGGTTTCTGCAGCACCAATCTCATCACTCCGCTTTGCTCTCGGCATTTTCTTCATAGTTCTTGGCACACTCATTTTCATTGCAATAACAGCCTTCGCAGTGACGGGCGGTGCCGACCGTAGCATATTCGACCTATCCATTGTCGAACTCATAAGCAATCCCGACATCGAAGTACGCAACCCAATGGGTAAATTTGGAGCATGGATTTCCGACCTTTTGGTCACCAACGGCATAGGCCTCATGGCTCTCACAATCCCCTATTTACTCATCGTACTTGGCGTTTGGGTTCTTCGTCTACGCCATTTTTCTCTCCGAAAGCAGTTTGCCTTTTGTCTTGCATTAGCCATTTGGGGTAGCATAACGCTCGGCTTCATATTCTACCGATTCTCTGGACAATTCTATCTTCTGATGGGTGGTATGCATGGCTACTACTGCGCACGCTGGCTCACAAGTGCATTAGGAAGCCTCGGGACAATTGTCATTCTTGCTCTTATCTCATTCTTCTTTTTCGCAACACATTTCGAATCTCTACGCACGTCGCTTATGTCTTTTCTCCAACGCATAAAACTGCCTGGCATAAGCCTGCCAACAATCGAAATGAACGACGGCTCGCAAAAGCCAGAACCTATGCCCGAAGCTCCCACACAAACAGAAAACAAACCTAACGATGGCATAGACATTGAGATAAACAGTACGTCTTCAAAAACCGACAATGAAGACAAACCAGACGATGTAGAAACAGACGAACCCAAAGACAACGAAACTGACAACAACAAACATGAAAAATTAGGAGGCGTAGAGATAGTCCGACTACGAAACGATGAACCGGGCATAGAAATCCCAGACAGCCCAATAGACATCGAAGTAGACAAACCCGCTGCCGAAGATACTGACGACGAACTTCGC
>CALAVC010000181.1 GCA_937892095.1 uncultured Bacteroidales bacterium | reverse complement strand
CATAACTCATTTGCAACCAATGAGTTAGTACGTGGTCATTTCCTGCGAACAGCCCAAATAGACACTTCGTAGAGCAAATAGACTGGCAGGACAACAAGCAAGAGCGTGAAGATGTCCGTCGTAGGCGTGACGACTGCCGCCACAACAACTATAAGCAATATGGCATGTCGGCGATAGCGACGCAAAAATTGCGAATCCACAAGCCCCAACTTTGCAAGTGCAACCGCAACAATTGGCAACTCAAAAAGTATCCCCATAAGAAGACACAACAAAAAAAGAGTGTCCGTATACGACGAAAGCGAAATCATGTTACTTATCGACTCCGAAACCTCGTAGACAAGCAAAAAACGATATGCCAATGGGAATACCAAGAAATACGAAATCAGCATACCGCAATAAAACAACATCATGCCACCCACAAGCGCAAAACGCACTGCCCGACGCTCTCGCGGATATAGTGCTGGCCACAAGTAATAGCCCAACTCAAAAAAAAAGTATGGCACACAAATAACCACAGCCGCCGAAGCAGACATCTTCATGTGGGCAATCAACTGACCCGTAAGCTCCGTGTTTATTATGCTGACCGTTGGCGGACATATATTTTCAAGATTGCCTACAATGCCTCCCAAAAATCTGTATATAGGAAACGTAGCTTTTGTAGGCCAAAATATAATGCCAAACAAATGGTCTTTGAAGACAAAGCAAATAATGCAGACAACTGCAAAAACGGCTATAACACGCAAAAGAACATCTCGAAGTTCATCAAGATGTTCCCAAAATGTCATTTGCTTGCCCTCAGACATTGGCTAATCGAATGTAAAAACGAATCCCGGACGAAGAGCCACAATCATGCTATCTTCCACAAGCTCATAGCCCACCAACATCTTACGCACTTTCTTGGTCATGGTCTTAGTCTTGGGGCAGAAAGTCCACTCTTCGGTAAACTGCACTCCTGCAAGTTTGTCTCTAAAATAGCGAGGGTCTTCAATCTCGAGCGTCTTTATGGAGTCGATTGTCAGCGGATTGCCAGACATGTCTGTTACTTGTGCGCGATTATGATATATGGCTTCAAAGAGCGAGTCGACAAAAGCTTCTCGATTAAAATTCTCATATAGTTCAGGAGCGTATGGATCTGTCATGTCTTGTGGTTTAAGGTAGACGTTGTAGACAATGGTATTACCACTGCTCACCACACCTCCATTTGCCGACTGAAAGACATCACTTCGACTGTCGTTCAACGTGCTCTCAGTTACCCTATTTTCTGTGCACGAAGTGCCGACGATAGCCGCCAATATCAATATGGCTAAAAGTTCTATTTTCATGTGTTCTATTTTTGGGGGTTTTCAAAATCCTACGACTACAACATTCTTGCGTTGTGTACCAGCCGACATATTTGTGTCGGCATATCTGCCGATGGTTACCGCCCCGTCAGGCGTTGGCTCAATGGCATCCACTTGTCTGCGTTGTCCTTGCAGATTTTTAGGGCGCAAGATAGCATTTTCTTCAAGCCATTGGTCCGACACGTTTATTTTCAGCGAACGCGAAGCATGATTAGTTCGTGGCATGAAACCTAAGTTTATTGCGCACCAATCCTTCACTTCTTTCGACACTGCGTCTGTCCCGACATAATCTCCACTAATCACCAACGGCACTTCTGCCTGATTGATTAACTCGATATGCCTACGAAAACCTTCTGTATATATGGCATGCTTTGACTCCATATCGCCGTAGGCTGTTGTACGCTGCTGACGTAGGTCTATTCGGATCATCTCATAGTCCGAGACGTTCGAAAGAGTGTCATTATCAAAGTATTCCTTGCTTTGCGAGATAAACGAACGCCTTTGCTTTTGTAGCAGACGAGCGACAGCCAAAGAGCTTGTCGCACTACGTTGGGGCACAATCTCGCGGTCGGCATACGAAGCCCCACAACCCGGAGCATCATCGTCTACCCATGGGTGAGTAGGGGCATAGTCATACTGGTCGCCCACACTATAGATGTCGCCGTCCCACGGAACTCCATTGTCCTCATCGTTCAACACTCCCGTCCAGCTATCCGACAACATTGTCGCTGGTGCCGATAGACGGTCCATGCCATTGACGAGCAACACTTCGTCGGCATACCTAAACAAGCATGCTTGCAATTGGCAACTTGGGAAAGAACGCCCACCATCGCCCAGTGCAACTATGCTATACGAGTGCATTGTGCCATCTTTTGGCTGAAATATTTTCAAGCAAGTGTCAGTCGTCGTCGCAATGGGAATATTATTGTCATATACAATAAAACTTTTTGCCACCGCATTGGGTTCGAGACTATCAACCGTGGCGCACCACGCCAGCAACAACCCATCCTTTTGCAAAGTCATGCCAAATCGCGATGGCGCAAGTGGAGTAGCAACGGCTTCGGGGCCGCACAGATAACGCAAAATACCCTTGTATACTGCGCGACACACATCGAAACGAAAAGCCGGATGAAGTGCCAAACGTATTTCAGACAAGTTCTGATGAGACAACAATTCAAGCAGTAACGACGGCACATTAGGTCGTCGACTCTCAGAATATCCCTTGTCGGCAATGCCACGCACTGTCCAATCTCTGTCCCACGAGTGCCGCAAGTCGTTCATAATAGATCGTTGCACATGCCCAGCATATTGGCGAGAGGTTCGACGGCTACGTCCGTCAGGGAAATCAGTTTTGCTACCTTGCTTGGTCGAAATGAGTGCCAAAGTCCCAATGACGGAGTCGGTGCCTGTTACGCCCGCATCGGTATGAAAAGCAAGCGAAGCATCGACGGTTATGTTTTTGTCGCCAATGAGCGCATTGACCCATTCGCCACGACAATTGACATCGTCAGTATAGTCGTTAACTCCATTGCTAAGGCTGACAACCTTGTCGTAGTCGAATCCGTCAGCTTGCAAATAATAACGTGCGCATTCAGCCCATGCTGGCATTCCGCTCAACTGCCTAAAACGTTCCACGCTGCCCATGCCACCTCCTATCCTTAGAGCATCAACGCTTACAAGACCACGTCCACGTAGTACCACGCTCCAGCTTTGTCCGTCAACCATGGGCATGTGTGCAATGGGAATCCACATTCCACCACCTTTTTGCTCATTGAGCAAAAAATGACGTACAAACCTACCCGAACGCATTGTCAGGTAGACCGAATCGGAACTTGCAGGCAACGACACGTAAGATATGTACACCATGGGCTGCCCACTATGACTCGCTACACCCGTAAATGTCAACGAATCATTCTCCGATAGCGTATACGAACGAGCTTCGCCACGCAAAAAAGGGTTTTCTCTATCGTGCACGATGCCACTTGCAAAACCTTTGTGCGTTGCCCTTTTGCGCACTGTCGAACTAAAGCCTTCATCAGTAACGTCAACAATCGTACAAACACTCGTTGTATCTCTTTCGCGAGGACTCAAAATGTAGCAACCTGCGTTTTCGAGCATTGGCATGAGAAACGGATAGACAAACGAGGGCGTTAACAAATCTTCAACAGTCGTAAAGAGGCGTCCACGTTGCCACTCCCAACGGTTTAGCGTCTGTTCAAAATATCTTCCGTGGCTTGCCCACAGAGCAAGTGTACGTCCAGTTAGCTGACCCCTATATTCTTCGTCGAGTGGCAAGACTACGGGTCGAGATGTTGCTGTGTGCAACCATGCCGTATCACTTACGGCAATAGCCGTAAGGTCGTCTGTCGAAGTATATAATTTTAGGCTTGCATTTTTAATTTTGCACCAACGTGAAACGCTATCGGTCAACTGTGCTATTTGCTGTTGTGTAAGTGGCAATTGCTTTGCTCCGTCGGTCAGTTTTATGCGGACAAGCGAGCCATCGGCAACTGCACTTTTAATGTTCACTTCGTTGTCGACTGCCACATATTGTCCCATGAGCATCGACAAAAAAACATCGGTCGGAATGCTCTCAACTATCGACCGAACTTGCGAATATGCGTTACACGAAAAAAAAATTAAGAAAACAAATACTTCGAATATCCTACGACATTTCATTGTAGATCGGAAGAGCGTCGTGTAGGG
>CALAVC010000180.1 GCA_937892095.1 uncultured Bacteroidales bacterium | reverse complement strand
GGTAGTTCAGTTGGTTAGAATACATGCCTGTCACGCATGGGGTCGCGAGTTCGAGCCTCGTCCTCACCGCCAAAAAAGTCGTTGTCAGAGGAACTAACGACGACTTTTTTATTATATCTTACCACAAAAAACAGTGGGGCAATAATCATGTTGCCCCACTATTTTTGTTACTTCTTAATCACAATCTCGCTCACGCTCGTCCCATCTGCAAACCTTGTTCGGCGTATGCTAAGTCCACTCTCTGGTTCTGCAATGCGTCTACCTTCAAGTGTGTAATATTCAAACGACTTAACTGCCGAGTTATTCTTCAGAGTTTTTAGTCCCGTCTGCTGGTTTACAGCATAGTTATAAAAGTCAATCCTTTCGGCTGGTTCGCTAATATTGCTTGCAAGTTTCTTGCCTGGCCAATGTTCCACGACAGTCTCCGAAGCGTCTTCATTTTCAGCTTTCATTATGTCTTCTACGAGGCTATTAAGGTACACTTCGAGGTTTGTATACCACTCTGCATACTCGTCTATCGTATAATAGTCTTTGTCGCTCGCATCGTTGGGGTCCAGTCCGTTAGCCGTCTCCCATACGTCTGGCATGCCGTCGCCGTCAGTGTCGAAACCTTCAGGTCGTTGTGTCGACTCCAACTCCGGAAATGCTGCCAAAGCTGCATTTCTTTCGCTTCCCGGGTCTTGTATCAGGTCTATTATGCCAGCTACTTTGGTTACCGTGCCCGTATATGTTGCTGTTCCTGTGCGAGCCTCTTCTGCATATCGTGCGTCCACCGCGTCTTGATATACCGATGCGCCAGCATAGCTTAGCACTTTCTCATACGCCTTTTCGGCCGTATGTGTCGTTACCACACCCTTATCGCTCTCCACATTCAGTTTTACCGACACTGTTGTTTCTTGGCTATACAAGTGTTGCGAGTCTGTCCACGTCGCTTTTTGTGGGTTCGAATTGTTTTTTACGCCAGAGCCCTCATCAAGTATTACTCCTTTCCAGTCATAATTCGCTGCTTGCGACCCTGCTGCTGTTACATAATTACCATTTATATAAAATCGTCCTGGCATTCCGTCTGGCAGTACTCCTTTGCTATCCGACGACGAGTTTGTCGAGCATTGGAACACTCGTGTAGTATTCTTTGTCCCAGGTCCTGCCTTGTAGTAGTTGTTTACGATGTTATGATAGCCACCCATGCCACCATATGCACCATTACCCTGTCCCCAATTATAGTTTACGCAGTTTCGAAAGTCCACACGTTCAGCGTCTACGCTATTCTTATAGAGCGTCTGGTCGTATCCCTGATAATTGTAGCGAGCTCCGCAGAAGCGTGGCGAGCGATTATTGTTGTGTGCCAATAGGCAGTGGTGAAAACTGGCTCCTTTGCCACCCCAAATTCCGCCATAACCATGCGCACCTTTTTCATGACCAGCATTGTTTAATCCTTCGCCAATTGTGCACCACTGCATCGTAAAGTTCACGTTGTCGTAGAACGATGCCACTTCGTCTATGCTCCAACTAAACGAGCAGTGGTCAAAAATTATGTTGCTATTATTGCGTCCGAAGGCTGCGTCTGCTCCGTCGTTGACGTCTTTCACTTGTGAACGTCGAAAGCGTACGAAGCGTACAATTACGTTGCTTGCGTCTGCTTTTAGTGTTCTATATCGTACTGTTATTCCCGGTTCGGGTGCCGTCTGACCTGCAATGGTCGTATTATTACTCAGTACAAGATCGCTTTCGAGGTCTATATATCCACCGACATCGAACACTATCGTGCGTGGTCCCGATTGGCTAAGTGCCCAACGTAGTGAGCCTGTCCCACTGTCGTTAAGGTTTGTTACGTGATACACGTTTGTGCTACCGTCTGAACTCCGACCGCCTTGCGTATAGCGCCCGAAACCCTCTGCTCCAGGAAATGCTGGTTTGCTTGTCTGTGCCGTTGTCTGCAATGCTCCGCATATTGTTGCCAAGAGCAGCAGCGTGGTTGTTTTATGCATAAGTCGATAGTTTAATTTTAGTCTTTTTTACAAAAGTAAACTATTTTCTTTTCTTTTTATATGTCGCGAGTGTCTCAATGCGTTGTCCGAAAAGCCTATCGGCAAGGTCAAGTCGTCCTATTTTGTGTAGTTCGTTCATAATGCGCTTGCGCTCCTCGGGTTTATACCAGAAAAAGAATAGCCTCTGTTTTTGTTTTTCTTCGGATGAATGGGCTGTAAACACAGGCTTTAAAGTATACGGATGTACACCCGAGCGGAAAATGACTGTCGATACAGTCATAGGTGTCGGTGTGAAGTCTTGCACTTGTTCAAGTCTGAAATCCAGCTCGTGTGTCTCTGCCGCAAGGCATGCCATGTCTTCTTCTCTGCAACCCGGATGGCTCGATATGAAATACGGAATCAGCTGTTGGCGCAGTCCCAACTTTTTATTCGTTTGGTCGAATATCTTTTTAAACCTGTGGAACAACTTAAACGAGGGCTTACGCATGACGTTTAGCACGGCGTCTTGAGTGTGTTCTGGTGCCACTTTCAAGCGTCCCGACACGTGGTGGGCAATTAGCTCTTCAATGTAGAGCCTATGGCTCTCTTTCTCTTTGTCGGTTGCATTGTCGTTCAGTAGCATATCGTAGCGTATGCCACTGCCAATGAAAGATTTCTTTACGCCCTTAATGCTGTCAACTTTCTTATATAGTGCAATGAGTCTGCTATGGTCGGTATCCATATTTTTACACACCGACGGAAATATACACGATGGTCGCACACATTGTTTGCATAGCGACAAATCGCGTCCACGCATGCCATACATGTTGGCCGACGGACCGCCAAGGTCAGACAAGTTGCCCTTGAAGCCTGGCAATTGAACCACTTTCTCCACTTCGCGAAGCACCGATTCTTCACTTCTTGAGGCTATGAACTTACCCTGATGTGCCGAGATGGTGCAAAAACTACAACCACCAAAACAGCCTCGGTGTAGACAAATGGAGTTCTTTATCATTTCGTAGGCCGGAATGTCGCCTTTGCCATCGTAGCGAGGGTGGGGGAGGTGTGTGTATGGCAAGTCGAACGAGTAATCCACTTGTGCTGTTGTCATTGGTTCGTATTGTGGATTGACGACAATTTGTTTGTCGCCAACCACTTGCACCAGTCGGCGAGCATACCACTTGTTACTCTCTTGTTCGATGTGCTTAAAGTTGTCTGCATATAAAGTCTCATTCCGCAAGCAGTCGTCATGACTATTCAGCACAAGTGTTTCCCAATGTTTTTGCTTTGGCAGTGGAGATTCTTTTGGAATCAAAAATGCAGTTTGTGGCACAGTCCGTAGCGACGAAAATGGCACACCTTTTTTTAGCAGTGTGGCAATTTCTTTCAATGGATTTTCGCCCATACCATACACAAGCATGTCCGCACCACTTTCGACCAATATGCCCGGTCGCAGTCGGTCTTGCCAATAGTCGTAGTGTGTCAGTCGGCGAAGGCTCGCTTCTATGCCACCCAGCACCACTGGAACGTCTGGAAAGAGCTTTTTGAGTATCTGTGTGTAAACAATTGATGGCATGTCTGGGCGTCGACCTGCTACGCCACCTGGCGTGTAAGCATCGTCGCTTCGCTTGCGTCTTGCTGCCGTATAGTGGTTGACCATGCTGTCCATAGCTCCGGGCGATATGCCGAAGAAGTATTTAGGACGACCAAATTTTTTAAAATCGCGCAAATCATCTCGCCAGTTAGGCTGTGGCACTATTGCTATGCGCAGTCCACAATCTTCGAGTACGCGTCCTATTACAGCAGCACCAAACGATGGGTGGTCGACGTAGGCATCGCCACTGAAAAGCACGACATCAATTTCTGTCCAACCTCGCAACTCTGCTTCTCTAACGCTTGTCGGTAGCCACAGAGTCAGGTCTTTTGTTTCTCGTTCTTTTGCGTTGCTTGGTTCTTTTTTCTCTGTATGTGGTTTGCGGATTGTCATGTGGTCTGTTGGCTCCTGAGTGTTTACATAAAAAAGAAAAGGACTTAGCACTTACTAAGTCCTTTCGGTTATCTTTGTTTGGCGGAGAGACAGGGATTCGAACCCCGGGAACATCGCTGTTCGCCTGTTTTCAAGACAGGTGCAATCGACCACTCTGCCATCTCTCCTCGTTTGCGACTGCAAAGTAATATATTTTAGTCGAAACGAACAAATTTTTCAGAAGAAAAGAGTTTAGTATTCTTCTTTTTTGAGGTCTTCTGGTCTTTTGAAGAATAACTTGTCGTCCACATATTCTTGCGCTGCTATGCTGACGGGCTTCGGTAGGCACTCGTAGTAGCGCGATATTTCTATTTGTTCGCGGTTCTCGAAGACTTCTTCCAAGTTGTCTGTGTACGAAGCAAACTCTTGCAGTTTTTTTGAGAGTTCTTCTTTTACGTCGACGCTTATCTGATTTGCTCTTTTGGCAATGATGTTGACCATTTCGTACACGTTGCCTGTCTTTTCAGACAGTGTAACGGTGTCGCGAGTGATGGTGTTGAGGGGTGCATTGCTTTTTTTGAAATCTACCGGCATTGCTATTGTTTGTTTAGTAGTTGTTTTCTTTTGTTTGTCTATCTTGTGGGGGCGTGCGCTAATCGTTGTCGATGTTGCGTTGGCGCTCACGTTCTT
>CALAVC010000179.1 GCA_937892095.1 uncultured Bacteroidales bacterium | reverse complement strand
TGCAGGGACAGGAAAGCGACATTGCAATTCAGGCGAAGGAAATCCTGCGCTTAAAGAAATTGAGCATTGACTATTTTGCAGCTGCCACTGGAAAAACAAGCGAGCAGGTTGCAAAAGATATGGAGCGTGACTTTTACATGTCAGCAGAAGAGGCTCTCAGCTATGGCATCGTTGACCATGTTATGCCGTTCCGTGCGGACAAGGGAGATAAATAATGAGAGGATTTAGAAGCGACGCACAATATTGTAGTTTCTGCGGTAAGCCCGCCGATGACAACCGCTTTTTAGTGGCTGCTCCTGGAAACAACATTTTTATCTGCGATAAATGTGTTGCTGTCTGTCAGAGCATTTTAGACCAAAAGGAACACAATGTGGATCCCATTGAGATGGGCGATGTTCCCTCTCCGCGTGAATTTAAAGCCTACCTTGATCAGTACGTAATCGGGCAGGACTATGCAAAAAAGGTGCTTTCCGTGTCGGTGTACAACCACTACAAGCGTATGTCAAACAAAACGCCTGGTACAGACGAAGTAACCATCGAAAAGTCAAATGTACTACTTATCGGGCCAACTGGTAGCGGCAAAACCTTGCTTGCAAAGACGCTTGCACAAAAGCTTAAAGTGCCGTTTGCCATTGCAGACGCTACCACGCTAACTGAAGCTGGCTACGTTGGCGAAGACGTCGACAGCATAATATCCCGACTCCTACAAGCCGCAGACTTCGACGTCGAAAAAGCACAAGTAGGCATAATCTTTATCGACGAGATTGACAAGATTGCCCGCAAAGGCGACAACCCATCCATCACACGCGACGTCAGTGGCGAAGGCGTACAGCAAGGTCTGCTGAAACTACTCGAAGGCTCTGTTGTCAACGTGGCGCCACAGGGCGGACGCAAGCACCCCGAACAACCTCTTATATCTGTCAACACCAACGACATTCTCTTCATCTGCGGTGGTGCCTTCGATGGCATTAAGGAGCGCATTGCACAACGACTTAACTCGCGCGTTGTGGGCTACAATTCCGACAAGACACGAGACAACATAGACTTCAACAACCTGTTGCAATACATAGCCCCACAAGACCTCAAAAGCTTCGGACTAATCCCCGAAATAATAGGTCGACTACCAATCCTCACTGCCCTACAACCACTCGACAGAAACGCACTCCGACGCATACTGACAGAGCCTAAAAATTCGCTAATGCGTCAATACATAAAACTATTCGAACTCGATGGCGTAAAACTCAATGTAACCGACGAAGTCCTCGACTATATCGTCGACAAAGCAGTAGAATTCAAAATTGGTGCACGTGGGCTACGTGCCATTTGCGAGACCATACTAATGCAACAAATGTACGACATACCCTCACACCCCGTCGCCGAACTGACCATCACACTCGACTACGCACGCGAACGTATGGAAAGTGCCAACGTTGCCCGTCTGCGCGAAGCCTACGTATGACAAAAAGACAATATGCACACATTGGTCTCTGACAATTTTTCACCATCGAAACTTTTGGCACGAATTTAGACTCTGCACTAAACCTAATTTCATCCTCACTCTACTATTCAATGAGCGACAGCATACTGACGATAAAAAAATGGCTCACTGCCTCCGAAGACGATGTCGATCGAGACGTTATGGCATGGACCATTCCACCTCTTAGCATTAAGCACGACGACAACCTACCAGAAGAGCTGCCCATAATGGCCTTGCGCAACAACGTGCTCTTCCCAGGTGCCGTATTGCCCATCACCGTAGGTCGAGATCGCTCGAAAGCCCTCGTGACCGATGTCTCTAAGTCAAAAAGCGAATTGGTCATTGTCGCCCAGCGAAACCCCGAAGACGAAGAACCCAACATAAACCAGCTCTACGACATCGGGACCGTTGCACGCATAGTCAAGGTAATGTCTATGCCAGATGGCTCACAAACAGTCATTCTGCATGGCTCATCTCGCGTCCGAATAGGCGAGCAAGTAACCGACACACCCTACATCCGCGCCAAAGTACAACTTGTTCCCGACCCTGCCGACGATAGCATCGACAGCCAAAGTGCGTCAGCTCTATTCTCAACCCTACGCGAGTCAACCGTCAAGATGTTCAAGCTAACCGAAAGCACGCCTCCCGAAGTGTCGCTCATGATTCGCAACATCGAAGACAATCATTTCCTCGTCAACTTCATAGCAACAAATATCGACTTCAAAGTCGAAGAAAAGCAAGCCGTTCTCGCCGATGACAGCCTTTCAAGCAAAGCTCAACGACTTCTTGTCGTCATCGAACGCGAACTCGAATTCCTCAAAATAAAAAAGGACATTCAGTCCAAAGCACGACAAGGCATCGACAAGCAACAGCGCGAATATATGCTCCATGAGCAACTCCGAACCATTCAGAACGAACTCGGAGGAAATCCTCAAGACGAGCAAGTAGAAGACTACCGACAACTTGCCAAAAAGAAAAAGTGGAGCAAAGAAGTTGCCGAAGTTTTCGACCGCGAACTCGAACGCTTCAGCCGCATGAACGTCGGTGCTCCCGAACACGCGACTCTCGAAAACTACCTCGAAGTAATGCTCGACCTCCCTTGGGGACACGTCAGCAAAGATAATATGGACCTCACGCGAGCCCAGAAAAAACTCGATGCCGACCACTATGGACTCGACAAGGTCAAAGAGCGTATTCTCGAACACCTTGCAGTGCTCAAACTCAAAGGAGATCTTAAGTCGCCCATCTTATGCCTCTACGGGCCTCCGGGCGTCGGCAAGACTTCGCTCGGCAAGAGCGTAGCCTCAGCCCTCGGACGTAAGTTCGTCCGCATGTCTTTGGGCGGTCTGCACGACGAAGCCGAGATACGCGGACATCGTCGCACCTACATTGGTGCCATGCCCGGGCGAATAATTGAGAACATCAAGACTGCTGGCACATCCAACCCTGTCTTCATTCTCGATCGCGACACTATGGTCTACATCATCGCCAAGTATACTCGCGAAAGTGGTGTGCGCCGTC
>CALAVC010000178.1 GCA_937892095.1 uncultured Bacteroidales bacterium | reverse complement strand
CCGAGATCTACACTCTTTCCCTACACGACGCTCTTCCGATCTTGACGTTGTTAGCAACCAAAGTCCTAAAGGTAAAAAGCACCACATGCTTTTTGTCCCAAGCAGTGAGTGCAAAAAACTTTCCGAGGCCTATCGGTCTTTTCGCAAGCATAGTTCAATCTTTTCAACACCCGACACATACTAATCAAGTAAAGTAAGGTTTTTGTAGTCCAATGAATATAAAAAAAACACTGCTTTCGCTAATATCTTTTGTAACATCGTTTTCTGCTGTTCCGGGCGACATTTGGGTTTCAACGTCTTTTCACGAACCTGCCACCGAAGGGCTGCGCTTCATATATAGTTCCGACGGTCTCCGTTGGGATAGCATAGAGGGTGTCTTCCTCACCCCCGAAGTAGGTCAGCAAAAAGTCATGCGCGACCCAAGCATAGTCGTTGGTCCCGATGGCACATTCCATCTTGTTTGGACAAGCAGTTGGCGTGGCGATCGTGGCTTTGGCTATTCAAGCAGTAAAGACCTCATTCATTGGACTCCCCAGCGTTTCATAGAGGTCATGGACGACACCACGACAGTCAACGTCTGGGCACCCGAACTTTTCTACGATGACGAGGCTAAGCAATTTCTTATTGTTTGGGCTTCTTGCATCCCCGGACGTTTCCCCGATGGGCAAGAAGACCACAAAAACAACCATCGCCTCTATTATGTAACCACTCGCGATTTTAAGAAATTTAGCAAGGCAAAGCTATTCTACGATCCAGGCTTTAGTGCCATCGATGCAACACTTGTCAAGCGTGGCAAGAAAGACTATGTCATGGTTGTCAAAGACAATACCCGACCCGAGCGAAACATAAAAGTGGCTTTCTCTAAGTCGCCCTATGGTCCGTGGTCCGAAGCCTCAAAACCCTTTACCGACAACTTTACCGAAGGTCCTTCGACAGCTCATGTCGGCGATTATTGGTATATCTATTACGATAGCTACCGCACCAAGACCTACGGAATGCACCGCACCAAAGATTTCGTCCGATTCCAAAATCAGGCTGGTGAAGTCAACTTCCCCATAGGACATAAACACGGCACCATTTTCCGTGCCGATAGTCAGATCGTCGAGAGGCTTAAAGCCTACAATCGAGATAAAGTTCACTACACAGGCTCTGTCGTTGCGCGTCCCGAAAGACACGATGGTGCTCTGCCTCCAACAGTCGGTGTGCATAACATACAGATTATGCGCGGTGAAAAGGGGTGGACCTATAACCACCAACCAATGATGGCCTATCACGACGGACGTTTTTGGATAAGCTATCTGACCGATCCACGTAGTGAACATGAAGCACCAGGAAAAACAATGCTACTCTCTTCTGCCGATGGCTACGAATGGTCGTCGCCTGTCGTGTTGTTCCCCGAATATAATGTTCCTGAAGGCTACACCAAAGAAAGCCTCCCCGATGTTAAAGCTCATAACCTTAAAGCCGTCATGCACCAACGTGTTGGTTTCTACGTCTGGCATCCTGCCAACAAGGTGCAACGCACTCGCCTCATTGCAACAGGCAACTACGGCATTTGCCTGACTCCAAAAGATGACCCAAACGACGGAAATGGCATTGGGCGTGTAGCTCGAGAAATATATGCCGACGGCTCGCTCGGACCCATATATTTTATCTACTATAATCACGATTTCAACGAAAAGAATACCGACTATCCATACTATAAAAAGGCAAAAGATAGAGACTTTGTTCGTGCTGTCGATGCCCTCATCGCTGACCCTATGCAACGCATGGGCTGGGTCGAAGAATCCGACCGCAACGATCCTCTCATCCCACTTTCAAAACCCTATAAGGCTTTCTCGGGCTACACACTTCCCGATGGTCGTAAAGTTGCTCTTTGGAAACATGCTCTCACAAGTCTCAGCACCGACGGTGGTAACACGTGGCGTACGCCCGTATATCGAGCTCCCGGTTTTGTCAACAGCAATGCCAAAATATGGGGACAACGGCTCTCCGATGGCACCTATGCCACAGTCTACAACCCTGCCGAATATCGTTGGCCTCTTGGCATAAGCCTAAGCTCCGATGGCTTGCAATATACAACGCTTAGCCTTGTAAATGGAGAGATAACTCCAGAACGTCATGGGGGTAACTACAAAAGCTATGGCCCGCAATACACTCGTGGCATTCAAGAGGGCAATGGCACTCCGCCCGATGGCAACCTGTGGGTGACGTATAGTAATAACAAAAAAGATATTAAAAATATAAAA
>CALAVC010000177.1 GCA_937892095.1 uncultured Bacteroidales bacterium | reverse complement strand
TAGCCGCATTTTTGCCAAAATTGTTTGAGCCTCGAAAAGCAAATTATTAATATGCCTTTTTTCACTATTGCTATCTAAGGTTGTATTTATCTTAATGATAGCACAAATATTAACTACTGCTAATACTGTCGTTATTATCCCATTGAAAATCACAATAAAGAGATTCCAGTAATTTAACTCTTGTGAAATTCCGCCACTAAAAACGGAACGATATTGGTATAAAACTATACCATTCGCAATCATACATGCAAAGCTAACAAAAAGCAAAACATTAATCCATTTATTCTGTAGCCATTTCATAAGCAAAAATCATTTAGATTGTTCGTATTTTATCGTGTAATTGGTATCTCTGGATATACAATGAAGTTTTCGTCATTCTACGTTTTAAAGAACGGCTAATGTAAAAGACTATGTTTTTGAGAGTCTTCAGTCCAATGCAAGTACTCTAAAACAGGCGTTAATTTGTTTCGCATTTTCTTGTCAATACTTGCTATCAAAATCAACTGAATAAACATTTTTATAGTCTCCTCTGGGACTTCATGACCACATACAAATTTCTTTCCATTGTTCATTTCCGACAAGGGTGTCTTAGTATGTATATCAGTTGCCTCATATCCATAAGCATTATAGCGACCAGTATATGTTCTTTTATATTTCCATGTATAAACGTATGAATCACCAAAAGTACATTCTGTAAAGTCAGTAATTAGTTTTTTTACCCTATACCGCGTTATAATATAGTCAACGACGTAGAATAATACTGTCAATACGATAATAATAGTTAGCCAAACCCAAAGCGGAAGATGAATCTCCCAAAAAGATTGATTTGATACTAAGCTATAAATATATGTGCCAATGACGCATATACCGACTTCATAAAGAATTCTTTTTAAGGTATTCATATTA
The DNA here is from genome assembly GCA_937892095.1 of uncultured Bacteroidales bacterium. Lineage (GTDB taxonomy): Bacteria > Bacteroidota > Bacteroidia > Bacteroidales > Marinilabiliaceae > W3P20-009. The sequence continues at coordinate 1,356 of CALAVC010000177.1, read as the reverse complement.
TCAATATTTTTTAATTATGTTTCTTTTCGTATTCTTCTCGTGTGATTGGAGTCTCTGGATCTACGATGAGGACTTCATCATAGGTCAAGCCGTAGAGGTGATAAACGAGGATATTTGCTCGCTTTTCCCAATATGATATGTCAGTAAGAGAATTACCACTTTTTATATTTACAATTTCGTCAACGATATCAATTAGTGGTTTTTCTCTATCCTCATCAATCTTTGGGATAGGAAAATTCTGGATAATAGCATTCTTTGACTTAAAAGTATCTCCTTCCAAATAAATATTAAGTAGTGCATATTCAAACAGTTTAGAGTTCAATATCGCAAGTATATATTTCAGTTTCTTACCTGTCATAAAGTAGGTTGTGACATCACAATAATAAGATCCTTTGGGGTCGTATGCGAATGCTATCCTCTTTGAAATCGCTTGCCATATAATTTTTTCTTTTTCGAACTCATTCAGATATGCACAATTTCTCAGATTATATGGGGTACATCCCTTATCATTTCGAGTTGATAATTCAGAGTAAAATTCGTCTAATTTTTGCTTAATAATAGGATAATCTACGATATTAACAGGATTAACTCCAGCTCCCTTTATGCCATTGTGAATATTAATAATCCACAATTTAGGAATGCTACAAGAGTATTTATCTGTATCGCCACCACAAATTAGTGGCTTAATGACTTTTGCATTATTTGAATCAAGGTGAATAAGTCTTTCTTTCTCTGCATTATCTATATGATAAGCTTTGTTAAATCCCGTTAGAATGCCCCTAAATATGTTGACACCAAAATCTTTTAACGGCACTCCATGTGATTCAATCTTTGACTTCATCTTGTCGTTCTCTCCTGCTTTCAACAACCATGAGTCTTCTGTGAGACAAACATCTTTTACCTTGCCATATTCAAGCATTTCTTTTAATGATGTTCCTTCTGTGTTTTCGTCAAAATAGTACAACAAAGGTTGACTCTCCAGAGAGATTTTCTTTACGACTATAATATTAGAGTCAACTGTTGCTCCGAACAAGCGATTCCTACCGAAGTCAACTAATTGGACTATGCTATTTTGCAAAAAAAACTTTCTTAGTTTGCGCCCATACTCACTTCGAATCCACTTATTGGATGTTATGTAAGTTAAAACTCCTTTTTGCGATAACATAGTCAATGCTAATTCATAAAAGTAGGTGTATAAATCAGCAGCACCATTAAAAACTACATAGTGTCTCAGAGAAGGAGCGATTGACTTCAACTTTTTAGCATCAACATAAGGTGGGTTTGCAATTACAATATCAAAACCTCCTTGTGAGAACACGTCATAGAACCAAGTATGCCAAAGGGTAAATTGGTCGT
>CALAVC010000176.1 GCA_937892095.1 uncultured Bacteroidales bacterium | reverse complement strand
AATACGATATGCCCGCCCTTGTGTCTATTGTTGGCAGGTACACCGACGATTATGCAGCCGCCGACCCTCATGCGGACAGCTACTCCTCATCGATACCGATGGCGAAGTCGTCAGCTCGTCTCCACAATGCCTTGCCATCGACCGTAGTGGTGCCATCTGGGTCGGCACCGACAATGGTATATGCGTCCTCTCTTCCGACAAAAATATATTCACCGATGGCGCAGTCTTCAAACGCATAAAAGTCCCTCGCAACGATGACTCAGGCCTCGCCGACTATCTGCTCGACAACACCACCATCAACTGCATAGCCGTCGATGGTGCCAACCGAAAATGGATAGGCACTCAAGACCGTGGTCTATATGTCGTATCTGCCGACGGGCTAACAACCGACTACACTTTCACTGCCGAAAATAGTCCACTCTTCTCCAACAACATAACCGACATTGCCATCGACCACCACATTGGTCGCGTCTACATCGCCACGTCTGTCGGAATACTCAGCTTCCGTGCCGAAGCCACCGCCCCAGCCTCCAAAATGTCCGATGTCAAGATATACCCCAACCCCGTCAGCCATTCTCTACACGACTTTGTTAACATCGCTGGTCTCGAATCCTCTTCCCTCGTTACCATTACCGACGTAAGTGGTGGCCTCGTGGCCACTCTTGAATCTTTTGGCGGACAGGCTCGCTGGAATCTACACCGACTAGACGGCTCGCTCGCCACGCGCGGTGTCTACATTGTCTGGTGCGCCTCCTCCGATGGCTCCAACAAGGCTGTCGGCAAAATAATGATTAAGTAAAAAACACATCTTCAATAGTATGAGTGCGATAGTCGATATATGCAATCAAATGGCTCAGTGCGGTGTCTTTTTCTGGGACGCCTCCGCCAACCGACACTACGTCGTCAGCGAAAACTTCGCACGCTTTCTTGGGCTCGAAAAGTGCAACCTCGTCCCCGACGACATCTCACACCTCGTCTCCGACGAGAGCAAAGCATATCTACTATCCCCAATCCACCCACACCAAAACCATTTCTCCATTGCAACCATTATCGACAGCGTCCGCTACGTCGTCGACTTCCAGCGTACAACTGTCTACACCGACTCCGACGGTGTGCAACATGCCACAGGCACAGCTCAAGTAGTTCAGTCAGAAAAACTTCTGCAAGGTCAAGACAACGATTCGATACACTCTTCCTCACTCGGCGAAAAACTAATCTCGCAACTTCGCGAGATCGGACGCAACGACTTCGAACTCTACGAACAAATAACCAACCTACTTCGTGCATTTAGCGATTGGCTCCCTGCTGGCATGGAAGTAAGCGTCTGGCAACGCCTACTTGGCGACGAATTTTGCTGCATTGGCACAGAAGGCGACATCGGTTCCGACCAAGCCATGCAAGTCCGCTCTGGTGCACGACTCGTCTCGCCCCTTTTTGCTCACGTCTGCAATGGTCATGGCATAAAAATCATCAGTAATCTCGACGACATACGTGGCGAGTGGAACTACGAAATGGATCTACTCCGCTCCGTAGGCTGCCACTCCGTCATCGGTGAAGGCATCCGACGCACACCCACCGAAGTCGCTTGGGGCATGGTCGGCATAATGGCAGACCGCGCCAAAGTGTGGACCGACGCCGACCGACGTTGGCTCCACATGCTAACAGAGTGCCTCTCGGTCTTCGTCTCGCAAAGCGTAACCTCCGAACACCTTCGCGAAGCCCTCTCGCTCACGCAAGTGGCTGTCAAGTCTGCTGGCATCAGCCTTTGGCGCTACCAGCTCTTAACCCACCAGCGATTCCGACTCTCATCCTCTGGTCGACAAGTCGAAATCCCTTTCGACCTTCTCATACATCGCAAAGACATTGCCCTCTTCGACCAAAACTTCATGTCTCTTGCAAGTGGCTCTACCGACAACTTCGCCACCCGACTCCGAATGCGTCAAAAAGAGGGCGACGAATACCAGTGGTTCGACATCGCTCTGCATGTTGCCAAGCTTACGCCCGACGGTCGCCCCGAAGTCATTGTCGCTGCGGCTCGCAACGTCGACTCCGAAGTCAAAAGTGCACAAGTCGAAAAAGAAAGACAAGAATATCTCGACTCTATCTACAACAAAATACCCGCTGTCGTTGCTTTCATCAGCCCCGAAGGCAATATCAATTTTGCCAACGATAAGGCCGTCGAAGTTTTCGGACTCCGACGAAAAACCGACCTCTATGGCGTCAACATATTCAACAGCCCCATAACAACCAACGAGCAAAAAGTCCTCATCCGCACGCAAGACAACAACCAGTTCTTCGTCCACTACGACTTTGCTCGCATAGCTACCAGCGGCTTTTTCCGCACTTCACGCACTGGCGTCGCTGAGTTCCTCCTTCGCTACTCCAAGCTCTACTCCGCAGGCCACATGGTCGGCTTCCTCGCCGTCTTCCTCGACAACTCCGTAGCCACTGCACAGCAATTCCGACTCAACGTCTTCAACGACTTCTTTTCCGAAATAGGTCGAATAGCAGGCATCGGCATCTGCCGACAAGAAAACCCTTCTCTTTTCCCCGACGGTGTCTATGCCACGCCACAGTGGATGACCAACTTCGCACTCCCGTCCGACGCCACTCCCAACCAATACACACTTCAAGCCCTCCTCTCCAACCCCAACATACCAACCGACGAGCGTGCCGCCATCTCTTTCGACATATCGCAACTTCGTGCCACCGAAGTCACGTCGTTCTGTCGTACTCTGCACATCGCTCACCCCGATGGCTCCACAGCCTACATCGACCTATACGTCATCGTCGACTCTTCGGGTGGATACTCGGCACTAAGTGTCGACGTCTCCGAAGCCAAACGCTCCGAAGCCAACCTCATCAAGGCTCGCAAAAAAGCAGAGTACATACAGTTTATCAAGAGCCAATTCCTCAGCGGTGTAAACCACGAACTCCGTACACCCCTCAACGCCGTCATTGGCTTTTCCGAGCTTATAGCCAATAGCGCAGCCAGCCCCGATGCCACACGCTATGCCTCCATTGTACGCTCCTCAGGCATGCAACTAACCAAGATTGTCGACAACGTCATCGAAATGTCTCATCTCACCACAGAACCTCACACCAAACATCTCGCAAGCGTCAACGTCGACAATTTCCTTTTGCTCATCTGTCAAAAGTTCGCTTCTCAAGCTCCCGAAGGCGTCTCGCTCATCTGCTCAAACCAACACTCCCCCACGGGGCTCACGGTTCTCTTCGACGATGTAGCCGTCGAAAAAGTCCTCTCACACCTCGTCGACAATGCCTTTGCCAACACGCGCTCCGGACACGTCAAACTCTCTGCCGACGTGTCCAAGTCCGACATAACATTCCATGTCGAAGATACAGGACAAGGCATCGACGCTCCTGTTATCGACCACATATTCGACCCCTTTGTCAAGTCCGACGTCTTTGTCGCAGGCATAGGTCTCGGACTGACAATCTCAAAGTCCATCGACGAAATCCTCGGCGGCAAAATGTTCGTCAAGTCCGAACGTGGTCAAGGCTCACATTTTTGGTTTACATTGCCTCTCAACTATTCCGAGTCTCCCACGTCGACAGCCGACAACGTCCTCGTCCTCTCTTCCGACGAAAACATAATGAACACCATCTCCAATCAACTCGCTGGGCACAACATCATCCGCTCCGAGTTCCCCAACTTTACTTCCATGTGGATGGATGCTCCCCCGCCTCTCACCATAATCGACTCTCGTGCTTGCCCCGACATAACCAACTTCCTCGTTAGCTCCATCCGTGCCTACGGCCCATCTTGTCGCATTGTCGTCATCTCTCCCACTCCCGATGCAGCCGTTCGTGCCGACTTTATAAGTGCCGGAGCCGACGAAGTCGTTATGCTCCCCCTCGACGACAATCTACTCGAAAAACTAACTGGTAAAAAGAAGCAACAACAATGTCTCCCGACGGTAAAAAACTTGTAGCCATCATCAGTCCCTCGGGCAAAATCGACCCTCAATATCTCTCCGCAGGTGTCGATGCTCTCAAGTCTTTTGGCTTCGCTGTCGAAATCTTCCCTTCCACTCTCTCCAGTGCGTCAGGTGTCTTCGCCGCTCCCGACGACCTCCGAGCCTCCGACCTACTCTCTGCACTCACTCGCCCCGATGTCGACATCATTTGGGGCGCGCGTGGTGGCTATGGCGCAGTCCGCACTCTCCAACACTTCCCACTCGACGCTCTCCGCAACAACAATAAAATCATTGTCGGATTCTCCGACATTACTGCCCTCCACGCCATAGCCCTGCAAGGCACTTGTCAGCCCATACTCGGACCCATGCTAAAACACTTCGCCCTCTCCGACCGCACTGCGCCCGACATAAATAACACCATCCAACTCATCAACGGATTCCCCATCTCGGTCTCCGTACCACCACATCCGCTCAACCGACCCGGCTCAGTCTGTGCTCCCATCATAGGTGGCAACCTCTCTGTCCTCTTCTCGCTTCGTGGCACGCCAGCCGACAACCCAACACGTGGCAAAATACTTTTCCTCGAAGACCTTTGTGAATATCGCTACCATATCGACCGCATGATTCAGAACTTCCGCTTTGGCGGACTTCTCGATGGTCTCGCCGGTCTCATCGTCGGGCAGATGACCGACCTTCGCGATGGCGCAACGCCCTTTGGCACCGATGCCTACCAAATCATTTCCGATGCCGTTGCCGACTATTCCTATCCAGTCCTTTGTGCCTTCCCCTCAGGCCACGACCCCGCCATTAGCCAACCAATCCTCCTCGGCACGCCTGCTCGCCTCGATGT
>CALAVC010000175.1 GCA_937892095.1 uncultured Bacteroidales bacterium | reverse complement strand
GATTCCTTAATCAACGAGTACGAAGCTCAAGCAGGCTCTGGCGACAAAAGTGTTGTCATGGCCGATAAATTGTACGACCTAATTGAAAAAGTCGTGCAAGATAACAACGACGAGTATATCACATACATACTTTCACAAAGAATACAAAGTCGGCACGCTGCTTCGCGATACGCAGAAGCCATTTCTGTAGCCGATTCTGTGTTATCAATCTACGAAAACTACCCTGAACAAAAAGGTTTTATATACTACGTTCAGTTCCTCAAGTCAATCATTTTTGTCGACATGGGGCGATACAAATCGGCCATTCAACTCGCGCAAAATCTCTACGATGTCAGCAAACAACCAATTATAGATTACAGTGGTGATGATGTTCGCATAAACGTTCATTGCAACGCTCTTACAGCCCTTGGTCTTGCCTACATCGAAATGGAACAATATGTTAAAGCCATCGAATGTTTCACCGAGGGTATCGACATGCTCGCCCCCCAAAAAGTCGATAGCACACATACGCTTCAGCGTCTCGAACTGCAAACCAATCGTCTTGCCGCTGCACAAAAACTACCCATTCGCGAAGTTGCTCTCAAGTACATCAATAACTATGAGAATGAACTTAACGAATTTGATGAGTTTAAGCAAAACACAGTTTATAGCGATGTCTTTACAGGCGACTTTCGTATGCTTCTCGAAGTCGCATATATCGATGTCTACACCGATATGTCAAACATTCGTCTTGCAAACCAACATATCGAAATTGCCAATAAACTTAAAGACGAAAACGACCTTGCTATGCAATATCTGGCCGAGCTAAACAACGCAAAGGCCAAATTCTATTCATTGGTTGGCAATTATACAGCTTCTGTTGCCTATGCCGATTCGTCCGCACAGTTCTACTCGAAAAGCAAAAAATACACCAACCACATCAATGCTCTCAAAACAAAACTATCCTCCATACACAAACTCGGTTCTTTCAGCCAAGAATATCTTATAGCCAATAAAATTTTTAGTCTTTCCGATAGTGTATACCAACAACGCTACACTAGCCAAGTCGAGGATATGCAGACAATGATGCAGATGGACAAACTTGAACAAAAAACTCAACGTCTGCAAGCCGAGCGCCAACTTGTCGAACTGCGTGCTTCGAAGCAAAGGCAATTGATGTTTATCATAATTGGCATCATCATTTTTGTAGCTCTAACAGCGTTCTTGCTCTTCAAGCGACGTCGCGATATGGAGCGTCATCGCATCCTTAGCCGCCAAAAAGAAATGCTCGAAGAAGAAGTCAATCGACAGACAGAACAAATCAGAGAGCAACGCGACGAAATTGCAAGCAAAAACCGCGACATTACTGATAGCATAAACTACGCCCTACGAATACAACAGTCCATTTTGCCAAATCTTGATGCGTTCAAGGGATATGATGGCACTGGTGGAGCCTTTGCTTTTTACGTACCATGCCACATCGTCAGTGGCGACTTCTATTGGGCTGCCACAAAAGGGGACATCGAAATGTTTGCTTGTGCCGACTGTACAGGACATGGAGTCCCTGGAGCATTCATGAGCATGATTGGTACGACCATTCTCAACGACCTTGTTAGTGACGACCTTGTCGACCCAGCCGAAATACTCGAACGTCTGCACGAACGTCTTATCGGCATCCTTCAACAAAATGGCGAAGAAGATTCGCGCGATGGCATGGACATGGCTCTTGTCGTTTTCAACCGTAATAACCGCGAAAATATGCCCTTTGAAACGCATGTCGAAACAGTATATTCTGGCGACACAATCTATATGAGTTCTGATGGTATGCCCGACCAATTTGGAGGACCAACAGAACGCGGTAAACGCCTAAAAAATAGCGGTATGGAAGCTATGATGGAAAAAGTCGTGCAACTCCCAATCGCTGAACAACAAAAAGCCGTTCATGACTTCTACTACGAGTGGCGCAACGACAAAGGACAACTTGACGATATTTCTTTCCTCGGCATTCGATTCTAATCATACACCATGGTGCTCGACCATAAACACATTGCTCTCTTTATACCTCTCGCTCTTTTTTCGGCATGTAATGCCGACGATAGCGCGCTACTTTCCTATCAGCATACTTTGCAGGTCGGACTCTATTCTGTTCACACGCAAAACGATACCGTTCTAACCGATGTAAAAGTTTATGGAATCGGACGTGAAGACTCTATGCTATACGACGTCGAGTCGGCAAGTAGTTTTTACCTCAATCTTAACCTAAGTAGGTGTACTACAGAGTTTGTCATTCAAACCCAAACTCTGCAAGACAACATCTTTATTCGCTACGACAAAGAGCTTGAACCCGTCTCTGGTAGTTCTGGGATTGCTATGGAAATATCTGTCGACTCTATCGGTCACACAAAAACATTCATCGACTCTGTAAGTATTGTCCACAAAACAATAAAATATAACGAAAGCCTTGAAAACGCACGTTTTTTTGTCTATTAGTTTCTCGGTTTTTCTACTGACGTCCTTTGCCAACGTAGCCTTTGCCCAATCCGATTTCATCGATAAGGCAAAGACCATGACTAATCAACAACAGCAAGGACAGCCAGAAGAGGAGGAAACAGACAACAAAACAGTAAAATATGTTATTGTTAAAGACCAAGGTCTTTCGCTTGGTGTCGACCTCTCACCCATAATCATGCGTCTTATCAACGATGAGCGCACAGGACTTGCATTTATTGGCCGATATGGTCTCAAAAATCGACTCTTTGCTGGTGCCGAAGTTGGCTACGAACACATAAAGTACAACAACGATAGCTATAAATATAACTCCGACGGCTCATTTGTGCGCATTGGTCTTGACTATGACATCTTCAACAACGAAGATTACCCATCAAACAACAATATTTTTGTCGGCTTCCGCTATGCCTACGCATGGCAAACACACAAAAGCGATGCCTTTACCATTGTCGATAGCTATTGGGGTGATTATAGTGGCAGTGTCGGGCGTTCGTCCGTCAATTCGCATAGCCTCGACTTGCTTTCTGGGCTACGTTGCGAAGTCTTGCCCAACATCTATATGGGCTGGAGTTTTAGAGTGCGTTTCCTCCTTGCTTCTACACACTCCGACAACCTCAAGCCATACGCCGTTGCAGGCTATGGAAAATATGATAGTCGCGTAACAATGGGCTTTACATATACCGTCGAATACCAGATTCCCATCAACAAACTTCGTGGTAAAATAAAGTAATTTATATGTCTCGAACGATTTGTGTTTTTTGTGCATCAAGTAGATGGACAAGTCAGTCTTTTCTGACGGCAACTGACCAATGGATTGAAAAGTTGTCAGCCATGGGGTGGGGGATCGTCTATGGTGGCGGAGCCATCGGACTCATGGGCCAAGTCTCGCGTACTGCACGTCGACTATCTGCACCACTTACAGCAGTCATACCACGCAGTTTTATCGCGCAAGGCTGGCTCGACCCCAACGTTACCAATGTTGTTGAGGTAAACACACTCTCAGAGCGTAAACAACGCATGCTCGACCTGTCCGATGTCGTTCTCATTCTACCCGGAGGTACAGGAACATTCGACGAACTTTTTTTTGCCATAGAAAGCAAAAAACTTGCCGAACACCCCAAACCAATTGTAATTGCTAACTTTGACGGTTTCTTCAACCCACTCATCGAGCAATTCGACAATATGATGTCTTGCAAATTAATTAACGAAAAACATCGCCATATTTTTTATGTTGCCAATTCCGTCGATGAACTGCTCAGCTACATCTCTTCGTACAACGAAACACAATACACTCTTACCGACGCTGAAGTTTAGTCTATGTTGAAATCCGATACCATCCAATCGTCTGTAGTCCAACCAGTGCAACCTGTCCTCCCCCCAAAGATTGCTTCACCACAGTCTTTTCGCTCGAACACTCAACACATGTCGCATTCCGACTCTGTGTTCTTTGCACCAGTTCCACAAACCATAGCTGAACTCTCTGTCGCATCAACCGATCTGCAATCCGCCGTTTCTCCATGTCAATACATATCGCAAAACAATCAGCAAACACAGCTTATAACCTCCTTCTATACCATAGACGCTGCTATCGACCAACATCTCGAAATAAAGCCTTTGGGTGCTACTGCTCTTAGCCCCTATGCACCCATATCTGTTTTGCTTACTGTCATCTCACTTCTCTCAATAATATTTGTGCGCCTATCATACCCCAATGTCGTATCCGACGTAATGGGCTTTGTAACCAATTCGCTAACATGGAAGAAATTCCAGCAGACTAACAATATTTTTAGCAAATTCGGCATCTCTACACTCAATGTCATCTTCTATCTTGTTCTCTCTGCGCTCGTTGTAGAATACTTCCTCTACCAAAATCCACAACTACCCAAACATATAAATCTCCTGTTATATACAGCCATCATTTTTGTCTTTTGTGGCATACTCTACAATCTTCGTTGTCTTGTCGACAAGCTAATTGGCTATGCGTTCTACGACGATGCGACCTACGCCACCACCATTCTTTTCAAGCGAGCTTCGTGTGCCGTTATCGGTCTCGCTCTCATAAGCTTTGCACTCGTCTTGCCTTTCGTCCCCGAAGCCTTCTACCAACCAATTTTTATACTTATTGCTTGCATCTTTGTTGCCATTACCACATACCGAATCATCTGCACAATGAAAAATAGAGTTACAGACATACCCTCATTTTTCTACTTTATTTTGTACCTTTGCACCGCTGAATTGGCACCAATAGTATGTCTTTATTTTTTGATACAAAAACTATTTTAGTTTCTGTTCGAATTATTAAAAACATACAATCAAAAGAAAAAGACAACCAAAACTAACCTCCGCGATTGGTCATAGAGCAAATTGACTAATCTGACTTAAAATGAAGATAAACAAAATTCTTGTTTCGCAACCCACTCCTACCGACCCAAAATCTCCTTACTACGAGGTTGCTTCGTCCAACAATGTAACAATCGATTTCCGCTCGTTCATACAAGTAGAAGGTCTCGATGCAAAAACTTTTCGCAAGCAGCGAATAGACATACTTTCATATTCTGCCATTGTCTTTACAAGCAAATTCGCTGTCGATCATTTCTTTCGTTTGTGTACAGAGCTGCGCGTTGCAGTCCCCGAAATGATGAAATATTTCTGCATCTCGGAGTCCATCGCCGTATATCTGCAAAAGTATACAGTCTATCGTAAGCGCAAAATATTTCATGCTGCTGGCAAGTTTGCAGAGTTGGTCGACATCATGAAAAAGCACAAGGAAGAAAACTATCTCGTGCCACTATCCGATGTCCACAAGGAGGAAATCCCTCTCCTGCTCGACAAAGCTAAGCTTACATACAAAATAGCAACATTCTACTGTACAGTAAGCTCCGATTTGCACGACGTCGACATTAAGCAATACGATTTGCTCGTCTTCTTTAGCCCGCAGGGGATTGCTTCGCTCCGTGAAAACTTCCCCGATTTTGAACAAAACGATACTGCTATAGCTGCGTTTGGTCCTGTAACTGGCAAGGCCGTTACCGATGCTGGTCTGCGTCTCGACTTACAAGCACCAACGCCCGAATGCCCTTCTATGACCATGGCCATAGACAACTTCGTTAAGCAACAAAACAAAAAATGAAGAAAGTCCTACTCGTACTTGTCCTCCTATGTGTTGTAGCATGGACAGCTTTCAAGACAGGTGTACAAGTAGCTAACACTATGTCGCACAAAACTGAGCTACGCCCCATAAACATCGAAAGTGTGCAGTCTAAACTCTCGCAAGTAAGCGAACTTGCCACTGTTAGCTATTCATATACCGATGTCGCAAAGCACTCAAAGTCTGAGAATATTTGGGGCATGAAGATACCCTTTTCGACGAGTACACTCATTATGCAGTATAGTGGAGTTATCAAGGCTGGCATAAACTTAGCAAATGCAAAGTTCGATGTGTCCGATACCATCGTAACGTTCTATTTGCCCAAAACTCAGATTCTTTCTCACGAAATAGATCCAAATAGCCTTAGGATACTCAACCAAAGCAACGGACTCTTTTCTTCTATCAAACTGTCCGATTTTAATAAATTCTGTATAGAACATAAAGATACAATGGAAGTGCGAGCACTCGAATCTGGCTTGCTGGGCGAAGCACAAGACAAAGCCTCCGAAAGCCTAAGCCTCATTATCGACCCTCTGACTGCCGATGGCTACACGGTCTACGTCCGTTCGCTCAACGATAGCATTGCTTCAGTTCTCGAAAACAAAGCCAAAGCACTACAATAAAACACTTTGCTTGTAAAAAATAGGGTGGGGAACTATCGGTAGTTCTCCACCTTTTTAGTACGCTCTGAAGTTCCTAAATTTCACGTGCGAGTGTGTCGTACGTAATCCAAACAATCCTTCTTTCAGTGGTACAGAATCAACATAGTCCACAAGTTTCTCATTGTTCACAAAGTAAAGATTGCGCCCGTCTGCACGACTTTCTATTCTAATCTTGTACCAATGGTTCGCCACCAAAAGATGCGCAGAGTCTGTATATTCCGTCAGTATTTGTGGTCGGAATTGTTTGTCTACTATGCCTCGCACATCTGCGTTATACCGCCTAAAACGTGTTGTCTTATTGCTGTTTCCACCATAGCCAACATAGTATAGCTGTAACGCATAAGTCTTGTTAAAGTTACCTCTGCGTGTAGCTGTGTCTCTCAGTGCATCGCCACCACATCGTGGGTCGCTCGCCATCCAAAAACAATTAAGGTCACTAAGCCTATCGCCTTCGTTTTCGTAGACTACCTTTGCCTCGTATTCAAAAGTTATCGGAGCACAAAACGTCTTCTCATTCCAAAGCGTTAAGCCTTTGGGTGCAACTATTTCTATCGTGTCGCCAACATATTGTAGACTATAGTTTTCAGTTTCGCTTTCGACAATCCATCTGTTTTCTGGCTCTGAACTACAAGCACTTATAATTGCCACATACGACAACCATATTGTACGCTTAAAATTCACTTGTGAAATGGAATCTGATTTTCTTAAAGTCTTGTTCGGCCATTTGTAGCATGAAGTTGCTTTCGGCCAAGAATACGTCGCGCCCGTCTTTGTCTTTTGCCAAATACTGAGCTTTGCGTTTCTTAAATTCACTTAGTTCTGCAACGTCGTCACTTTCTATCCAGCATGCTTTATAGAGCGAGATGCCTTCGTAGCGACACTTTGCCCCATACTCATGCAACAGACGATATTCAATCACTTCAAACTGCAGCGCACCGACTGTACCGATTATCTTACGACCATTAAACTGATGTACAAAAAGCTGTGCAACACCCTCGTCCATTAGTTGGTCTATGCCCTTGGCAAGTTGCTTGGCCTTCATAGGGTCGGCATTGTCAATATACCTGAATAGTTCTGGCGAGAAGCTTGGCAGACCTCTAAAATTAATGTTCTCTCCCTCCGATATGCTGTCGCCAATCTTGAAGTTTCCCGTGTCGGGCAAACCCACAATGTCGCCTGGGTATGCCTCATCAATTATCGACTTCTTGTCTGCCATAAAGGCCGTCGGGCTCGAGAACTTCAACTCCTTTCCTAGTCTTACGTGCTTATATGCTTTGTTGCGCTCAAATTTTCCACTGCATATCTTTACGAATGCTATTCGATTGCGGTGATTGGGGTCCATGTTGGCATGTATCTTAAACACGAAGCCAGTGAACTTTTTCTCTTGGGGCAATACATCGCGTTCGGCAGCATGGCTTGTTTGTGGTTGAGGGGCTATTTGCAAAAAACAATGAAGCAACTCTCGTACACCAAAGTTGTTGAGTGCACTACCAAAGAAGACGGGTGCAATCTGACCTCGCAGATAGTCTTGCACATCAAACTCAGGGTACACTCCATCTATGGTTTCAACCTCTTCGCGCAGTGTTGCAGCCTCTGTTTCTCCTATTCTGCTGTCAAGTTCTTTACTGCTTAGTTCGACGGCTACTCCCTCTTGCACTGTCTGTTTGCTCGGTTCGTACATGTAGAGCGACTTCTCGAACAAGTTATATACTCCCATAAACCGCTCACCATTGCCAATGGGCCAGCTAAGTGGGCGAACTCCTATTTTTAGTTCGGTTTCTATTTCGTCCAGCAAGTCAAAAGCATCCCCACACGGGCGGTCGAGTTTATTTACAAACACAATCACAGGCGTGTTGCGCATACGACACACTTGCATTAGCTTCCGTGTCTGTGTCTCCACACCTTTGGCTGCATCAATTACAATTATTACACTATCAACAGCAGTAAGTGTCCTAAAAGTATCTTCGGCAAAGTCTTGGTGACCAGGTGTGTCAAGAATATTAACCTTGTAGCCATTATATTCAAAGCCCATAACCGATGTTGCCACCGAAATGCCACGTTGTTTCTCAATCTCCATAAAGTCCGACGTGGCAGTCTTTTTAATCTTGTTGCTTTTTACAGCACCTGCCACATGTATGGCACCGCCAAAAAGCAATAGTTTTTCAGTAAGGGTGGTTTTGCCAGCATCTGGGTGGCTAATTATTGCAAACGTCCGTCGACGTGCAATCTCTTGTTCAAATTCCATTATCTATGTAGGTAATTGAATGTTGCGTTCTTTCAATGTTTTAACGATTGCAAATTTACTCATTATTATTGAAATGCACCCCCACATTTGTTTATGCTAACGTCCTACGTGGTGAGTGGGCGGAACGCAAGGCAGTAATTAAGTACGGCAACAAGCTAATAAATAAGTTCAATGTCATAAGCGATATTGACACGTCAGCACTACAAAAGGCACTACAAAAAGCTGATTATAAGTTGGCGTATGTTGAGGCGCAAAAGGTTAAGGCTCTCGGCAAAGAATTGTATTCGCTTGAATATTTGGAAAACCCATTTGCGACTGCAAAACTCTATTCTTTGCAAGAAGCTAAGGCGGTCAACGAAGCTGTTAAAACCAAAATTGAGAGTTGGGCTGGTCTTACTCTCGAAGAGCAGAAAAAGAAACTCACTTTGAAATTAAATGAGTTGGAGAACACAAGAAATATGCCACTTGGGAAATAGCACAGTTGGCATATAAAAAGCAATTTGCAAAAGTTGACAAGAAAATACAGCAGTTAGAGGCAAAGGCGATAAGTGAGGATAAGCCAGTGCTGTTTGATAAGCTCGACAAAAAGGAATACCTGACTTTAATAAAAGATTTTGAGTTTTGTAGTACGAAGAGGTGTAAGCGACTATCCAATACCAGAACTTGGTAAAAATCTGTCGGAGGTATCGGTTGGTGATGTATTTACTAATGGTAGCTTTTTGTCTACCTCTGTACGTGTAGACAAAGGCTTTACGTTAAAGTGTAATTTAATTATCGTTGTACCAAAGGGTGCGCACGGTATATATGCAGAGCCTTTTTCTCACTACACAGACCATAATAAATATGACTACGCGAAGAACAACCTATGGGACGGACTTGCCAACGAATATATGGGGAAAGAGAGAGAGTGTGGATTGGTCAACGAGGTAGTAGGTTTGAGGTTATAAAACGTAACCAAAATACAATTTACTTGCTTATGATAGGTGAGCTATTCAATCAAGTATCAAATTTTGAACATTATTTTCCATAGTAGGTATTAAGAAACTCAGTAAAGTTTTTAATTGTCTCTTCTCTGCTTGTCATACTTGTTTGTGCATATCGATTAAAGAGTAGAGCCCTTAATGTAAATGGTATTTTTTCGTTTGTTTCGATTGTGTTTGCTGTGTAAGTTTTATACTCTTCACATATCGTTTTAAAATCCTCACCACGTAACATTCCCAAAAACCAACAACGCTCATAGAACCATAACATCTCTTTGTTTGTCTGTTGTCCATCGTACGGACATTCTTCTTCACCCTTATAGTATTTGCACTGCTTGATAAGTTCTTCTCGTGTCATAGCTTAATGTTTTTTGAGTTGGTTTAATAGTTGGGCAAATCTGCAATTGTTTCTATTTCTTGTACAAGAAGTATGAGTTAATGGTCCTAAGTTAGCAATCTTTTAAGAATTTTCGTGACCAAAGGGTAGGGGATAGGCTCAATATTATTGTTAATCAATACAATAAACTTTCGATTAACTAAATTAACCGATAGAAGAAGCGATCTTACAATGGTAAAAGGTTGATTTACTTAGATTTACTTATTTAATATCTTTTGATTTTACATTAATCACAAATACATTACATACTATAAATCAAGTAGTTATGTATATTTATTTTAACTTATAGGTTAAAATAATTGGTATACCAAATTTACATGATTTAGTTAGGGTATAAAAGACTCATTTAAGCATCTGTATATTAGGTATATACGACATCAAAAAAGAATTGACATATTTTTTTAACGCAACATACGCACATAATAAACAAGAGCATATTTCGCTTCTAAACGTTTATTTATCAAGCATAAATATTCTATTCTTTAATCCGCTAAAGAGACCATAGTGCACATCGTAGTGTCTGTTTACAAATATAGTGTAAAAGCACTCCGTTAATTTACATAATACAGCCTCGTTAATTTACTCAATCTGTAATTTACAACTAACTATACATCTTGTTGATTTACGTAAAAACAATGTGTATATTTGTAAATTAATAATGAATTCCATATGGAGACTGAAAACACAAATTTTATAGAGCCACGTTCTCGTTTAATTTACCTACTCAACCTTACCAAACTAAGGCAAAATGAATTCGCTGAGCGTGTCGGATTAAGTCCTGCCACTATCTCACACATAATGTCAAAAAGTGGTAGGCATGCATCGCTTACCGAAAATATTGCGGATAGTATTTTAGTCGGTTTTCCAGATTTAAATATTAATCGCAACTGGCTATTAACAGGCTTAGGCGAGCCTATTTTACAATCTATTAATGAGGAAAACGAACGTAAAACACTCGATTTACTCGATCTTATGGGAGGCTCGCCACCTGCGCAAAATGAAGTGTCTACTCCGCTCGAGGTTAAAAATGATGTCGGCGAACAAGTTAATAATGCAAATACGAATGAGCTTGAAAAGCATAATGTCCATTCGACGCCACGCGATAAACGCTCCGAAATAGATTCTTCACCTCTGAAAAAAGAACAGAAAATAGTCAGAGTCATTTTGTTTGATGACGACAAGACGTTCATAGACTACCGCCCACAACCTTAATAAGTGAAATTTGTATAATTTTGCATTACGTTGATAATGCAAAATCATGCCGAAACACTATAAGACAGATCTAATTATATTGTCCAACGTAACACTCGATGGCGGTTTTTGTTACATGACTACACGTCCGACAGAACAGCTCACCGACCTAATCGTTACACCTGGACAATTTGCCGAATTAAGGATAAGAGGCGTTGATGGCGTAATGCTCCGTCGCCCCATATCCATACACGATTTCGACAAAAAACAAAATACAATTTCATTTCTCATTCGCAACGCAGGCAAGGGTACAGCGGCTCTGTGCCAAATGAAAGCTGGAGATACATTAGATGCTATCTTGCCACTTGGAAATGGATTTGACCTAAAAGCGTGTGGCAACAAACCTCTGCTTGTTGGTGGTGGCGTCGGAGTTGCTCCGTTGCTACTACTTGGCAGAAAGCTAAAAGAATATGGTGTAACACCTACGTTCCTATTTGGCGTTCGCACAAGTAAAGGTATCCTCCGACGCGAAGCCTACGAAAGCATTGGTCAGCTATGCGTTGCTACCGAAGATGGGTCGGAGGGCGTTAAAGGTTTCGTTACCAATCATCAACTGCTATCTGCAAATGAGGTATCGAAATTTACTTCTATACTCCAGTGCGGTCCAACCCCAATGATGAAGGCAGTGGCACACATTGCCCAAGAAAACAATGTCGAGTGTTTCTCATCGCTCGAAAACATGATGGCGTGTGGCATTGGCGTATGTCTCTGTTGTGTTACAGATACAGTGGACAACGGAAATTTACGAGTATGCGCTGATGGTCCAGTCTTCAATTCAAAACAACTGAAATGGTAGATTTACAAGTAAACTTAGGTAACGGTCTTCACCTCCAAAACCCTGTATTGACGGCCTCAGGAACGTTTGGCTACGGCTATGAATACGACGATTTTTTCGATGTATCTATGCTTGGTGGATTTATTGTCAAAGGAACAACACTCAATCCACGACAAGGCAACCCGTATCCACGATTGGCCGAGACGCCAAGCGGTATGCTTAATGCTGTCGGACTACAAAATAAAGGCGTCAATTATTTTGTTGAACATATTTACCCACAATTAACTAAATACACAAACAATGTAATAGTTAATGTATCGGGTTCAACAATAGATGATTACGTCGAAACAGCACGTATAATTGACGGTTT
This sequence comes from uncultured Bacteroidales bacterium, assembly GCA_937892095.1. Classification (GTDB taxonomy): domain Bacteria; phylum Bacteroidota; class Bacteroidia; order Bacteroidales; family Marinilabiliaceae; genus W3P20-009. The sequence continues at coordinate 5,477 of CALAVC010000175.1, read as the reverse complement.
AGAACACATTCCTGCCATAGAACTTAATATATCTTGTCCGAACGTTAAGAAAGGTGGTATGGGATTTGGTACAGATTGCAATATGGCATCATCTGTTGTCGAAGCCGTTCGACGTGTCTACCATAAGCACCTCATGGTAAAGCTAACACCAAATGTTACAGACATCGTTAGCATTGCAAAAGCTGTGGAACAAGCTGGTGCAGATTCTGTTTCGCTTATAAATACATTGCTTGGCATGGCAATAGATGCAGAAAAACGTCGACCAGTCTTGTCTACCATTACTGGTGGTTTGTCTGGTCCTGCAGTCAAACCTGTCGCACTGAGGATGGTTTGGCAAGTTAGCCGAGTCGTAAATATTCCCGTTGTTGGTCTTGGTGGAATAGTTACAGCACAAGATGCTGTTGAGTTTCTACTCGCAGGAGCTTCTGCTGTCCAAATTGGAACAGCCAACTTCCTCGACCCTACGACACCAGCCAACGTTGTGAAGGGTATTGAAGATTATATGTTCCGACACTCCATGAGTAATATGAGTGAGTTAATTGGTAAGTTAATTGTGTAAATTAACAGTGTTATGCTATGTAAATCAACCCGATTTGCTTGTAAATTACGAATTCTTATCCTTTGTATATTTACATCTTTACTTGTAAATGCTCAAGATTTACCACGATTAAGTTTGCTTACTTGCTCTCCGGGCGATGAACTATATTCGTCATACGGACATACGGCGATTCGTTTGGTCGATGAAAAACGTAAGTGGGACATCGTATTCAATTATGGAACGTTCAACTTTGCTACTCCTAATTTTTATGGTAAGTTTTTAAATGGCACATTGGACTATTGCTTGTCTGTTTCTCAAACGAGCAATTTTATCCACGAATATAAAAGAGAAAACAGGAGAGTTGTAGAACGTGAATTTATATTGTCAAGTAGCCAAAGACAAGATTTAGCAGCTCTTTTGCTTGATAATGCAAAGGAGCAGAATAGATACTACCGCTACGACTTTTTTAAAGACAATTGTGCCACACGAGTAAGAGATATTGTAACAAAGGTTGCTAATCGACCAATCGTTTGTGGCACGACGTCTCACGAAGCTACATACAGAGACTATATCCACAACTACGTATCTACTAACCAATGGGCAGGACAGGGTATTGACCTGATACTTGGTAAACCGACCGACAACTATGTTGACTACAATGCCAAGGCAATGTTGCCAGATAGCCTCGAAGCATGGTTTATTGAAAATAAATTAGTTGGCGAAGCACAAATATTATGCGAACAAAGCCACTCTACACTAAAAAAAAGTTTATTCGCATATCTATCACCACTAACCTTAAGCTGTGCAATATTTATTCTTATAGTCGCAATAACCATTATAGAGTATCGTAAGCATAAATACTATAAAGTTGTCGATGTATGTTTATTAACCATACTCAGCATTTTGTCGCTCATCTTTACATACTTATGGTTTATATCCGAAATTAGTTGCACGTCGTACAACTACAATGTACTTTGGGCTTCGATTCTCTGCATACCTATACTTATAAACATTGCCTGCAACAGACGTAACACAATATGTAAATGGCTTATATTTACTAATATAGCCCTAATTGCTGTTTGGATTATCATTTCGCTCCTTGGCGTGCAATTTGCTCCTTACATTGGCATTTCCCTTGCACTTTCTTCAGTTGTGCGCTATGCGCGTATTTTGCAGACTTTTTGATAGACATCTACAAATTGTCCCTTATCATGCATTCTACGACGTGCCCACCATTGTCTGTATGTGCTTCCACAACGGCTGTTGGTGCATAATATTGCACTTCGCTCATGTTGTCTGCATTAATCTGCAAGTAGTCAAGTGCCGATACTTCGGCATACGATTCCCTATCAGCAATTATACTTACTCGCGAAGCCCTTATTTGCTTCATTCTTAGCTTGCTACCGCTGTCAAGAGTAACATTTGTTTGTCCAATCGTCCCCGTAAGCCAAAGAATTGAAAACTTATTTGCCTCAGCTGTCAGACGTGGGGTGTTGACCGTTATATGCATTTCGACAGCATAATCTGCGCTTAGTGTAAGTTCCGACAAATTAAGTGTTTCACGTGTAGTTATGTTGCTACTCGAAACCCCATGAATTTCTACAAGAGTAGAGTCGCACGTTATCAATACGTCTATACGCTGCGACTGCTTATATTTAAACTTATTGGCATATACGTTCAGTCGACCATCTTTGACTTCGCATACGACTTCTTTTGTAATCGTCGGCTCAGCTTTAATCTGAACACTCTGTTTAGAGCCTTGTACAATGACAGCATTTATGTTTTTGGCAATGCTAATCCTATTGAAATGCTCCAATTTATCGATGTTTCGAGTTGTTGTTTTAACAATTCTTTTCCTATTGCTACTATTCTTCTTAGTTTTCGAGTCCTTAAATTTTTGAGCATAAACTTCTTGTGGAATGACAAAATCTACTGCAATAAAAGCAAGGGCTACATATACGTGGCACGATAGCATTAGTGAAAACATCAAACCAATGCACCGCATAATCGCGCTTTGTATTTTTTTGCTCACAGACACTTTTCTACCACACACCGAGTGAATATTGTTGCGAATAGCGCAACATTTGTTCATCAAACATTTCTTCGTAAGAAATATCTACGTCCGTAATCTGTCCGTCAGTAATTATGGGGGTAAGTACTGGGTTGACAAAACCGCTAAAAGGTGCAATGTCGAGTTTTTCGTAGCGTTCTATTATTTCTTGGTGCAATTCAAGGTCTATCGATACGCCATAGTTTTCCACAAGATTTTGAGCCTCTACAATGTCTCCTTCACTTTTTATGCGTTGCACTTCGCGTAGCAAAGAACCAAATATTTGTCTCATTTGCTCATAATCTTTTATTACGACATAGTGCTTACCGCCTCTTACAATCATGTCGCATGCACCATTTTGCCGACCTTTCTCGAGCGACCAACGAGCTATTAGTGCACGATTGCGCATGTGAGCTTCTTCTATTTTTTGACCTTTGCTAATCCTCGCAAGCTGAACAAGAATGCCATTGCGCATATAGCTATCGTAGTGTGTCCAAGCAGCCTCTTTGCACGGCAAAAGACCCAACTCTATCATTTTGTTGTCTGCCATAAAATATAGTGCATACAGGTCGGCTCGAGCCTCCTCTATTGTGCTACCATAGGTTTTAAGTGCATCGAGCGACACACCATTTCGCATCTGTCCAGAACCATGCCCAAGACACTCGTGTAGCAATGTATGCAAGTCGTCCGATTCTCTACCATATTTTTTATGTCTGGCAACTTCTTCTGCCGATGCTGCAAACTCTTCAAGACTTCCACTGCCCGATGCTGCCTCACTATACGCACGCGTAATGTTGCTTAGCAAAATAGATTTTGAACCATATTGCTCACGAATCCAATCAGCATTAGGCAAGTTAACACCTATAGGCGTGGATGGATAGCAGTCGCCACCAAGCATAACTGCTTCAATTATTTTCATGCTGACACCGCGAACATTGGCTTTTTTATATTCTGCTGCAACAGGAGAATTGTCTTCTGCCCACTGAGCCACGTTTGCAATCTTCTTAGCCTTATTTGTTGCCGAAGTATTACACAATTCAACAATGCTTTCCCAAGTAGCTTTCAGCCCCAGAGGGTCGTTATAGACCTCTATAAACCCATTTATAAAGTCTACAACGCTTTCTTTATCCTGAACCCATGTCTTGTTATACTCATCAAAGACTGCAGGCTCGCCTTTTTGATAATATTCTATCAACAGACGTATTGCTTGCCCCTGAGTTTCGTTGCAAACGTATTTCTCAGCCTCTCGCAAGCAATAGATAATTCGGCTGATGTACGCACCGTACATTCCATTTTCAGTCCACAATTGCTCTTGTAAATTGCCATCAGCAGTCAGACATAGTCGACTATTGAGTGGATGCCCTTTGCCCGATGCATAAAACTGCTCTGCCTGTATTTGCGAAACTCCCTTATAGAAGTTAACCGAAGAATTTTGTATGACGTCCGAGTTGGCATCGAGAGACACTTTCTTTGGTTTGTACTGAGGGTCAAATATTAGCTTTTCGATGTCTTCCGACAATAGGCTTTCCACGCCAGCTTCTTTTGCCCACAGATGTAATTGTTCTGAGCTAAAGCCGACCGCAAACTTATCGTTACTATAATGGTGGTGTGGACCATTGGCAAACCAAACTTGCTTAACGTATTTTTCAAACGACGCATCTACGCCACCATTATTTCTCTTCTTGTATATGTAGACTTGCTCCAAAAAAGACCTCAATTGCAAGCCCTCTTCACAGTTCTGATGCCAAAAGATGTCGCGTCCCCATAAAGCTGCTTCGCTCAGAAAGTATATTAATAATTTTTGTTTTACTGGCAAACTTTCAAAATCCGATACGAAGTATCGCAATATTTTTATGTCGGCAAAACGATCGACAAGATATTTTTTTTCTTTTTTCATAAATTTATATACAGATTTGATTTCTTATTTATGCATCCTAAGATGTATAAACCAACAAGCACAAAGATATTACCGAAATTGGAGTTTTAGAAAACTATATACTGTATTCGGGGAAATATTATACTTAAGTGAACATTTTTTTTGAAACTATTCATAGATAAAAAAAACAAATAAATGGATTACTACGTTATAAGTCCAAACATCTACAACGAAAATGATAATTACGCAGAAGAAATGTTTTTAAAGGGCATTGCAGCAGTAGGTTGGGATGAATCTTCTGACTATGGAAAGCGATTTAAAGACATTAGAAAAGGCGACTGCATAATTGTTGCACAACGGAAAAATTGGGAATGGGCATAATTATTGGCAAAAATCTTCGTCCGCTCCAACATCCGTATTTTTCAGCATATACAGTTTTGCGAAAGCTCTGCCTTCAAATCCTCCGACACCATAGCATAAAATTTGGATACGAAAAAGACAAGGTTTATGGAATCCTTTTTGACGGAGCGTGGCTTTGGGAAAGAATATTGGGCGACAGTATTGAGCAAATGTGGGTTTCTTCATCCGAAGAATAAAGAAAGTCGTGGTGGTATTAGAATGTTTGCGAAATCAGAAGATGAAGATTTGTTTGATAGAAATAGCCGCCACCTATACCCTGATTTTTGGAAAGAAAACTATATCATCGATGCCAAATACAAACGATTGTGGAAAGGTGTCGGACGGGAGGATTTGTATCAGTTGGTTACGTATATGCATTGTATGAAAGCCGATAATGGAGGTTTTGTTTACCCCTCTGACATCGATTGCAACCCACAATGCTACAAATTAGCAGGATACGAAGGCTATATAAAAGTTTTTGGCGTCAACGTTAAGGCACGCATGCAATAACTACATTGATTATACAGATATAATGTCAGAACTTGAATGTATATTTTCTAAAATGCATATCCGCAACTTAGTAGCAACTATTGCATATATCGCTGATTATCTGT
>CALAVC010000174.1 GCA_937892095.1 uncultured Bacteroidales bacterium | reverse complement strand
TATGCCATATTGCAAATAGACAGCAAAGGCGTAGCCACCACGCTCGACGCACGCACCATTGAGCCAAACACAAAACAAACACTCGACACCTATAACCCCGTAGCCATCGACGGGCAGACGTGGAGTGTACACACCATATTCTACAAGAAAGGCGTACGCACCTTTACGCCCATTGCGCCCACCGAAACCAACATAAAAATTAAGGGTGCACGAATCTTGCGCGACACCAGTTTTGTCTCGAACGACTACTTCGACGAAAAAGCAATCCTACTGTCCGTCCTTCGCGACAAGCTAAGCGAGCAAGTAGAAAAACTATCCGAAGCCGACTTGCATAAGTCGCAAACAGACAGACAGCCCTCACAACACAAAAAAATTAGTCGCGTAAGCAACGTCGACACACCTCTCGAAATAGATTTACACATCGATGCTCTTGTCGAGAACACCACGGGGCTTACCAACTTCGACATGCTCCAACTGCAACTAACCACGGTCCGCACGACAATGGAGCAGAACAAGAACCGACATGGGCAAAAAATAGTATTTATTCACGGCGTAGGACAAGGAGTCCTCAAAAACGAAATACGCAAACTACTGGACACGAGCTATGCACGCTGCCACTACCAAGACGCGTCGTTTAGCGAATATGGCTTCGGAGCCACACTCGTAACAATAGCCTAAGCCACACAAAAAAATTATCTCATCAGAAATGAAGAAAAACTTCCGCACCATATCTCTTGTCGCACTCTCGACACTAACAGTAGCCACACTACTCGGTCTGCAAAAAGACGATCGCGAGTTCAAGATTAGCAAAAACATGGACATCTTTTTCTCGTTATATCAGGAGCTACAGATGTTCTACGTCGACGAACCCGACCCCGACAAGATAATACCAGCCGCCATAGACGAAATGCTCTCTAAGCTCGACCCCTACACAACCTATATTCCCGAAAACGACAAGGAAGCGTATAACTTTCAGATAAGCGGCGAATATGGTGGAGTGGGTTCTGTAATCTCTGTGTCCGACACCAACCTTATACAAGTAAAAGAAATTTATCAAGGTACGCCATCGGACAAAGCAGGCTTGCACGTAGGCGACTATTTTCTTCGTATCGACGGCGAAGAGATGCGCGGCAAAGCTGTTGCTGACGTCAGCTCAAAGCTGCGTGGCAAAGCTGGCGAGGTGGTCAAAGTAGAGGTGCAACGCCTTGGTGAACCCAAACCAGTCAAGATAGACATCAAGCGCGAAGTGATAAAACTCGATGCCATAGACTACTACGGAATGTTGTCTGACGGCATAGGCTACATCTCGCTACGTGGCTTCGAGACCAACTGCGCCGAAGAGTTGCAAAAAGCCTTTATTGACTTGCGCGACAACCATGGTGCAAAGAAGCTAATTCTCGACCTGCGCAACAACCCGGGCGGATTGCTCGACGAAGCTCTAAAAATAGTCAACTTCTTCGTCCCCGAAGGCAGCAACATGCTCAGCACACGTGGCAGACTAAAAACAATGGACCGCAACTACAAAGCCCTCCAAAAGCCTATCGACACCACCATGCCCATTGCAGTCATGATAAACCGTTCGTCGGCTTCGGCATCGGAAATCGTGTCGGGAGCCATGCAAGACCTCGACCGTGCTGTTGTTGTCGGTCAGCGTTCGTTTGGCAAAGGACTTGTACAAGCCACTCGCGACATAGCCTTTGACGGGCTACTCAAAGTAACAACATCGAAATACTACACGCCATCGGGACGTTGCATACAAGCCCTCGACTACACCAACAAAGACGAGAATGGAGCTGTGGGCTACGTGGCAGACTCACTCCTGAAAGAGTTAAAGACCAAAGGCGGACGCAAAGTCTTCGATGGCGGTGGCATTTCGCCCGACGTCTTGCTCGACGGCATGAAATATAAGCCCGTGACCATATCGCTAATAGCTGGCGACTATCCTTTCCGCTACTTCATGAGCCTACAAGCACAAGGCAAGAAACCAGCTTTCACAGCCGAAGAGAAACTAACCGACGAAGGCTACCAAGACTTCATCAACTTCATGAAGAAGCAAAAAAAATTTAACTACAAGACTCGTACGCAAGAGCTCTGTACCAAGCTTATCAGCACAGCCAAAGCCGAAGGGCTCTACGACAACGCCAAACAAGAAATATACGAGCTGGAAAAGAAAGTAACTGCCGAGCTGGAACGCGACATGCTTGCTGCAAGTGGCGAAGTGCGTCAGTTTGTCGAGGCTGAAGCCATTCGCTCCACACAATATCGCAAAAAGTCTATTGCCCACTCGTTGCAATATGACAATCAGATAAAGCAAACCATCGAGCTGCTAAAAGACGACGCTCGCTACCACGGACTACTTGACGGCACAATAGAAAGTCATGCGGGCGACAAGCCACGTGCCGACAAAGAAAAGGAGAAAGAAAACTACTAACACAAGCGCCAAAAACGAGTCATAATGACAAGTTCAGAACGCAAATCGATGTTCTTGCCACTCGCGGTGCTATGCCTGCTTTTCGTTGTCTGCGGCGGACTGGCAGGGCTGTTGGGCAGCCTTATAGGCACAGACACCTACCCACGTCTTGCCACGTCGATTATGCTCAGCTCGCTTATGCAATTTGCAGTGCCAGCAGCAATATGGAGTCGCATATATATGCCCATAGCACAGACAGACAAATGGCGACAAACAAGTGCTTGGCAAATGTTTTGCGTCGCACTACTTGTCTACCTTTGCCAACCAGTCATCGAATGGGCATCGTATGTCAACTATAATCTGACAGAAGGTTCGTCGCTATCGGCCAACCTTGCAAGCCTCAAAGAAGCCAACAACGAGTTCATCATACGCGCCCTACGCTTTACGACACCGCTACATTGGAGTGTCAGCATAATCTGCATAGCACTGCTACCTGCCATATCCGAAGAACTCTTTTTTCGCGGAGCATTACAACGAATATTCCACAGCATGAGTGGCAACGCACACATTGCAGTCATATTTGCAGCAATCATATTCAGCCTTATGCATTTTGACATAGAAGGACTCTTGCCACGGTTCTTTTTGGGTTGCCTACTAGGGACGATATATGTCATCACGGGTAGTCTGTTGCCGGGCATATTCTTCCACTTTCTGAACAACCTTATGGTTGTTGTCAGCATAGGCATAAGCGACAAACCTATTACCGAAATAATTAACACACCGCCCACACAACCTACAACGTGGATAGTGATTCTCTGTTTGGCACTTTCGCTTATGGAGGTAAAGAACATCGAAATGATTGACGGAGAACGCTTCACTGGTCGGAAGCCTAAAATATAAATTCCTATGACGTCCATTATTCGCACACTAATCGTAGCCACAGCAGCCACACTTTCGTTGTCGGCAACAGCGCAACTACGCGTTGCAGAAAGCACTGTTGGCTTGGGATATAGCCAAACGTCGGTCAACACGGCAATCTTTCGCGCATCGTCGGTCGTAACGGTCGATAGTGCCGATGTCAGCCTACAATTTGTTGGCTACTACTCGCCCGAAGGCAAAATAGTCATTGCACGCCGACGAGCAGGCGAAGACAAATGGACAAGCCACACAACCGACTATCGCGCCAAAGTGGAAGACGGGCATAACGTCATCTCGCTTGCAGCCGACGGCGATGGCTACCTACACGTTTGCTACGACCACCACGGCTCACCGCTTCACTATCGCACATCGGTGGCACCCTACTCGACCGTGCTTGGCGAAGAAAAGAGCATGACGGGCGAAGAAGAGCAAACCGTTACTTACCCCGAATTTCATATGCTTCCGTCGGGCAACTTGGCATTCTTATATCGGACTGGCAGTTCGGGCTCTGGCGACATGCTAATGAACGTCTACGACAAGAACAGTCGTAAGTGGAGCCGCGTATGCCGCAACCTAATAGACGGCGAGGGCAAACGCAATGCCTACTGGCAAATGACCATCGACCAACGCGGACGCATACACCTAAGCTGGGTGTGGCGCGAGACGTGGAATGTGGAGACCAACCACGACCTCTGCTACGCCTATTCCGACGACGAAGGACGCACTTGGCACAAGTCGGACGGCACACAATACACCTTGCCCATAACACTTGCAACTGCCGAAGTAGCATGGGCTATACCTCAGAATAGCGAACTGATAAACCAGACGAGCATGGCTGCCGACCGCAAAGGACACCCCTACATTGCCACCTACTGGCGCGAAGCGGATAGCCAAACGCCACAATATAGGCTCGTATGGCACAACGGACGCAAATGGCAAATGTGCCAAGTAAGCGACCGCAAGACATCATTTTCGCTTGCTGGTGGCGGGACCAAGATGATTCCCATTGCCCGTCCACGCTTCGTCATCGGACATCGCGACTCTTACTTTATTTTCCGCGACGCAGAATGCGACAGTCGTGTAAGCGTCTTCTACTCGCGCAAACTGGGCGTCAGACAATTCAAGTGGCGTCAACTCGACCTGACCGAATACTCTGTTGGGGCATGGGAACCGAGCATAGACGAGACGCTATGGACCAACAGCGAAGAGCTGGACATATTTGTGCAAGAAACCTTTCAGGGCGACGGTGAAAAGGTGGTCAGCCACGAGCCGACACCCGTCAAGGTGCTGAGCGTTCGACGCAGAGAATAAGACCTAAGCGACTTTCTTGTCGCGCAAAGCGAACCAATTGGCTATTAACGTCCCCGAAATGGAGTGCCACGCACACGAAATGGCGCAAGGGACAACCGACAGTGGGTTAGCAGCCACAAAGAATACAGACGCCAAATTGGTTGCCAAACCAGCGTTTTGCATTCCGACTTCGATACTCAAAGTGCGATTTTTAGCCTTACCAAAATGCATTAGTCGACCGACAAGGTAGCCAAGGGCGTAGCCAGTGCCATTGTGAACAAAGACGGCACAGAACATTAGCAGAACAAACGTCCAACCTGGTTGGGCGAGATGTGGAGCAACGTGGCTGACGACGCCACCAACAATAAGCGCAAGCCCAACGACACTGAGCGAGGGCATGGTGCGTCGCGCCTCGGCATACTTAGAGCCAGCCCATGCATTGAAGCCAAAGCCCAAACTGATTGGCAAGAGGGTTACGAGCAAAATGCTAACAAACATACCAAAGGCATTGACGTCGACGTGTTCGCCAACTAGCAGAGCCACAAGAGCGGGTGTCACCACGGGTGAGAGGAGCGTTGAGATGGTCGTCATGCCAACAGAGTAGGCTACATCGCCCCGACAAAGATAGCTCATCAGATTGCTCGACACACCACCCGGACAACAACCGACAAGGATTAGACCGACAGCCACACTGGGCTCAAAGCCTGCCACATGGGCAACAGTCCAAGCAAGACAGGGCATAATGGTGTATTGCGCCAGCGCACCTATGACAATGTCGAAAGGGCGCGAAAACAATATGCGAAAATCGTTAGCCGTAAGTGTCATGCCCATGGTAAGCATTATGAAACCGAGAATAAGCGTCTGACGTATCCCCTCGACCCACAAAAATAGGGATGGACAGAAGTAGCCCAAAGCAGCAGCCAAACAAACGATTAGCGAAGCATGCGATGTAAGAAAAGTACTTATGCGTTGCATATATTTCTGTATTGTCTTTCAGAAAAGTAATGTATACGGCAATAAAATTACAGAAATATGTGCGATTGCGACACCATAAACCAACATCGGTTCGCGAAACAAAAAGTACGTTTAAAATAGTCAGTACACGCTATATTATACAGTAAAGGTAAACAAATTTTCAAACAATATTTATTGACGAGAAAAAACGTACATTTTCAAAACCACGAAATATATACACCAAATGAGATTCAATTATCTAATCCTGTTGCTTACAATTTGCACAAACATCTGCGCTCAGGATATTTTATATAAAAGTAATGGTGATTCGATTGTTGCCAATATTATCAAAATCGACGAGACAAAAGTCGAATATCGATACGAAGGCGAAAATTTAGTCAACGAAATAAGCTTAGAAAAGCTGCACAAAATAACCTTTTCGAGTGGTCGGACACAAAAGTTTCCACACGTAGAAATTTTGCAAAATGTAGGTTTGAAAGCTTCTGAAGCAATTAAAATAACGAACCTAACTAATCGTCCAATAAGCTTGACGTTGTATGGCATAGACCCATCAAAAGGAACAGAAAACATTTTGGCACAAAACGTTAAAGTAAACAGTGATGCCAAAAAGGAGACAATAAAAGTTGGCGTTTATGATGGTCGACTTGACCACTACAGCGCTTTCAAAATAATAATAGAAAGTGAAGTGGAAGACATACGTATTGAAACAGAGTTCAGACATGACGACATAAGAATTATAGTCTATGCACGTACACCCATAGAAAAGCAACACGTTAGCACTGCAACTCAAAACATAGTAACCCCCCCCACTATAAATGGAAATGGAGAGGCGAGAATTAAAAATAACGGACAAAGTTTAGGTATAAAAGCAATTAACACTCGTCAGAACAAACTAACAATAGAGCTCAGAGGCGTTATCAACGGACGAGAGAAATTTTTGTCAAAAACATCTGTTAAACAAGGAAAGGAGTGTTATATGCCAACCTATACTAACACAAAAAAAATATCTGAGTTTATATTCAAAATTATAGATGGGGAATATAAAAATATGACTTACGAGTTAACTGATGACGAACTAATACTTACAATAGAATAAGTATTTCCCCCACCCCAGCAATCCTACATCACATCTTTCAGCAACTTCCAATCGTCGCTCTGGATATCGTCTGAATAGTGTTCGGTGCAGATGCAGAGTTCGTCGCTTTGCTTGTCTTTGCGCACGAAACCTCCATGCAATTTTTGCTCTTGCAAATAGGCTCGGAGCACTTCAAATTTCTTGGGACTAAAAGGGTCAATATCTTCACTTTTGCCCGTACGGTCAAAGCCTCCCTTGGTCTCGACTATCCACGTTTCGCCGCTTTGCAGGCCAATGATGTAGTCGGGGAAGAACGACTTGAGCTTGCCAAAATTGTCGGCATAAACAATTGAAAAATATTCGCTGCCCTTGTCGCCATTCTTGTAGAGCCATCTCACATTGGGGCTGACCTCGCAATACTTTTCAAACGAGCGTTCGGAGTCGGAACGTGGCTCAGCAGAAAGCAGATAGCCGTCGTAGACGTTTTTCGTCATTACCGACTGGTCTATTGCTTTGGCGTTGTAAGTGAACGTGGTCTCTTGCGGAATTGAGAAAACGAAAGGCACAATTTTGTCAGCATTAGGCAAATTGAGCGATTGTTGCAATTCGACACTCATGGCAAGCTGTATGTCGTGGCGGAGGCGGTCGCTATTGTTGATGACAAAGGCATACAAAAATCTTGTCTTCAACTGCAAAACACATCTCTTGTCTTTCTCTTTTTCGCCAAAGAGTCGGCGCACGATGACGTTCATCTGGTCGTAGGTCAAGCCAATTTTCAAACCCATTTGTGCAATTTCGTGATGAAAATCACGACCATGCTTGTGAGTGTTGAGTGGCTCGCGCAACTTTATGTCATTCAGGTTTTTAAACTCTTGCTGACTGAGTTTGTGCACATCGCCCGAAACTGTGTGTTTGACCACATCGACACTGAAATCGTAGCCTTCGGCCTCCAATCGGGTCCAATTGGTTTTATAATCTCTGTCGAGATTGTACTGTTGTGTGAAATATCTTGCAATGACGTCCAACGCCAGACGGCTGTCGCGTGGCATGGTGTCGAGACCCGATTTGTATTGCCCTTGCAGCGTAAACGCTTTATGCTCCTTCTTCATAAAGAGTTTTACGGCATTGAGCGCACATTTGCCAAGATTGTTTTGAACGCCCTCGGTAAATTTCTCGTCGAGGGTGTAGAGATAGCAGCGGTCAAGCAAATCGGAGCCATAGTGACGAGCTTCGGGCATACGGCGTATGCGACCGATGGTCTGTATCTCGAACGTCTCGTTCATGTTGTCGCGTAGCTTCACCAAAACATGCGCACGTGGGCAGTCCCAACCAGTGGCAACAGCTTGCTTGATGATGATGGCAACGGGCTGTGCATCGGGCTTTTCAATGCCATCGAGGTTTTCTTTCTTACCACTGAGCCACACGGCAAGCGAGCCGTTCTCGTAGGTTATCTGACGGCCCTCGAACCAACGTTCCACAGCGTCGAGTAGCACGTCGTTCTTATTCGGCAACTGAACGATTATCAGCGGATTGACATCCGACTTTTGTGCCATAAATGCCGATGCCAATTCGCGTTGTTTTGCCAAAGCACGTTCGAGCAGAAAGGAGATTTGATCTTCGACTTTCTCGTTTTGGGCAAAGTCTTCGTTGATGACGAGCAGTTTCTTTATCAGTCCCGAAGCTATGACCTCCGCCTCGTCTACCTCAATGAGCTTGACGACATCTTTGTTGAAATTGTTGGGCGTGGCTGAAGCGCGGATAATCTTATCGGTCTGGAAATACGTCAAAATCTCGTTGGCTTTCACGCTGTCGTTCTGATGGCTTTCGTCGACTATTATCTTAAATTGCAAACCGTTGTCGCGAGCCGTCTCGATGTGCTCCAAGAAGTTTTTGCGCTCACCCTCTTTCAGGGCGTTGTTGCCCTTCTTAGTCAGTTTCTCCCAGTTGATAAAGCAGCAGTCGTTTTCGGCGAAACCACTTGTCATCACGTCGGACAGGAGTTTGGTCTGTGCGTTATGAACGTACTTGTCCATCTTGGCTTTGCTCTGTTCTTCGAGGTCGCCTTTGCCAGGCGTGAGCCAAATGAAAACTGTGTTTGCCACGCTTTTGCAATACACGTCCATGAAGTGCGTTAGCATGATGGTCTTGCCGCTACCCGTGGGGCTCCGCAAGATTATGTCGCGTTTGTCGGCTTGCATTGCCTCGGTCAGTGAGGCTATTGCATTTAGTTGAAATTCGGTCAGTTGCATGGCTTAGCGGTTCAGTTCGTTGTAGTAATAATCGGGGATGACGTTCACCTTTATTTTTTTGTCGGCCAGATATTGTTCCAGCTCGGCATTCATCAGCACGTTGTGCCCACGATACAATGTTTTTGCAGTGCCACCCGACGATACAAACGCATCCATCTCTTTGTCGGTCAGCACGATGGCAATGTCTGTGTTGCCAGTGAAGTTGATTCCGTTTTCGAGCTCCACCAGTTCGCGAATGTGCAGCAACAGTTCGTCGGCATACTCGTAGTAGAGGCGGTCGCTTATGGGGACGTAGTCCACGCGATAATATTTGAGCTTGGCAGGATACTTTTCCGAATATTCGCTGCCGTCTTTGCGCTTGCCCGAGATGACAGTTTTCAAACGCTCGTAGGTTACGTCGCGGCAGATGTTGTTCTCGTTGTTCGTGCAGAGAATAAAGCGTCGTTTGCCACCATCTTCAGCGTTGAGTTTCAAGACGGCGTGACCCGTCGTGCCTGAGCCAGCGAAGAAGTCTAATACAATTGAAGTTGTAGAATCGAAAGTTGACAATTGAATAAAGTCCTTTATCAATTCTATCGGTTTAGGATTATTAAATTTTTTTGTACCTAAAATATCTTTCAATTGTGCAGTTCCGTTACCGCTACTATATTCAGGCTTGTAAAATGTCGACTTTGGCTTTTTGGTCGGCAAATTTCCAAGTTCGGGACGTTGTTTTTTGTATATAGATATTTTCCCATTTTCTCGCGATATGATAACATTATGGCTTTCATTTCTAAATTTTTCCTTACTCCAACGCCATGACATTTCTTTATTATCTGTTATAGGTAAAACTTTTGATGAATTAAAGAGTTCCTCATCAACACTAAAAAGCCCCTCTTCGGTTACATATATTGGGAAATAAAGATTAGGACGTTTTTCTCGAGGCGCATTAACGCCAGTAGATTTTAGATTTGCACCTTTTTTATAAAAACCTATTTCATCTTCTTGCCATTGTTCAAATTCATCATCGTTCTCATTCAAGCAAAAATGCCCTAATGTTCCAATATTCTTGTTTTTAGCATAAACCAACGTATATTCATGTGTTCCAGCAAATCCGTACTCGTCTTGATTGCCTTTCAAATTCATTATGGTGGGTAGGTTTGCAACAAAATTCTCTTGACCAATTATTTCATCGCAAGTCAACCTCAAATCCATCTGCTCGTTATCGTCTATTGAAATAAAAATGAAACCAGAATCTTTTAGCAGAGAACGAGCTATTTGTAGCCTTTTACTAATAAACGACACCCATTTAGAATGCCGAAATACATCGCTCGCGTCCACAAAATCATCGTCGTACACAAAATCCTTGTTCCCCGTATTATACGGCGGGTCAATATAAATCACATCAATCTTACCTTTGTGGGTTTTCTCGAGCAGTTGCAAGGCTGCAAGGTTGTCGCCCTCAATTAGGTAGTTCATCTCGCCGCCGTTGTCGACAAAGAGGTCTTTCTGCTCGGTGAGTACGGGCGTGTGCGTCTCGAGTGTCTCATCAATCGCCTCGCGGTGTTGCTCGAAGACGAGACCATATTTCTTGCCCTTCACGTCTTTGGCAAGTTCGTCGAGGTAGGTCAGGAGGTTGCCCGTATTCTGGTCTTGTGGGGCACGGGCAATGTAGGTGCGAATCTGCCGAATCTTGTCCAGCAAGTCTTCGCGATGAAGTTTACTCAGGTTTGTGCTCATCGGCGTATGCTTTTTGGGGCGTTCAGCTACTTACCCGATGAATGCAGGCCAGAGGCAACAAACACCTCAGAGCACAGAATAAGCGTGGACTTCGCTTATTGAGCTCTGAGGTATTTGGCGTAACCCGTCCATCAAATAAGTTCCGCCCACGCTTAGCGTGGACGTTCACTGAACTTATTCAATGATGGACTTCTTCTAATCGCCAAATTTTCAGAGCATCTCGAATAAATAGCAAACGCTGTTGGTTTATGTATGTATAGTTAATCTACTCTTTTGTATATTGTGTGTTTTTTAGATATTATATATTTTAATGCACTATTTGTTTTGCCCATTCTGGCAAACAATCAACGTACTTCTTTGCTATCTCTCAATTAGAATTTTCTAACTATTGATGTCTTAGAATCTTGCTTGTTTGGGTTATTTTTCCAGAACCATTTGGTCCTGCTATTACTATGAGAACTGGCTTCTTATCGCCCATTTTCTTCGTCGTTTCCTTTGCACATATCGGCAATTTCATCGAAGAATTTACGCATAGCCGTTTCGTTGCTTTCGCGCACCTCCTCCGCAGCTTCGCGCATCTATGTGGACCAACATTTCATCTGTTGGTTCGTCAAAACTTATTAGCCTATATTTATTTCATCTCCCATAAGATACTATTCTTTTGCTACGGAGCCAAGCAACGCGCGAGCATTAGCCAAAGCGGCTTCGCTCACGTCGGAGCCACTGAGCATCTTGGCAATTTCGGTCGTGCGAGCTTCGGCCGATAGCTTTTCGATGTGCGATAGTGTGCGCTCGACAGTGTCTTGCTTAAAGACGCGATAGTGTGCCATGCCATGCACTGCCACCTGTGGCAAGTGAGTAATAGTAATCACTTGCATATTTGCAGCCATACGTCGCATTATGCTGCCCATGCGCGAGGCCACGTCGCCACTGACGCCCGTGTCTATCTCGTCGAAAATTATGGTGGGCAACTTCTTGCTTTGGCTCAGCAAAGCCTTTATGCTCAGCATGACTCGGCTAATCTCGCCACCCGAAGCGACACGACTAATCTCGGTGGGCTGACCATTCTTGTTGGCAGCAAAAAGGAAGCGTATGTCGTCGGCACCCGTGGGCGAAAGCGGTTGTTCAGCTCTGCTGACAACGAGTTGTGCATTGGGCATTCCCATGCCACGAAGCATCTCGCAAACGCTACTGGCAATGTTTTCAAAAGCGGTTGCACGCTTGGCACTGAGTGCCTCGGCCAGTCGAAAGGCTTCGGCAGTCTCGGCTTTTAGGCGGTCGGAGAGCTCGCGGAGCGTCTCGTCGAAGTTTTCGGCTACAGAAACTTTCGTGCGAAGCTCTTCGCGCAGTGCTATGAGTTCGGTAAGTGAATCTACCGAATTTTTCTGCAAAAGCCCGTCCAACATATTAAGACGATCGGTCAGCACACGCGCTTCTTCGGGGTCGAAGTCTACTTTTTCGTACACTTCTTTTAGTCGACCTGCAATGTCGTCAAGGTCTATGCGTGCGCTCTCTATGCGTTCTACGATATTGTCTTCGGCAGGCAAAAAATCGGCAATCTTATCGAGTTGCCTGCGGCTATCGAGTAGCATGCTAACGACGCCCGACTCTTCTGTCGACAGGTGTTCGACGGCCGTGGCAATGTGTAGTTTTATTTCTTCGGCACGCTCTGCCATTCTGACTTTCGTTTCGAGCAATGGCAGTTCGTCAGGGTCTTTTAGCTGTGCTTTGTCGAGCTCGGCAAGTCGATGTTTGTTATAGTCGAGTTCGCGTCGCAAGCTGTCGTTTTGTTGCTTGAGTTGGGCAAGTTCACGCTCGGTGCGTCGCACGGCAGAATATGCTGTGGCGTAGCTTTGCAACTCGGCTGTCGTGCCAGCCATGCTGTCGACAACGTCGAGCTGAAAATCGGCTTTCGCAAGTAGCATATTCTGGTGTTGCGAATGAATGTCGATAAGGCTCTGCCCAATCTGTTTGAGGAAACTGACGTTTACGGGTGTATCGTTGACAAAGGCACGGCTCTTGCCACCTGGCAAAATCTCGCGACGAATGATTGTTTCGTTGTCGTAGTCGACACTTTCGGCTTCAAAGACTTGTTGCAAGCCGTAGCCCTCGATGTCGAATGTTGCTTCGACGACACATTTTTGTGTCTTGTCGAGCAAGACTGCCACGTCGGCTTTCTGACCGAGAAGCAGCGAAAGGGCTCCGAGCAAGATTGATTTGCCTGCACCTGTCTCGCCCGTTATGACCGACATGCCATCCTGAAAGTCGATGTCGGCACGCGCAATGAGTGCGTAGTTGCTTATGTTTAGTTGCCTGAGCATGTGGCAGTGCTTACTTTTTCAGTTTCTGATATTTACTTATGTTGGCAGGGTCAGCGACGCGCATTATTTCAATTACCTTGTCGCGCTCTATTTGTGGGGCTTCAGAAAATATGTTGACTATCTCGTCGCTCTTGGCCGTGAAGAAAAGGCTGAGCAGATAGGGGTTGCGCGAAATCTTTCGGCGAATGTCTTTTATCTTGTCGAGGCTACTCTGCACAGCGCCTCGTGCCGTCTCGAAGTTGTCGGCCATTTGGTCGAGTCCGAGCCTATGATAGTTATATAGTTGCGTATGGAAGGCTCGATGGTTTTCGTCCATAGCATTATTGATGAGCCAATAGCGGTTGGTGGTGCCATCGTAGGACTTCCAGCCACCGAACTGCGAACTGGCAGCCTGATTTACAATATTTTCGGCTTGCTTAAAATATTGGCTACCGCCATTGGGCGAAAAGCTGTCATAGTCGAGCCCAAGCATGAAGTTGACGTAGAAAGCTATGATGGGCACAAGGTTGTCGGAGTCGTAGTTGGCGGGGTTGTAGGTCAGTGGTTGCCCCTGATTGTAGCGGAACTGGATGTCGTTGTCTTGCAAATTGAGCATGGTGGTCGTGTAGGCCGAGTTGTAGACTGGACGACGCAGTTGCACTGTCAGTGTCCCCTTAAACTCGTTGCTGGAGACTTGTGTGGTTATGTTGAAGTTGAGGCTACACTCTATTCGTTCGCGAGTCTCGAACTTATCGGTCGTCCAGACTTGCGTATTCATGAAGTCTTGCAGCACTGTTCGCATTTCGTCGTAGACCTGCTTGTTGGTGCCTTGCACCGAAGCTGAGGTAACGCTTATGGCACACTGCAGCTCTTGTGCACTAACGATGGTGGCAACGAATGCGCAAAGGCTTGCTATGACGTATCGTATCATTCTCTTGTTTGCTTGTTGTTCATGGTGTCGGTGAGTCTGTCGGCGATGTCGGCAGCTACCTCGACTTTTGTTTTTAGGGGATATTCGGTTGCCTCGCCGTCGGCACCGATAATGGTTATTTTGTTAGTGTCGACCATGAAGCCAGCACCTTTGTCGGCAAGCGAGTTGAGGACGATGAAGTCGAGATTTTTAGCTTGAAGTTTGCCCTGAGCGTTGTGCATTTCGTCGTTGGTCTCCAAGGCAAAACCGACGAGTGTTTGCGACGCTGTCTTTTGTCGACCGAGCTCAGCAGCAATGTCGGGATTTGGCACAAGATGTAAGGTCATCTCGCCATGATGTTTTATTTTTTCGTCGGCACATTCGGCAGGTGCAAAGTCGGCTACTGCGGCCGACAATACTGCAGCATGGCACGTCGGGAATATGCGAAGAGCAGCTTCGTACATTTGCCTTGCGCTCTCAACCTTGGTCAGCTTTATAAGACTACTTTGCACGCTGAACTTTGTAGGACCAGAGATGAGCTCTACCTCAGCACCACGACTGGCAAGCTCTTCGGCAATGGCATAGCCCATCTTGCCACTGGAGTAGTTGCCAATAAAGCGGACTGGGTCTATTTTCTCGTAGGTTGGCCCGGCAGTAATCATGATTCGGGAGCCACACAACAGACCTTCGGTACGACTGAAATAGTCTTGCATGGCAAGGACGATGTCGGCGGGTTCGGCCATACGCCCTTTGCCCGAAAGCCCGCTTGCGAGTTCTCCTTCGGCAGCATCAACAACGACAACACCACGCTCTTGAAGAGTAAGCAGATTGAGACGTGTGGCAGGGTGTGCCATCATATCGAGGTCCATGGCAGGAGCTACAAATACGGGGCAACGAGCTGAAAGGTAGGTTGTCAGCAACAGATTGTCGGCAATGCCCGTTGCCATTTTGGCAAGCGTGTTGGCCGTGGCAGGAGCGACGACGTAGGCATCGGCCCACGTGCCGAGGCTTACGTGACTATTCCATGCGCCATTTTCGGGGTCGAAGAAATCGACAAGAATGGGGTGCTTGCTTAGCGTGGCAAGGGTTAGCGGAGTGATGAATTGCTTGGCCATTGGCGTCATGACGACTTGCACCTCGGCACCTCGGCGGATGAGCTCTCGAATGAGCATTGCAGATTTGTAGGCTGCAATGCCACCGCTTACGCCCACAAGAATGTGTTTACCCTTAAGTATCATCGGTATGAATGTTCGTTAGCAAAGGTAACGATTTAGCCTCGGAATAGTTTTATGAGGTCTCAAAATCTTTATATATCAGGGTTTTGTGTCGGCAGGCAATAATTGCGAAACACAAAGAAATGACTATTTTTGTTTATAGTGTCGAATGTGCATAATTTAAAATATTTTGTATAGGGAAAGAATATATGTGGTCCTTGCATGGCTACTTACTCTTGCCACAAACGTAGTGGCAGCAGATGTAGTGATGACCGTAAACGCAGACAGCCTAAACATGGTGGCAGAGGGTTTGCCAGACTCGCTACGCTGCAAGATGTATAACGACCTTTGCTGGACATACAGACACACCTTTCCAGAAACAGCGCTCTTGTTTGGTAAGAAAGCTCTTGAAAGTGCCGAGCGAATAGGCGACTATAACGAAGAGGCAAAGGCATGTAGTTTTTGTGGCATTTGCAATAGAAACATGGCCAATTATGATGCTGCATTTACGTATTACAAGAGGGGACTTGACGTGGCCACACGCCATGGGCTACGCGACCAAGAAGCCTATTCGCACGTAGACATTGGCAACCTCTATTTGTATCATGCCGACTATGCTCACGCCGAAAGTGAGCTAAAAAGTGCTGTGCGGATTGCCACAGAGATTGGCGACCATGAGATACTTTCGTTTTGCTACCTCAACTTGGGGCGCGTGGCTCTGAAAATTGGCAAGTATAATAATTCGCGTGCCTACCTGACAAAAGCGTTAGACTTGCGACAGAAGCACAACATGGAATATTCGGGCATAGCAGTGGTCAAGAAATATTTGGGCGACCTGTCGATGGCAACGCAAGACTACACTACAGCACTGAAATATTATACAGAAGCGGTGGATAAACGTAGTGGCCTACGCGACGTCGGGCTGATAGCAGGCATTTGCGAAAACGTGGCACACTGCTACATGGCCACCGAGAAGTATGACAGCGCAAAAATATTTGCCGATAGGTATCTGAATCTTTCATATCAGTTGGACATTGGCAACAACATTAACCGAGCGCATCGTATACTTGGCGATATATGCGTCAAGCAAGGACTACTTGACAAAGCATTGGAATATTACGATGTTGTGTTGGCATATTCCGACACGATATTGGCAAAAGAGACTACGGCACGCCTGACGAACATGGAGTATAAGTTCGACAAGCTCTTGAAAGAAAAAGAGATAGACTTGCTGAAAAAAGACGAAGAGCTACGTCGGACTCACCTCTACTCGGGGCTCATATTTGTTGTTTTGCTCATGACATTGGTGGGTGTTCTGGTATGGCGCAACGTGCAGTCGAACCGCATGAACAACATTCTGCGTGAGCAAAAGAGAGAGATTGAAGACCGGAACGAAGAAATATTGCAGCAACGCGACATGCTCGAAAAACAAAACGTCAGTCTTGAGCGCCAACGGACGTTGCTCATAAGCCAGAAAAAGGAGATAACCGACTCCATTGCCTACGCCAAGCGCATACAATATGCATTGCTACCGAGCGAGGCCTTTTTGCAAAAATATTTTGCCGATGGCTTTATCTACTATCGCCCACGCGACGTTGTGAGTGGCGACTTTTACTGGATGTTCAACGACGACGACTACTTTGGCTTGGTCGTGGCCGACTGCACGGGGCATGGTGTTCCGGGAGCTTTCATGAGTATGTTGGGCGTAACGTCGCTCAACGACATCGTTATCCGCGACGGCATACGCGATACGGGCGTAGCCATGAACCGACTACGAGATGACCTAAAAGAATTGCTACACCAAGACATTGAAGACGAAGACACGCCTCACGACGGCATGGACGCAGCTCTCATGATTGTAGACAAGAAGAACAATGTACTCTCTTATTCGGGGGCTTTCATTTCGTTGCTATGCATACGAGGCGATGAAGAGATTGCACTCAAAGCAACGCACAACCCCATTGGAGTGTATGTACACGAAGTGCCTTTTGAGACACATACGCTACAACTACAGAAGGGCGACAAAATATATTTATCGTCGGACGGATACCCGTCGCAGTTTGGCGGACCCGAAGGCAAAAAACTAAAACCCTCGGGCTATAAAAACATAATTCGAAAATATTCGGGGCTTGGCATGCACGAGCAGTGCACAAAAATAGACACTGCACTAAACGAGTGGCGAGCAGACAACGAGCAGACCGACGACGTGCTGGTGATAGGCGTAGAAGTATAACAAACAAAGACAATCGACACACAGATGAAAGAATTTTGGCGAAACTTGTGTGCTTTTCTGGTCGTGGTGCTGATGTGCATCGTGGCAAGACAGACAGGAGAGCGCGACATAATATTTCCTGAACTGGCAGCACTATGCATAGGCTTATGGGTAGTGCCGAAGCAGGTGTGGCATGTGGGCAAATTGCAATTGCCAATAATAATGACACTATCGGCCACTATTGGTGTGCTGCTGAATCAGCAGTTGCCGTCTTTGAACTTTAGCATACTTGTATTGATAGGCTTTGTTGGCGTGGCACTGGCAAGCATGGCACTGGGTGTATATGTGCCGCCAGCTTTTGCAGCGTGCATATTGCCAATACTGACAGACATCAGAAGCCTTAATTTTCTTTGGGGCGTATTGGCGATGAGCATAATCGTTGTATTGGGTCAGGATATGATGAAACTTGTTGGTATTCGCCCACAAGCTATGCCCGTGTACGCCAGTCCTAAATGGCCAAACAAAAAAGTACTTAGACGCTGGTCGATGATACTGGCAAGTTTGTTGCCACTTGTGATTGTGAGCGGAGTGGCGCACCTACCAGGCATGCTTGTGCCCCCACTAATAGTAACACTTGTAGAATTCTCGATGTCGGGGAGTGGATTTCGCACGCGTCCGTGGCAAGTTCTTTTCCTGCTTGTCTTTGCGTCTATGCTTGGTAGTTTTCTTGTCCTATTGAGCCACGAAGCAGGGTTGCCGATAGAGTGTGGTGCTTTATTGGCCTACATGATTATGCTGGGCGTGTTTGGACTGTTTAGCAAGTCGTATGCGCCCGCAGCAGCCATGAGCCTTATAGCCTTGGTTTTGCCAATATCGCATTTGTGGTATTGGCTAGTGGAGGTGTTTATAAGCGGTGCGTACGTTATACTCGTATCGGCATTCCCCTATTTGAGCCGAAGTCGCTAAGCACAATGATATGCCACGAGACCTTCGAGCGGTCGACAACAGACTCGCCCCATTTTAAGACCTACAGAGGCACACTCACCTGCTAAAATATCTTTGAATGCATTGGCAACGCCACCTACAAAATTTACCTCTGCGCTTAGGTATTCGGAAGAGTAGCGCAAGACATTGCGTTGCAGAAAAAGACGGAAACGAGCACTAACAATATCAGCTATTTGAGGGTCGGACATATTGTCGAGTGCAAAGCGTGCGAAGCGAGCAAGATAGGCATTAGCTCCTTTGTGCCGATAGATATTTTCGACTATTTGTGCATAGCCGACAGAAGCGAATGCAAAGAACTTATTGGTGATGTCGGCAGACAAAAAGCCTTTGAGAGCGTCGGCAACGAGAGCTTTGCCGATGTCGGCACCGCTACCTTCGTCGCCAAGGATGTAGCCTAATGGGCGGATACTCTCGACTATTTGCGAACCATTGTAGGCGCAAGAGTTGGCACCTGTGCCGAGAATGCAGACAATGCCCTTATCGTGGGCAAGCGTGGCACGTGCAGCGCCAAGCATATCGCTCTCCACACAGACAGACGAAGGCTGACAGACTGAATCGAGAGCATGCACAACACGAGCGTTGACTTCAGCCCCTATGCAACCAGCACCATAGTAATATATTGGCACACGCGGTGAAAGCCTAAGGAAATCGGCAGGCAAGAGAGCTTTTATTTCGTCGACAGACAGAAGTGCAGGGTTGACTCCGACACTCTCGATGGTATGGACTATCTGACCAGAACGAACAATGGCCCACTGGCATTTGGTGGAGCCAGCATCGCATACGATGAAATCGTGCTGTATGCTACTCTGCGCCATAAGAAAGTTTGCCCTTCCAACTGAGGATGCCCTTGTCGAGTTCGAGAACCTCAAAACCCATGTCGGCAAGGATGTCGGCAGCTGTCTTACTGCGACGTCCCGAACGACAATAGACACAGACGGGGCGTCCCTTTTGGAGTTTCTCGGCACAATGCTTGGCGAAGTCTGGCATCTTGACATCGATATTTAAGGCATTTTCGATGTGTCCGCGAGCATATTCGTCGGCAGTACGGACGTCGAGCACTTGATTTTCTGCGATTTGCACTTGTTGCTCAAACTCTTGCGCTGTAAGACTGGTGTAGTTCTTGCGCGAGTTGCTACACGAAAGCATGAGTACGAGACACGCACAACTGATAAGAACGGATAGTAGGGTTTTCATAGTGGTGAGTTGATTGGTTTGTTCACTTATTCGACGGTAAAATATTGCTCCATTGCAGCGCGCACGTCGGCTGGTATGCGAGTGGGACGCCCTGTTTGCATATTAACGAAGACGAGTGTCGTTTGCCCATCGTTGAGGAGATCGCCTTGTTCGTTACGGATTTCGTAGAAGAAGACCACTTTGGCCGTTGGCATTTGGCGTATGGAGACTTGAACGTTAAGGAGTTCGTCGTAGTGTGCCGACTTGTGATAATGGCTTACGAGTTCGACCACTGGCAAAGCTATTCCCTGCTCCTCGAGAGAGGAGTAGGGAAAGCCTATGTGGCGAAATAGTTCGGTGCGAGCGACTTCGTAGAAGACTGCATAGTTGGCATAGTAGACCACGCCCATCTTGTCGGTATCGGCATAGCGTACGCGGATTTGAGCAGTATAGCTGAGCATGTGTACAGAGAGATTTATTTGTTGATCATGGCATCAACGAGCAAATTCATTTGCTCTTCGGACTGCCCATTGAGCGTTGTCTTGATTGTTACGACAGGGTCTGCAATGCTGACCCCTTTGAGGGTTTCGAGGATAGACTTCATGACCTTGGCAGCTGAGGGAGCCCACGAGCCATTTTCGATAATGCCCACTTTCTTGTTGCAAAAATTTTTGGACTTGAGATGAAGCAAGAAATTCTCCATTGGAGGGAAAAGTCCGGCATCGTAGGAGGAGGCAGCAACTATGAGAGCTTCGTGGTCCATGGCTTCGGCAAGGGCATAGGAGACTTCGGTGCGAGTGAGGTCGATAGATAGGACCTCTACGCCACGTGCTCGCAATTTGTCGGCAAGCTTTTCGGCGGCTGTGGCAGTGTTGCCGTGTATGGAGGCATGAGCGATGACGATGCCCTTTTGCTCGGGAGTGTAGGAAGACCAATTGAGGTAGTGACCTACATATTCGCTAATGTTGGAGCGAAGTATTGGTCCGTGGAGAGGATAGATGGTCTGAATGTCGAGAGCAGAGGCTTTTTTAAGAAGTGTTTGGACGGGAGCGCCATATTTGCCACAGATGTTGTAGTAGTAGCGACGAGCACCGGATACCCAGTCGTCATCATCGGTGCCGTCGTCGGTGGTGGCGCCAAACTCGCCAAAAGCATCGGCAGCAAAGAGCGAATGCGAATGACTTTCGTAGCTGACCATTACTTCGGGCCAATGAACCATGGGCGCAAGAATAAATTGGAGTGTATGAGTGCCAAGCGAAAGGGTCTCGCCCTCTTTTACGGTCTTAATCTTGAAAGGTATGTTGCTAAAAAACTGAGGTAGCATAGTGGCAGCCTTTGCAGTAAGGACTATTTCGGCATCTGGCCACTGAGAAGCGAACCAACCGATATTGGCTGAATGGTCGGGTTCGAGATGTTGCACGACAAGGTAGTCGGGACGGCGACCATCGAGAGCTTTGAGGAGGCGACTTTGCCACTTCTCGCTGACACGACAGTCGACAGTATCCATTACGGCTACTTTGTCGTCGAGGATGACATATGAGTTGTAGGCCATGCCTTCGGGCACAGGGTATTGGTTTTCGAAGAGGTCGATGTCGGTGGAACTGGCACCGACGTGTATTATGCCTTTATTCATAGAGCGCGTTTGTTTTTCGTGGGTTAGTAATTAAAGCCGACGATGTCTTCGGACTTATGAGTGTGTCGGGAGACAATCGTCGGCTTATTTTTATCAAAGTTATGTATGGGTCAATCTGCTTATGTATGTCGGAAGACTTGTTAGCCCAAGAATTTGATGAGGATACCTGCAGCTACGGCAGAACCGATGACACCAGAGACGTTGGACGACATGCAGTAGTTGAGGACGTGGTTGCGAGAGTCGTACTTGAGAGCGATGTCGTTGGCGACGCGGCTTGCCATAGGCACTGCACTAAGTCCGGTTGCACCAATGAGCGGATTGATTTTCTTCTTGCTGAAAAGGTTCATTATCTTGACGAGCAAGATGCCGCCAAAAATTGAGAATCCGAAGGCGAGGAAACCACCTGCAACGATTCCGATTGTTTGCCAGTTGAGGAAAGCATCGACAGTCATGGTGGCACCCACGCAAAGCCCGAGGAAGATTGTGGCGGAGTTCATAATGGCATTGGAGGCGGCATCGTAGATACGGCTGGTGTTGTTGCCGATTTCCTTGATGAGGTTGCCAAACATGAGCATACCAACGAGCGAGACTGCATCGGGGACAATGATTGCAACGATGGTTGTGGTGGCAATGGGGAAGATAATTTTAAGAGCACGCATATTCTTGAACTCAACTTTGTTGGGAAAGAGTTTGTCTTGCTCTTTCATATTGATTTTGAGTTCTTTCTCGGAGCACGTCAGACGGACGACAAGCGGCACGATGACGGGCACAAGTGCCATATAAGAATAAGCAGCAATGGCAATGGGACCGAGGAGGTGTGGCGCAAGCTTGATGGTGGTGAATATGGCTGTTGGACCATCGGCACCGCCAATGATGGCAAGCGAAGCGGCTTCCTTCATGGTGAAGAAATTGCAAGCAACGAGCAGAACGGCAAAGATGCCAAACTGAGCACCAGCACCGAAGATGGCGAGCTTAAGATTGCGGAGCATGGGTCCGAAGTCGGTGAGTGCACCTACGCCCATGAAGATGATGGGTGGGAGCAGACCGCTCTTGATGAGGGCATAGTAGAGGAAGTTCATTATGCCCATGTCGTGAGCGATTTCAGGCAGAGACATTTCGTAGACTGCTTTGGCGACTTCGTGTCCGTCTTTCATATAGTGGACAAGTCCGTCGCCATCGGCACCGATGACACCCATATTGCCTCCGGGGAAGTTGGCAATGAGGACACCGAAAGCGATGGGGACGAGAAGAAGTGGCTCAAACTCTTTCTTTATGCCCAAATAGAGCAAGAGAAAGGCGAGAGCATACATGATGAGGAACTGAGGCTGGTCGATGATTGCACCGATAGCCGTCATCTCATATATTTTCTGAAATATTTCAGACATTGTCTTGTTCCTCCTATGGTTTTATTTAATCTTCATGAGGACATCGTCTTCGGCAACCGAAGAGCCACTTGTGAGGCATATTTCAGTTACGACACCATCGGATTCGGCTGCAATGGCATTGAATGTTTTCATTGCCTCGATGTAGCAAACTGTTTGACCTTTCTTGACCGTGTCGCCCACTTTGACTGGGACATCGCCCGTGTTCTTGACGAGATAGAACTTGCCTTCGAGTGGGGCGATGAGTGGTTCTCCTTCGCCAGCGGCTGTGGGAGCTGACGTGGCACTACTTGCAGCGGCAGAGGCTGATTGTCCACCTGCGCCGATGGTTACACGATATTTTTGTCCGTCGACGTCTACTTCGACAGTCTGTGGAAGCTTAAGGTCGGCACCCTTGACGGCCGATTGTTCGGCTTTGCGCTTAGCAAGGTCGGCTTCAAAGTCGGCTTTGGCTTTACCGCTCTTGTAGGCGCGATATTGCTGCGGGTGCATGGCGAGTTCGAAGAGTTCTTCGTCGTCTTCGCCAAGAGGCCAATTGTTTTCGGCCATTTCCTTGCGAAACGCATCGAGTGCGTCGGGATAGTTGGACTGTGGGTCTTCGTCGTGGAATTGGCGACCTTGCTCCTTGGCTTTCTCGATGAGTTCGGGAGCGAGAGGACCAGGCAACTTGCCACTCTTGCCAAGCATCATGTCCCAAATGTCGTCGGCAATCATACTCCAACGCTCTTTGCCTTTCTCCATCTGAATTACGTTCATGAGTGCCATATTCTTGACATACTGGCTGAACGGAGTTACGAGGCAAGGGTAGCCCATCATTGGCCATACGTAGGATACTTCGTTGAAGAGCTTGACGAGGAGTTGGTCTTGCGTAAGTTTGGGTTTGCCGTTCTTTTCTTTCCACTTATTGAGGCTTTCGAGATTGGTCTCGAGGTCGGTCATGAGCGAGCCCATCATGCCACCAGGGAGTCCGGGACCGATGAGCAGAGAGTTCATGAGTCGGTTACGCTTGGGTATGTAGTAGCCAAGGAAGTCGTCCATCATCTCGAAAATGAGGGTGCGTACTTCCATGTAGGCTTCCATGTTGATTTCGGGGACTTGGAAGCCTGCGTCTTTGAGCATGGCTTGAACGGCGAGCACGTCGGCATGTGCGGTACCCCACGAGAGTGGCTCCATACCGACATCAACGTAGTCGCAACCGGCTTTGCAGACTTCGAGAATGGAAGCCATGTTGAAGCCCGGACCTGCGTGGCTATGGTATTGGATTGTGATGTTGGGGTATTTGTCTTTTATGTTCTTGACTATCTGACCGAGCGAGACTGGGCGTCCGATGCCTGCCATATCTTTGAGGCAAATTTCGTCGGCACCAGCTTCGATGAGTTCGTAGGCCAAATTGGTGTAGTATTCGACGGTGTGGAGAGGCGAATAGGTTAGGCAAAGACAGCACTGCGAAATCATGCCTCCTTCGTGAGCATAACCGATGGAGGGGATTATGTTACGAGTGTCGTTGAGACCACAGAATGTGCGAGCGATGTCGGTGCCTTGTTTTTTCTTGACCTTGTAGAAGAGCTTGCGGACATCGGCAGGTACGGGGCTCATGCGGAGACCATTGAGAGCACGGTCGAGCATGTGAGTCTGTATGCCAGCTTCGTGGAAAGGTTTGGTCCATTCACGCACGGCACGATTGGGGTTTTCGCCGTAGAGGAGGTTTACTTGCTCGAAACCGCCACCATTGGTTTCGACGCGGGCAAAACAGCCCATTTTGATTATAGCAGGAGCTACTTTGACAAGTTGGTCGACACGGGGTACGTATTTACCAGACGACTGCCACATGTCTCGGAAGACGAGACTAAACTTTATCTCTCTTTTCACAGTTTTATCTTGGTTGTTTTGCTATTATATTTTTTCAATTTTTTCTACTTTGCCCTTACCACCCGTGATTTGGCTTACGGCAAGTTCGACGGCACGTAGCACGTTTTGCGGAATGGCTTGCGCAGCAGGGGCTGCTTGGCGTGCTGGTGCTTTTTCTTCTTCGGGTACGTATTTGTTGACAAAGCGTATAAGGAGCTTGCCAAGACCGATAATGATTAGCAATACGGCAAAGACGGTTGTTAGACCGATTACCATTAGTTTGAGTGCTTCTAACATTGGGTCAATGTTTATGGTTTTAGAGCGTAGAGATTCATTAATGTCCACAAAAATAACTAAAAAACATTTAAAGAATGCATTATGACATGCTAAAATGGGCAGAAAGAGAGTATGGCATAAATAGACTAATTTTATGCTGAAATAATCAATAAAAATAGAGCAACAAAGATGACGGACGACGTATATGACAGGCACGAAAACAGGGAAGCATGGACGGCTTGGCAGTGCATAATGAAGACAGATGTAAACCTATTCTTGACGGGGAATGCAGGGACTGGCAAGACAACATTTTTGAAACGGTTGCGCGAGAGGTGTCATAAGCGGATGGTGGTCGTGGCGCCGACGGGTGTGGCAGCTATTAACGCTGGCGGAATGACTATACACTCGTTTTTTCAGATTTCACCGGGTCTGTTTCTGCCGAATAGACATGCGAGGGAATCTTTTAATATGCGAAAGAATAAACTGGCTCTTATTCGCTCGCTGAATCTTTTGGTGATTGACGAGGTAAGCATGGTGAGAGCCGATTTGCTGGACGCTATTGACGATAGGCTACGTCGCATTAGGCGATCGAGCATGCCGTTTGGAGGGGTACAATTGTTGCTTATTGGCGATTTGCGTCAGTTGTCGCCCGTGGTTAGCGATGAGGAGGTTGAACTTTTGAGACCATATTACTCGACGAACTATTTTTTTGGTAGCAAGGCATTGCAACAGACTCAGTTTCAGACTATAGAACTTAAAAAGATATATCGTCAGACGGACGTGGAGTTCGTTAGTTTACTCAATAAGGTGCGGACAAACGACGTGTCGGCAGAAGACTTGCAGAGGCTCAACAGTAGGTACAAGAACAACTTCATTCCACCCCGAGATACACACTACGTAAAACTGACGACACACAATGCAAACGCCGAAAAGATAAACAATTTGGAAATGGCGATGTTGAGTGGGCGAGCAACGACTTTTAGGGCTAAGATAGAAAACAAATTTACAGAATCGAGTGCACCTGCGGAGAAGGAGCTTACCCTTAAAGAGGGTGCGCGAGTGATGTTTATAAAGAACGATAGTCAGACGCCACGACGCTTTTACAACGGAAAGATGGCGAGGGTGAAAGAGATTGGCAAAAATAGTGTAACCGTGGTGTGCGACGACGACAATTTGGAGGTGGAGGTAAGCCCTGCGACTTGGCAGAGCATACGATATGAGATAGACAAGAAAACTGGCGAGATGGAGGAGATTGTGGAGGGAACATTTACACAGATTCCACTAAGGTTGGCGTGGGCAATAACGATACACAAGAGTCAGGGTCTGACGTTTGACAGGGCGATAATAGATGCGTCGAATGCATTTTCGTCGGGTCAGGTGTATGTGGCACTTAGTCGATGTCGGTCGTTTGAAGGGCTTGTGCTGAGTAGCCCGATTCCGGCACAGTCGATAATGTCGGACTTGTCGGTTGATAATTTTTTGGACGTGCAAGAGCGGAACGCAATGAGCGAAGAGACGCTTGAGCATTGCAAGGAGATGTATGAGTATAGGGTGGCAGATTCTTTGTTAGATTTCCATTTGGTATATGGCGCTGCATATAGGGTCATTAGGGTTATCGACGAGCACTATGTGCAGACCTACGACAAGTGGCTGCAGGAGAGTAAGTGTTTGCTTGGCGCAGCGACACAAGAGGTTGACGAGGTGAGCCGACGTTTTAGGTCGATATGTACACAGCGACAGATGAGTGGCATGGCTATGGACGACAAATTGCGACAGAGGATAGTAAGGGGTTGCAAATATTTTTTGCAGAAACTGAGTTCGACATACGAGGCCATCGAGAGAAAGGCAGACATGGACGTGGGCAATAAGGCCATAAAAGAACAGTATGACGAGATGCGAAGTCAGCTGAGTGAAGCACTTTCGGAGAAGCGAGCCGAGCTACGAGCCGTGGCAGAGGCGGAACAATATACGATAGACTTGGTGCTTGAGGCGAGAGCAAACTTTTTTGCATCGGAAGGGAAAAGCGACAAAGAAACGGCTAAGAAAGAGACTAAACCCAAAGCACAGAAAGGCGACAGCGCAAAAGAGTCGGTTGAAATGTTCAAACAGTTGGGGTCGGTGGATGCCGTGGCGGAGACTCGAAACTTGAAGAAGGCAACCATCTTGACACACTTGCTGGAGGGTTTGCCAGACAATGGACTTTCGATTGACAGCATTATGGGCATAGGGCGATATAGAAAGTTGCGAAAAAAACTTGCAGGAGCAAGCGAAGAGGACTTGAAATATGGGTCGGACTTCATGAAAAGCATCATCGGCGAGAAGTTTTACTATGCCGAAGTGAAATATGTCATAAACGAGCTAAAAGCCGAACGGGAGTAGAAGAGCTGCTCAAATCGTTTATTTACTTGAAAATCTTAACTTTGCGAAAAAAATTTGCCCACGAAATAAAAAATGGAAAACATAAGGAATTTTTGCATCATAGCACATATAGACCATGGTAAGAGCACACTTGCAGACAGACTGCTCGAATATACAAAGACAGTGAGTGCGAAAGAGATGCAGGCACAGGTATTGGACGACATGGACCTTGAACGTGAGCGAGGGATAACCATAAAAAGTCATGCGATACAGATGGACTATGAGCTTGATGGGCAGAAATACGTTTTGAACCTAATTGACACTCCGGGGCACGTAGACTTCTCGTATGAGGTGAGCCGAAGCATAGCGGCATGTGAGGGTGCGCTTTTGGTGGTGGACGCAAGTCAAGGCATACAAGCTCAGACAATATCGAATCTTTATCAGGCGATAGAGAATGACCTTGTTATCATTCCAGTGATTAACAAGATAGACATGCCAAGTGCAAACCCAGAAGATGTCGAAGACCAAATAATAGAACTTGTGGGCTGCGACCGAAGCGAGATATTGCGAGCATCGGGCAAGACGGGTGCTGGTGTGCCAGACATCTTAAAAGCTATCGTGGATCGCATACCGCACCCTGTGGGCGACCCGAAAGCACCATTGCAGTGCTTGATTTTCGACTCGGTATTTAACTCGTTTAGGGGCATAATAGCGTATTATAAAGTTGTAAATGGCGAGATTGGCAAGGGCGACCTCGTAAAGTTTGTGGCAACAGGGCGCGAGTATGACGCCGACGAGGTTGGCGTGCTACGGCTTGAGATGGAGCCACGCACAAAAGTCAAGACTGGCGATGTGGGCTATATCATATCGGGCATTAAGAGTAGTCGAGAAGTTAAGGTGGGCGACACGATTACGCACAAAGACAGACCGTGTGAAAAAGCTATTGACGGCTTTGCGGAAGTGAAGCCGATGGTCTTTGCAGGCATATATCCTATAGACACGGCAGACTACGAAGAGTTGCGAGCCTCGATAGAAAAGTTGCAGCTTAACGACGCTTCGCTAACCTTTACGCCCGAAAGCAGCATGGCACTGGGCTTTGGATTCAGATGTGGATTTTTGGGCTTGCTACACCTCGAGATTATCCAAGAAAGACTCGAAAGAGAGTTTGGCATGAGCGTGATTACGACTGTGCCAAACGTTACGTACAAGGCGTTCACGAAGAAAGGTGAGGTGGTGGAGGTGTACACGCCATCGGCACTACCAGAGCCTACGGTGATAGACCACGTTGAAGAACCATACATAAAAGCACAGATAATAACGAAGTCGGAATACATTGGGGCAATAATGAAACTTTGCCTTACGAAACGTGGCGTGCAGACGGGTCAGACGTACATAACAACAGACCGAGTGGAACTGAATTTCGACATGCCACTTGCAGAGATTGTGTTTGACTTCTACGACAAACTGAAAAGCATATCACGTGGCTATGCGTCGTTTGACTACTACCCGATTGGCTATCGCGAGAGCCGACTGGTGAAGACTGACATCTTGCTCAATGGCGAAAGAGTGGATGCGCTGTCGGCACTGACATATATAGACAATGCCGAGACGATTGGAAGAAAGATGTGCTTAAAGCTCAAAGAGCTCATACCACGCCAGCAGTTCGACGTGGCAGTACAAGCTGCCATTGGCGCAAAGATTATAGCACGCGAGACGATAAAGGCAGTGCGCAAAGACGTGTTGGCGAAGTGCTATGGCGGCGACGTGTCGCGAAAGCGCAAACTGCTTGAAAAACAGAAAGAAGGCAAGAAGCGCATGAAACAGATTGGCAGCGTGGAGGTGCCACAGAAAGCGTTCTTGGCTGTGCTGAAACTTGACGATTAAAGAATACAGAAATAGGGCTTGCAAGACGTGCAAGTCCTATTGTTTTTAGTGTTGCAGTGGTTTTACCATTACGGGAACGATTCGACCTCAGCTGTTTTTTTTGCCGTGTCTAGTTAATTGCATCGTTGGGTTCTTGTCGTATTCCTGTTTCATTTTGTAGAGTTCGGAATCCTTTTCGATTATAGATTTGCGATTATTCTTATAAAACGATAACAATTTCTTTATTAATGAGCCATTGAATTTATTGCTCCATTTGTCGAATTCGTTTTTATGGATGAACATCAATACGTCATTCCAATCTTCATTCGGAAGTGTTCTTTTACACTCATTAAAACATTTCCTCCATGCCTGTGTCGAGAAGTGTTCCATACTATGTCCCAAAATCTCTTTTGCTTTTGTTATTCCCTTTTCATCTCCCAACCACTCGAAGAAAAATCTGTAAATAACCATAGTTTCGGGCATTTCAAGTAGCATATTGTACTCGTCAATATTATTGCCGAACGACTTATAAAAAAAATCAGCGCCACGTCCTATTTTCCCTTTTGTACTATTTAGAATTGCTTGTATGGCACGAATATATTTTCGATTCCAATGAACACCAATAAAATCACGATTGTGCGAATAGTCTTCATCCATATCATTCGTTTTACGAATAGGATGAAACTTCATAGGGAATGAATAGATGCTTACATTTAATTCTTCGCACAGATCGACATTAATTTGTAGTCGTTTGTACAAATCGTCAGGATAATCTTTGAAGTTGTATAACAAGTAATTAGAAAAATCTCGCATCCCAGATTCCACACACATTCTAATAGCAGCACAATATTTTTTCTCTGTGCGAATATCATCGAAAGCGATACGCACAGGACGAATAGCTATTTGCCCCATTAAACGTGCTTTTTCGGGTGTAAACAACCGAGCATCTAAGCCTTGGTTGAAATCGACAATGCGAAGTTTGCCTAATCCTGGTTTGTGATGCTTTTCGTAAATTGGTTTTATTTCTTCGTATGCGGCAATTAGATTTTCTTTTGTGGTTGTTAGATATTTCGTAATGTGGTACTTTTCACAAATTTTATATAACGTGTATGACTCCTCACCTTTGAGCAAATTATATAATTCATTAATCAGACGCCATGCCTTAATGGTATAGGCTCGATCGTTAATATTATTTTTTAGATTGCGGATCGCAATTTCCAACAAGTTTGGCTGTACGAATTTTGCTCCTTTTTGAAATCCACAATCGATAATTTCTTGAATAATTTTCGGATAGTCCTTTGAGGCCAACACATTATTGTCCATAAAAAGCAAATCCTTCTGCTCGCCATACAAATCATTGATTCGTTCGATACGTTCTTTCAATGGTATATAAGGCATATAGTCGGGTTCGAGAGTTGGAACAGCACAGAAAGCACATTTGTTTACACAACCACGAGTAGTATAGCAATAATAGGCGTTAGACATCGGGTATTGATATTCAATTTCATCGAGAATTGAATAGTCTAGCTCTAATTCGTCAATCTTTTGGGTATCGCCCTTGTCGAGGTCGCCAGCACGAAGAATGCCGATGTGGATGCCACCTGCTTGTCCGTGTTTGTGGATGTGCAGACCTGTTGCTTCGGCTAACTCTTTGGGCTGTATAGAAGCCAAAACACCGCCAACCATCAGATTTTTCGGGTCTTTGACCAATTTCTTTGCAAATTCAATGGTTTCGATGGTGATATCCCAATAAAAAGTGAATAGAGTTGTTACTCCAACCCTATCCCATTCTGGCTCTTGTTCCCAGGTCTTTTTCCAATACTTGTCTTTTGCTTCGTTTACGAGGTCGAAAAGGACAATGTTTTTTACAGGCTTTTCGTCATCGGAAGCAGCAGAAATCATCAATGGCAACGAATCAAGTAATTTTGTACGACGAGTGCGGACATACTCGAACAGAATGTCTTTGTAGAAATGCCAATTGTGGTTTGTGCCATCTGCATCGTTCAACTTTTCAATCAGGTTGTCTGTTATTCGTTCGATGACAAACTTTTTTAGGTCGCCTTTGTAAAAAACGACTTCCCAATTGCCAAGATTCCTGTAGTAGGTAGCGATTTTCATCAGACCTACAGGCGGGAACTTGTTGGAATAGTTTGGTTCGATGAGAAGTACCTTTTTTTTTTTAGACCTTGCCATCGGACCTTATTTTTTCAAATCGTTAAGCACTGATTCTTTGATGTTTTTGACAATTTGTTCGTACTTTTTGAGATAACGAGTATCAATGATGTTGAAAATCTTCTTGACCATCGAAACCTCTTCGTTATTGTATTTACCCGACAATTCACTGATTTTTTCGTCCATTGATTTGGACGGATTTACAGGTGTGCGAGGTGTTGAGGGTACATTGCTGGTCGGGTTGTTCTGATACTGCTCGAATTGCTTTTTGAAGCCTTCGGCTAAAGTCTGCATTGATTTTGTTTGGTTATTGCTTTTTTTAATGAATTTATCCAATGCGTCCTGCGATTTCTTCTTTATTTCCTGTTGTTTTGCCAATTCAGTGGCTTTGCTTTCCGCAGGAATCTCATTCGATTCTTCAATTTTGCGGATTTCCTCATCAGCTTTGCGAATGTTTTCCAACTGCTTATTGGCTTTGTTTGCTTTCTGATACAATTTTTCCAAATCGTTTCTAAAAAACTCTTCCAATTTGGCTTGGAACTTTTTCGCTACTGATGTTGGGGCTATGTCTGAACGGTCGGCGGTCGGTCTTATGTCTTGGTTTATGATAAAAACCTCTCCATTGAAATACGTGTGGCTGCGAGCCTGTTTGAAGTACTTGTTCAGAACATTTTCATCACCTACTTGGATATTGTGACAACGCAGACGGATGCTTCGTGTCAGAACCTTTTCCCCAGTATAAGGGTCGACAGCCTTGATTTGTGTTCCTGCTGGTGTATAGGCATACCAACCCCACCCCAAATCACCCAATTGTGAGTCGGTAATGGAAAAGAACCTAATTTCGTTGATTGGTGCATTATCGCTTCTATCGTCATCAGTGTATTCATGTTCGGTGCCTTTGAATTTTATCTCGTATGGTTTTTCCAGTCCGACAATATCGTTGATTGAAACTTTTACAGCATTCAATCGGTTATAGTAGTTCAGATATTTGCTGTCATCTTTGGTGATGTTCGGTTTGATGAGGTTATTGAAGAAAGTAGCCTCGTAAGGTATCGGGGCGACTTGCTTCAAGTAGGCGTTGATTTTGTCTTCGTCCAAAAGAACATTATGATAATCTGGCAGAATGTCTTTCAGCACAACTTTGAAATAGTGCTTTTGGGGTTCTTCGGGAATGTTGTTTCGGAATGTTGTAACCTTATGAATGACTTCCGATGCCGAACTATTATCCTCATCGTCTTCCAAAATCTCACGGATTTTGTTCATATCGAAAACCATTTCAGAAGCCACATTTTCACCTTGTGCCGATGTGATGAATGAAAGCTGCTTGCAATAGCCACCACCAACCAAACGACCTATTCCATAGAAACCTGCCGCCGATTCATTCTTCTTCTTTGAATGGGCAATGTATTTCAAGGTCATTTCTGCTTCGTCAGCCTTTATGCCTGTGCCGTTATCTTCGATTGTTATGGTATGATGAAATTTGTCGATGTTGATAGAAACGTGACCGTCCTTCTTTTCGATAATGCCTAATTTGGCTGCACCGTTTATTGAATCACAAGCATTTTGCAAATACTCGCGATATATTGTTTCGGCATCGGGATAAAGCGAGAACATCAACTGTTCAAGCAAGTCCTTTCCTACTAAATCTAATGTTTCTGCTGCCATATCACCCTTATCCATTAGGGAACTGTTTGTATGTGTTGAATGGGAATTTGATATTAACCAATGAACGCAGGGCTGGATTTGAAATAATATATTCGCCGGCCGAAAGGCGTGTCATCATATTCTGATAGACTTTCGGTATGTACCGATAATCAGATTTTGAAACTTCGATTGCGTTGGTTCTGCCGTAGGCGGATGTGGCGCAATTGCCTTTTACACGGTCGTGAATAGCACTGCGGAACTGCTCAACAGAGAACAAGATAATACCCAAAGAACGGCCACGCTCTGTAATGTCGAGAAGTTGATGCAGAATAGGCGAACTCTTTGGCGTGTCGTTCGATGCGTATTTGTTCAACTCATCGACAAAAATTATAACCTTTTTAGGCACATTATTACGCTCTGTGTCGAACTTCATTTCCCAAATGGCACGTGCTACACTACCGAAAACAAAGCCTTGCGTGTTGTCATCGAGCATGGTAATGTCGATAACCATTACTTGACCACCAACCAGTTCGTTGCGAACGACGGTTGTGAGGTCGCGTTCGTAGTCGGCAACATTATCATTGAAAATACCTTGCAAATCAACCACTTTGTTGATGATGCGCAGGAATTTTTTCCACGATGAGGGCAAAATTTCATTCTTTGCACCTGTGACACTGCCGTTTGCATATTTGGCGACAACATCTCTCAACGTGTCCCATGTGCTTACATTTTTGAAATCTCCCTGCTTGTTGATGATGTAATTGACACAACTTTCCATTGTGCCAGTACTGTCATCCTCGTTTGCAAGCAACAAATCGAGCTTGTCGATGTAGTTCTCACAAGAAAATTTATAGTTGTAAGCCTTTTTGTTGCTTCGCTGCCGCTCAACATCATTCGGATCAGCATTTGTCAACACGTTGTCCGGACGTTGATTGTCGTAAGGATAATAGTACGTTACATTTTGAAACGGCAACGGCTGTAACCCTAACTCTTTGTAGATAGCTCTGTCATTTTCTTTCAGTTCGGTGTTTGGTTCGTCAATGGCCATCAAATCCCTGCCTTTGACATTGAAGAATACGAAAGCGACATCACTGACAATATTGCCATTTTCGTCTGTGGCGGAGAATTTTTGCTGAATAGCATTGAGCAAAAACATTGAGTACGATGTTTTTGCAGCCAAACCTGATATGCCCGACACGTTCAAATGCGCACCTTCGGGACCTATAAGAAAATTAGCATTTAATTCAACTTTTATTTTCAGAGCCTCCGTGCCCTTATACATCTGCAAGTAGCCACAGACAATAGGATTTTTGACGTCGTTCAATCCCAAAGCTATCCTAATATCCTCGGCTGTACAAAGAAAGACCTGCTTACCATCGAGAACTGGCGAATAGATGTTACCCGTGTTACAAACCACCTTTGCCTTTACATAGTTCATACCCAAACGATTCATATTGCCAATATTTTCGGCAGTATCGCCGAAGTCGCTTGAAATGTAGTTTGTAAAGTGACTTGGGGCATCGGTAACATGATTTATCTCTTCTATAACACCGTAAGTAATAGTTTCATCGTTGGGCAAGTGTTTGACTTTCACAATATCAAACGGACTCAGAATCTCTCCCTTGTCTGTCCAAAAATAGAAATCATCTGTTGTCGATGGGTATTTTTCGGTGGCTGATATTTTACCCACTATTTTTTCTGTACTCATAATCAAAAAAGATTTAGAAATATATTACTGTCTATGTAATGCGACTTACAGAAGATTTCGGTCAGATATACAGGATAAAGATGGTTCGCCCATCGCGAGTCAGACCCAAAACAAACTGGGTAAGCTTCTCGGATGAGGTTGGCACTGATATTGTCAATGACACTTGTTTTGATTGGGTGTGAAGGGTCGAACATAAGCATTTCGCACTTTACAATGTCAGAGAAATGCGTCTCGCGAAAATCGCTTTTGCGAAGCCTCAAATACCAAACGGCTAAAGTCATTCCGTTGGAATGTTCAGAAACATATTTGTAGGCTTTTGTGCGTTCAAATGGTTTGAGATTGGCAATTATCTGCGATAGTTTCTTGCCCTCGTGATTTTTGAGCAAATCGGGGTCGAACGACTTTGACACCCCAACCACATACTTATAGTTGGAACGCATATTGTTCCATTGCGCTTGGTCGATATTGGAAAATTGTGGATTGTATTGCAAAGAACCGTCCTTGATGAGCCAACTATCGCTTGATAGTTTATTCGCCACACACAAGTCGTTGACCAACAACTGCTCTTCATCGGTCATTTCGTTCTGAATCTGAGCAATGGCACTATTCTTATAACGATTCTTGTCTGTTACATCGGCAACTGTCGGGCCATCGGTCTTGTAGAAAAGAATCTTGCTGATTCTCGTTCCTCTTGACGAAGCGAAACGGTTGGTGGCTGCCAAATGCTGGTTTATCTGCTCGCAATAAGAACGAGCAAAGTCACCGGGTTTTCCTTTGGTGTGGAACTGCTTTGGCAGTGAAATGACAATCTTTTTTCTAATACCACCATCGTTATCTAAATCTGCTTTCTTGAATGTATCTCTATTGGGACGGAAACAGCAGCCGACAACAATCTGTCCTGCCACAATCGGAAAAATCTTGTTTCCGATGGCAATATCATCAACTTTATAGGTGTGTCGTGATCCGTCTAAAAAAAACCTAAATAGCGGGGGGGGGTAAGATATTGATATTCAATAAGTTACGCACCGAAACAACGTCTACTCGACGTTTATCATCTTCCGCAAATACTCCCTTGGTATCTAACGGAACTGTATCGAAATCTGAATTCTCGCTTGATATAGCATCCACATTGTTATCGTCCAAAGATGTTTTCTTTGTACGATAACACTTAAATCCTCCATCATTGTGAGAATCTATATACTCTAAAATAGCCCCCATACCAATTATTAACGCGAAATTACATTTTTCTTGAGTTCTACAAAGAAAACGAATATTTTATTTATGCGACGAAAAAGAGGGTTACACCGATGACGCTGATGATGGTGCCGACGACGCTGCGGAAGTTGAGTGGTGTATGGAAAAAGATGTGTGAGGGGAGCATGATAAGGATGGGCGTTGTGGCCATGAGGCTCTGAGCGATGCCGACGTCGGTAAGTTGGACTGCACGAAGAGAGAGTGAAACGCCTACGACGGGACCAAAAACAGCTAAGGCCACGAGCAATAGCACTCCCGAAAGCGTGCGAAGCGGTTCAAAAAACTGACTTTGCTTGCGACGAAGAAACAGCAAAACGACAAAGCCAATGAGACCAGCCAAGCAACGAATAAAGGTGGCGGCAAGCGGCACATAGCCTCCCGAGAGAGGGAAAGAGTCGATGCCTATCTTGCTTAGGACGAGACCGAAACCCTGACCAAGAGCTGCACCAATGGCAAAAAAGACTCCATGGATTGGCAAACTAACAGACAGAGCTGCACGAGAACCTGATGAGGGACGACGAGCAAGAATGGTAAGACAAATGCCGACAAGGACGAGAAACATGCCTATTAGGGCATAGAGCGACAAACGTTGTCCGAGGAGGAGCCAAGCAAAGAGAGCAGCAAAGGGAGGTGCAAGAGTCATAAAAAGCTGTCCGTAGCGAGCACCCATGATAGAATAGGCGTTGTAGAGACAGAAGTCGCCAAATGTGTAGCCGACGAGTCCACTTAAGAGTAGCCAATGCCAAGCATTGGATGGTGCTGTGCTAACGAGGGGAAACTGACCGCATAAGAAAAGAATTGCTCCAATGATAAGGAGCGAAAAAAGCATTCGATAGACATTGACAACAGATTCGCTGGCACGTCGACAAGCTACTTCGCTAAACAGTGCGGAAAGAGTCCACGAACAAGCAACAAGAAGCGAGATTATTTCACCGATATGAGACATAATGTTTGTGTTGTGAAGGGTGCAGAAACGACCTTGCCCCGAGTCTACACCGTTGTGCGATTCGGGGCAAGGTCATTGCAGTTAGAATTTACACTTTCTGCAAAGAATGACACTTAAATATCTTATGCCAATTTGTTTACGTGCTTTGCAAGTTTGCTTTTGAGATTGGCAGCTTTATTCTTGTGAATAATGTGTGTCTTGGCCAACTTGTCGAGCAACGAAGATACTTTGGGGAGGAGAGCGACAGCCTGTGCTTTGTCGATCGTAAGACGAAGAGCTTTGACGGCGTTACGCGTTGTCTTGGCGTAGTAACGATTGTGCTCACGACGTGCAGCTATCTGGCGAGTCCTCTTAATAGCAGACTGATGATTTGCCATTTTGTTTTTGTTGCTTTAAATACTGATTAGAGATTGTAGTCCATAGGAGAGTCGAACTCCTCTTTAGAGAATGAAAATCTCTCGTCCTAACCGATAGACGAATGGACCTCCGTGCTTTTCGTTAGCGATTGCAAAGTTAGGTACTTTTATATAATCTCCAAACATTTGCACTGAAATTTTACAAAGTTTTTTAATCAGAAGCGACTCGAAGACAACATAACTAACTGAGTATAAAGCATATAAGGTAATAGAAATGGAGATAAAAAGTTCAGAGTAAGGGTTGGTGTCTTACTGGTTATCGGGATCCATAATGACGATGAGTTTGTGGCTTTTGTTGAGTATGCGCCGTGCCCAACGTTGGATGTCGCGAGGGCGGATGTCGTTGACGAGTCGTTCAAAGTGGCTAAGGTCGAGATCGTTGATGAAATAGTTGCGGAAATGAGATAGCCACATTTCGTTTTGTTGAAGGTCTTCTTGACGTTTTTTGATGAGGTGCGTGCGGACGTTGGCAAGATTGTCTGGACGCGGTCCGTGAGTAGCAATGCGAACTATTTCTTTTTCGATTATGGGGTAGATTTGGTCGAAGGCGTGGGTGTCGGTGTCGAAAGATATGGTTAGTTGGTATTCGTTGATGGGTTTGGGGATGTGGGAATAGGAGACCTCGACACCATAGGAGGCACCGATTTCTTCGCGGATAACATCGTGATAGCAAAAGTCGAGCAAGGCGGCGAAAATGCGCAAAGCAAGTGCTTCTTTGCGAGAATATTTGTAGGGTGCGGAATATGTGATTGAGCAAAACGTTTTGGGGGTCTGCATTGGGACGGAGAAACGACAGTGGACATTGCGCTGGGGATAGAGCGCATGGCGATAGGCGGGGATATGGCTACGCTCGGCAACGGCGAGAGCTCCGAGATAGTCGGCGACAAGCGGAGCTATGGAGTCGGTGTGGAAAGAGCCGATGACGGCGAAGTCGAATCCTCGGGCCGAAGAGAAACGAGCAGAATATGCGGAGAGAACCTTATCGAGGGTTACAGAGTCGAGGTCGGACGGGTGGGCAAAATTGATAAGATAGGGGTTAGAGTCGGCAGCAATGGTGAGTAGAGTGTCTTGAAATATATTATCGGGGTCTTGATGTGAGTGGGAGAGTTGGGAGGCCAGATAGGTCATATAGGAGCGATAGGCATTGTCGTCGCGGCGTGGAGGGGCGAAAGATAGATAGAACATTTGAAGGAGTGACTCGAGGTCGGAGTTGCTACAAGAGCCAAACATTTCGTCGGTGTAGAGATTTATTTCGGTAGATAGGTCGACGTCTTTGGCGCTGAGGGCTTTGCTGAGGTCGGGACGCGAGAAGTTGGCAAGCCCCATGTATGACTGGATGTCGGAAGCGAGCATGGCCGAGGAGACATGGTCGGCAGGCAGAGTGGAATATCCACCTCTACTATATGCACCGATGAGTATCTGATTGTCGGAATTCTCTGTGGGGAAGAAATAGACGTGAAGACCATTGGACAGAGTGGCCATGCGTGAGCCGTAGACGGCATTATTGTTCCAAGCGACGATGTGACCAGACGGATGTTCTTTGACAAGCTGAGAGTCGATTTCTTTGTCGGGATATGGTTCTTCGTCTTTAAAGGCGAGCAAGGAGAATTGTCGGACATAGTCGTCGGCAGAGAGTAGGGACGTGTCGGACTGCATGGCAGAGATGAGGAAGACGGGAGGCGCAGCCATGCGCATGTTGATGTGTCGGTTGACATCGTCGATGTCGATGTCGGGGGTAAGGACGTTGATTAATTCGCAATCGTATTCAAGTGAGGTAATGACATCGCCTGTAAGAAAGGCGTTGTAGTAGTCGTATATGTAGCTATCGGTTTGTGTCTTGTGCCTATTTTGAAAAGCATTGTCGTAGGTGGCAAGGAGGGTATTTTTGGCGCGTCGGAGTTCGGTTGGATTGACACCATAGCGTCGGAGTTTTTCTATTTCGTCGAAGAGGGCAAAGAGAGCATCATTTGATTGTCCGTCTTTGGCTGTACAGACAAATTGAGCGGCATAGAGTGTTGGAGTCAGGTCGGCGTCGGAAAGATAGGCACTTGTGAAAGGTGCGCCTTTGATGGTTAGGTCGGAGAAACGATTGTTCATTATCTCTTCGCAAAGAGCACAAGCGATTTGTTCGCGGACATACTCGACGGTATTGCGAATGGAGTCGGCAACGGGTTGATAGCGAAACTGAACTTGAAAAGAGGTGCGAGTGGCTTCGGGGTCGTAGGTGACGGAGACGAGAGGCGAGCTATTGACTGGGACAACAAAATTAGGTCGAGGCTTGGGGTTTTGTGGTGCTGGAATATCTTGCCAATACACGATTATTTTCTGCTCAATGCGAAGAGGGTCTATGTCGCCCACAACAATTACGGCTTGCAAGTCGGGACGATACCACGTGCGATA
Organism: uncultured Bacteroidales bacterium; assembly: GCA_937892095.1. Lineage (GTDB taxonomy): Bacteria > Bacteroidota > Bacteroidia > Bacteroidales > Marinilabiliaceae > W3P20-009. Next base: position 14,502 of record CALAVC010000174.1, on the reverse strand, counting down.
GAATCTGCGGAGTTCGTCGGGAGTGAAATTATTGATTACGGCAGTGTCGCCAATGATGTCGCGGACGGCATAGGGTGTGCCGGGCATGGTGTGTGCCATGTGGGACATATACATGCGTCGGTCGGCAGAGGCTGTGGTGCGCCACTCTTCACGAACGACACCACGTTCTTTTTCAATCTCGTTGGGGTCGAGGGATAGGAAACCAGACCAATCGTGCAGAATGAGTAGTGCGCTATCGACAATGGCTGAATCGGTTGTGGGAACTGCGTCGAGATTGAATATTGTTTCGTCGAAAGAAGTGTAGGCATTGATATTCTCGCCAAAGTGGACTCCGATGCGTTCGAGAAACTGGACAAGGCTTTGCCCTGGGAAATGTTTGGTGCCATTGAAGGCCATGTGCTCAATAAAGTGAGCGAGTCCGTCTTGGTTATCTTCTTCGAGGACAGAACCGACTTTTGAAGCAAAATAAAAATCGGCAGTATGCTTGGGTAGTTCGTTGTGGCGAATGATATAGGTGAGTCCGTTGACGAGACGCCCCACGATAATTGATGTATCTTGCTCTAAGGGGGTGACGTAGGATTGAGCAGATGTGATGATTGGGCAGAGTAAGCATATCGTCGTAAAGAACAGTGGTTGGAGAACTTGGAGTAGTTTCATAGTTAAAGACGATATGTTGGTTTGCGATTATTCGAAAATTCTGGGAGGGATAGGGATATTGATGGTGCGCGAAGCAAAAGAATATGTGTGCGACTCGTTGTTTTTGCTTACGAGAGAGAGAGAGGATAGGGTCATATTTGCATGCGAGAATGTCATGACTATACGCGTGAAGTGCTTTGCCATGCGCCGGTCGGTGGGGACAAAAGTTACACGAAATTCTTGCTCACCAGTAAGGTCGTAGACCAAGTTACCACGTCCACTGAGGACATCGAAATTGCCTGTAAGGCAACTACTTATGAGCGACAGCATTTGGGCTATGGCAGGGCTACGGTCGGCTGACAATTGTATTTTTTGTCCGTTTTCTACGCTAAGAAATTGCGTCCGAGAAAAAACAGTCTTACTATTGGCAGAAGCATCTATTAGTGCGATGCCTTCAGCTTTGTCGGAGTAGTAGAATGTGCCTTTTTGACGTTGGTCGGACTCGAGAAGTGGGACGTGGTGAACAAGTGTGTATTGACACTTGATGGAGTGGACGTCTTGATTAGCCTTACGGATGGCATCGAGGTAGGACGATGGATCGGAAATTGCTGTTTGCGCATTGGCAAAGAGCGAAATTATGCAGAAAGATATGAGTAGTGATAACTTGCGAATCATGATTATTAGTTGTCGTTTATAATGCTGATTATCTGTTTACAAATATCGTGCGCAACTAATTGCTGACCATGTTTTTGAGGTGAAATGATTTGCGAGTGGACTACGTGTCGGAGGGCAGAGGACTGAGTGGCTAAAGACGAGAGGATGTAGTGTATGGCGAAGTCGTCATCGGACGGAGCAACGATGCCGAGACGTTTAGTTTTGCGAAGAGAGGTTGTTATGGTTTCGACCCATTGTGCGGGTCGGAGTTGAGCGATATGAATGGCATCGGCATGGACGTTGTGTTCGGCAAGCATGGCGAGAGCATCCACTACGGCAAGAGTCTGACGACCATAGGTGAGAATGGTTATGTCTTCGCCAGTGGAAAAAGAGCGACAGGCACGAGTGTCCCATGTCCAAGCAGAGAGTTCGGTTGTGGTGCTACCAGCTTCGACGACGAGAGCCTGCATAGAGTTGGCAAGGACATGATGGAGAATATTGGTGGCTTCGGAGCGATATGCTGGAGTGTAAACTTCGACGATCGCAGGCAGTGCTGTAAGCAAAGTGCCGATGTTAAGGTCGAGGGTACGTAGGACGAGAGGTATTGGAGGAAGAGAATGTAGGCATGCAAGGTCGGTGTCGGACACAGAGACTTGTACGATGGGCAATATGTCTGTGTGTTGCTGAGCGATGCCGACAGCGAGGCTGATGGCATGGGGCATTGGAGGGAGTGGCATGGGACGCAAGGACATGCCATTGGTAAGTGAGGTGATTACGGAAGTAATGTCGAGGAGTTGGTATTTGGGGAACGCTCCATTTTCGGACATTACAGAAGCAAAGTAGGCGTCGCGCTTAGCCTTATCGACAACATGTTTACAATCGGAGCGAATGGTTTCGGCTTGTTGGTCGGTAAGGACTTGTTTTTCGACGAGCCAGCTGGCGAAATGCTTATCGGCACTATTAGAGGTCTCAACGATTGTTAGTGTGGTGCAATGCAATTGGGTTACTTTATCGACTTGTCGTTTGAAGACTTGACAGAGTGCGGCATAGTCTTTTCCTTGAACGGTCTCGATTTGCAGACCGACATTGGGCGATGAAGACACGAAACCTCGCAAGCGACGTTGGAGGACGGCATGCTGCAAATGGTCGTTGTCGTTCCATACGATAATGTTGAGAGGGAGTGCGTGCGACAGCGCAAAATTGATGGCATCGAAGAGGTCGGACAAGGATGTGCGTAACATATCGACACAACAAAACGTTATGCCATTAGGTTCTTGTCGAAGAGCTTTATCGGCAAGGAGCGAGCCAAGGGCTACGTAGAGCAGATTGTGAGACGAAGCGGAAGTTTCGGCAGTAAAGACGCTACAAAAGAAATCGCGTAGGGTGGTATTTTTTTTTCGGAGAGCAAGTGCAAGCGCATTTTCTTGACCTATGACAACATCGGACGTGCGTACGAAATGCGAAAGAGCGACTTGTGCGACTTCGGAATGTCGGCAAGTGGGTGGCAACAAGTCTGCTATGGCATCGGTGGCCATACGAGCACAGAGAGCTACGCGGTAGTCGGCCGATAGCTGTTCCTTGATTTGCTGTTGACTTAGATATTCTCCCTGCATAGTGAAGTGTGTCTTTGAGTTGGAGGGGAGAAGAGTGGCGAATTGCGCTCGGGAGGTTTTAGAAGCCTACGAGTACACCAAAAGAGACTGCGCTATAACTAAAATCGCGTTTGACGTCGTTGAATGTGTAGCCGATGAAAGGTGTTACAGATGAGCGTTCGAGGGCTACGCGACAGCCTCCGTAGAGTGCAGCATAGGGAGAGACTCCGAAACGGACTTTGGGCTTAACGCCCAAACGGGCTTGCGCACTTGGCGTTATTTTGCCATTAAGGAATTCGTAGTTTATGCCACCATATATGGGGATGGCGAAATAGCGCCAACTGAAATGGGCTGTATGATAGCCATCGGTGTCGGGATAGGTGCCGACACGACTACCAGAGTATTGCCCGAACTCATCGGGTCGTCCCATATCGCCGTAATCGTTATCGACTTTGCGACCTTTGTAGTAGGCTCCTTGGATGTATTTGCTAAACTCTGTAATGTGGACACTTGGCATTATGCCACCCAAGTATGTTATACGATTCTTCTGACGCCAACCCATTTGTAGGCTTGTGCCAAAAGCACGCAAGCAATATGCTTGTGTAACTTCGAGTCCGACTCCATAGACATAGCCAACGTGTCGGGCCATATATTGACCTTTGCCACCGCGCCCACGTCCGCCACGTATGTTGCGGAATGTCATTTGTGCTTGTGTCTCGACCTGATAGGCGGTGAGCATCAGGAGCGAAAGCAATATATAGTGTAGAAAACGTTTCATAGTGTCTTGAATGATACGAAGTTAAGTGTTTTTTTGTTACACAGAACGTATTTCGAGTGTCGTTTTATGCGGAATATATGTTGCTATCGGACTGAACGATTGTTAGTGCCGGCTTAGAGGAGACGTAGCAGAGTGTTGGGATGACGGATGTTTGCGATGCTGAGGACAGGCAAAATTCGACATCGTGAGAGTAGCCTTTGGCAACGAGTTTTTGACAATGTTGCCCTTGTCGCAAACGAGTCGGCAAATCGGGGAGTGTGGCAAGTGGCACTATGGTGTGCGCAAAATCGGACAAGACACGCACACGTGGGTAGCGTGAGACTATATGATTGAGAATTAGCGAGGCGCAAGCAGAATCTTCAAAACTGACGGTGCCATTGTTGCCTGCACAAACGAGACAGATGTCTGACGAGAGACACAGAAGCTGTTCGGCAACGGCAACGTAGTTAAGGAGCGATGCAGCGATAATGTTTTGGGACGCGAGAGAGTTGGAGAAAGCTAAAGTACCATTGGTTGTGGTGAGAATAATATTTTTGCCACAGACGGCACTGGGCGTAAAATGCTGTGGTGAATTGCCAAGGTCGAAACCTTCTATGCGGTCGGCATTGCGTTCGCCGCAGAGAAGAGAGGGCGATGAGAGCGTTTTTTTTAGTTGTAGGGCTTCGTCGATGGTGGAGACTGGGTAGACCGCAGTGGCTCCTGAATTTAGTGCCGATGTTATGACGCTTGTGGCTCTGAGAACATCGATGATAACAGACACCTTGCCAGAGAAGTCGTAGGTGGTGGCAGATTGCGCAGTTGGTAAAACGTCAATATTCATAAGCCAAGTTCGCTTACGCAACGACTACTTAATATTTAGGGCTATGCCAGCACCAAAAGTGCCGCCATTGCTTGGCGAAACTTCGGGCAAGAGAGCAATGGATAGGTCATCGGAGACATCGAAATTGTAGAAATGCGCATCGACGCAGGCGTCGATGATCTGAACGAGATAGAGTCCGATCATACCAAAGATACTAAGATCGCGATAGCGTCGGTAGTAGTCTTTCTTGTTTTTGAGCGCATTTTGAAACCACAAGGAGTAGGTGTTCAGGACTTCATCTTCGGTGAGGTGTGCCTTGTTGACGAACTCCATATAGCTTTTATTGTTGGGGTCTTGAATGAGGAAGTCGCGATATGCACTACTGTACTTTTTGTAGTATTTATTGTTGAAATGGATACAATAGCCAAGAGCTACTGCACCGCCATAGAGAAATGGCAATTTCCAATATTTTCGGTTGTAGACTTGTCCGAGTCCGGGCAAGACGGCTGCGTACATTGTGGCGACATGAGGAGAGTGCGAACGCCCCCACGACATTGAGACGGACGGTATGAAACGGATTGGCTGTCCGTCGACAAGTATTATGGTATCGGACTTTTGAGGTTGTTCTTGAACGACGGATTCGACTGCTTGACTATCGATGATATTCGGGTCGGAATTGGAAGAAGGATTGCCTTGCGCAAGGATAGAGCAAGGCAAAGAGCAACAACTGAGGAGGAAGACGAGATATGTGAGCAGACTACTGCGCATTGTTGTTTTGTCGGGCAACGTCGAGTTGTTCGAGGACACGTCCAAGTTCTTCGGCGGAGCTAAAATTGATGGTTATCTTGCCTTTGCCTTTTTTGTTGCAAGAGAGGAGGACGTTGGTGCCAAAATAGGAGGATAGTTGTTCGCCAAGAGCTTTGTATTCTTCGGAAGTTTCTGCTTTGCTTTTTGTCTTGGGCGTAGGGGCTACGGGGATGTCGGGAGATGGATTGTCGCCTGGGTCGTTGTATTGACGAACAAGTTCTTCTATTTGGCGAACAGAATAGCCTTGTTCTATGGCATCGTGATATACGATTAGTTGCGTGTCTTGTTCATCGATTCCCATTATGGCGCGAGCGTGTCCCATGGTGATGAGGCGACTACGGAGTCCTTGCTGAATTTCTTCGGGGAGTTTGAGCAGTCGTAGATAGTTGGTTATGGTGCTACGCTTCTTGCCTACTTGGTCGGCAAGTGTTTCTTGAGTGAGATTGCATTCGTCGATTAGTCGCTGATAGCTTGTTGCCTCGTCGATGGGGTTTAAGTTGCTACGCTGAATGTTCTCGATGAGTGCAATGGCGAGCATTTTGTCATCGCTAACGACACGGACGTAGGCTGGCACGACTTTTAGCCCAGCTTGTTTGGCAGCACGGAAACGTCTTTCGCCAGCAATGATTTGATAGCGATTTGTTTCTTCGATTCGTCGGAGGGTGAGCGGTTGAATGATGCCGACGTTGCGAATGGAGGCTTCGAGTTCGTCGAGTTCGTCTTGTTCAAACTCGGTGCGTGGTTGCCAAGGGTTGGCGTCGATGAGGTCGATGTCGATGTCGGAGACGTTGGCTGCCGACTGTTCGGTTTCGTCGGCTTCGTCGCCCATGAGAGCTGCGAGACCTTTACCGAGACCTTTGCCTAATGCCATAGATAGTTGTGTGTGTTAGTTAGCGTTTTTTTGACGAGCTTCGTTTTTATCGAGGACTTCTTTGGCGAGTGCGAGATAGTTTTGTGCGCCCTTGCTTGTGGCATCGTAGCTTATGGCTGCTTTACCATGACTTGGGGATTCTGCGAGGCGTACGTTGCGGTGTATGAGCGTCTTGAAGACCATGTCTTGGAAGTGTCGTTTAACTTCTTCGCGCACCTGATTACTGAGGTTGTTGGTGGAGCTATACATGGTGAGGAGGAAGCCCTCGATTTCGAGACTTGGATTGAGCCTGCGCTGTATAATCTTGATGGTATTGAGGAGTTTTCCGAGTCCTTCGAGTGCAAAGAACTCACATTGAACTGGGATTATGACGGAGTCGGAGGCTGTGAGCGAGTTGAGCGTTATAAGACCGAGAGAAGGGCAACAGTCGATGAGTATGTAGTCGTATTCGTCGCGCAACTTGTCGACCATTTTTTTCATTATGCGCTCACGGTCGGACATATTAAGCATCTCGATGTCTGCACCCACGAGGTCGATATGCGAGGGCATTAGGAAAAGATTATCTACTTCGCATGGTTGTATGGCATCGTGTGGGTCTTGGTCGTTGACCATACACTCGTAGATAGTTTTTTTCATTTCGCGGACGTTGAAGCCAAGCCCAGAGGTTGAATTGGCTTGCGCATCGGCATCGATGATGAGGACTTTTTGTTCCATTACGGCAAGGCTTGCGCCGAGGTTGATGGCCGTGGTTGTTTTGCCGACGCCGCCTTTTTGGTTAGCTATTGCTATGACTCTTGCCATTTGCTTGTGTGTGATATACTTGGGTATGCGATTTTACCGAGAACAAAGATAAGTGTTTTTTTAAGACTGGGATTTATTGATGGGCAGTGGCATTGAGATATTGACACGGCTATTCTGCTGAAAATCAAAGCATTACAACGAGCAAGCGTCAGTTATTGACATTAGAGACCAATTACTGACATGAATATTGACAGGCACAACATTGACTAACACACTGAAAATAAAGCATTTAGCACCCTTACAAATGTAAGTTATGAACAGGTGTTGATAAGTTATTAACATAGAGATAGAAAAAGACAGAACCTAAACGTTTAGGTTCTGTCTTTGGGGATATATACTCGTTGATAGTCGGAGACGAGATTAAATCCACTTGAGCAATGGGAAGTCTTGTTTGTTGGGCAAGAGTGGGTTGCTGGGGAAGATTCGTAGACCGAAGCGGAAGACACCCGGATAGTTGAGCGACAGGCTTACGGTGTAGGTTACGAGAGAGCCATTGCGCTCGGATATGGACAGAGGCTCAGCGTGAACAATTTTCATGTTACTTTCGTCGGCACCAGATGCGAAAACCATTTCGAGTCCGAACTCTACATCGGGGTCAACCTTGTCGAGGGTGATGGATACGGGATATATCTGACCGATTCCGAGTTCTTCCTTGGCGATGTCGGGCATATTGACATCGACAACTTGAATTTTGTCCCAAACGTCGCGTACTTTTTGTTTCCAGATGGTGAGGTCTTTTGCGACTTTGAAGTCATCGGCACGAAGGAGTTTGCTACGTTTTTCTTGTGGCAAGTAGAATCGGTTGAGATAGTCCGTGATCATACGCTTGGTGGTGAACTCGGGAGCTATCTTGGCGAGAGAGTTTTTGATGTATTGCACCCAACGTTTAGGCACACCATTGGTTTGATCGTAGTAGAGAGGAATTATCTCATGCTCGAGCATGTAGTAGATGGTGGTGGCGTCGAGTTCGTTTTGGAAGCCGTTGTCTTGATATGTTTGCTTGTCGGTAAGAGCCCAACCAGCATCTTGCTTATAACCTTCGTACCACCAACCGTCGAGGACACTGAAATTGAGCACACCGTTAAGCTCGGCTTTTTGACCAGACGTGCCACTGGCTTCGAGTGGACGAGTTGGAGTGTTGAGCCATACGTCGACACCCGAAACGAGTCGGTGAGCAAGATCCATGTCGTAATTCTCGAGGAAGATAATCTTGCCGATAAATTCGGGACGGTGAGATATTTCGACGATGTTCTTGATGAGGTCTTGACCGGGTTTGTCGGCTGGGTGAGCCTTACCTGCGAAAATGAATTGCACGGGTCGCTCAGGATTGTTGACAATGCGCTGCAGACGATTTAGGTCGGTAAAGAGAAGGTGGGCACGCTTGTATGTTGCGAAGCGACGTGCGAAGCCTATGGTGAGAGCGTTGGGGTTGAGCCCCTCGATGACATCGAGAGTGCGACTGGGATCGTCTGTGGCATAAAGGGTGCTGACCTTGCGTTCACGCACATAGTTGAAGAGTTTCTTCTTCAGGGTCTTGCGGACATCCCAAAGGATTGCATCGTCGACGCTTTGTATTTTCTCCCAATAGCTCTTGTTGGAGACATCTTTGAGAAGGTCGGCATCGAGATATTTCTCGTTGAAGCGTTGCATTTCGGAACTTGTCCACGTGCCGTAGTGTACGCCGTTGGTGACGTAGCTGATGTGCAACTCATCGGAAGTAAAGCCTGGCCAAAGGTAGCGGAACATATCTTTGGAGACTTCACCGTGGAGCCAACTAACACCATTCATTTCTTGCGAAGTGCGAGCTGCAAGGACACTCATTGAGAATCGACCATCGCCTTCACGTCCGAGGTCCATAAACTCGTTCCAAGATATTCCAAGGAGCTCGGGAGCATGTCCGAGATATTTGCCCACGAGGCTTTCGTCGAAGCGGTCGTGCCCAGCAGGGACGGGGGTGTGAGTGGTGAAGAGCGAAGAAGCACGAACGACTTCGAGGGCTTGCTTGAACGAAAGTCCACTATCTGTATAGTCGATGAGTCGTTGCACATTGAGAAGAGCAGCATGACCTTCGTTGCAGTGGTAGACGTCGGCTGTTATGCCGAGAGCGTTGAGGAGTCGGACACCACCCATGCCGAGAATGATTTCTTGCTTCATGCGGTTTTCCCAGTCGCCACCATAGAGCGCATGCGTGATGGTGCGGTCGGCAGGATTGTTGAGAGGGTGGTCGGCATCGAGTAGGTAGAGCGAAATGCGTCCTACGTTGACACGCCAAACTTTGAGTTGGACTTGGCGGTCGGGGAAGTTGATGGGGATGTAGAGTAGCTTGCCATCGGGAGTGCGGACTTCATCGATTGGGAGGCTCTGAAATTCTTGTGCTTCGTAGATTGCCTGTTGCTCGCCATTGATAGAGAGGCTTTGTTTGAAGTAGCCATAGCGATAGAGCAGACCGATAGCTGTCATGTTGACACGACTATCGGAGGCTTCTTTGAGGTAGTCGCCAGCCAATATACCCAAACCACCAGAATAAATTTTGAGTATGTTGGTCATGCCATACTCCATACTGAAGTAGGCGACACGTGGGGTGTAGGCGAATGGTTGGCTTAGGTAGGTTTTGAACTTAGAGTAGACACCATTGAAACGAGCAACGAAGTTGGCATTTTTTGCCAATTCGCTAAGTCGTGTATAGGATACTCTCTCGAGGAGGAGTATGGGATTTTTTTCTACGCTTGCCCAAAGTTCGCTATCGATGACCTCAAATAGCTCGATGGCTTCGTAGTTCCACACCCACCAAATGTTGCGTGACAATTCGTGCAAGCAACTCAACTCTTCGGGAAGTTTGGACTTGACGATGATGGACTTCCAGAGTGGCTCGGCTGAGGGAGTGAAATGTTGTTTGTTTTCCATTATTTGTTATTGAAACGTATTACAATGAGATAGAGTGCAGCAAACGGCTTCTCTATTCTTCGTTTTTCTTTTTACGAGTGGTAGTTTTTTTTGTTGTGGTGGTCTTACCCTCGGCAGATTTAGCTGTTGTGGTGCGCCTACGAGTGGTAGGTTTAGGTTCGACACCAGCTTTTACAAGTTGTTTTTCGAGGTTGGACACCTGACTTTGAAGTTGCGAGTTTTGCTCTTTGAGGGCTTCGACTTCGGAGTTGCCAGAGGGAACCGCTTTTTTGAGGCGTTCGGCGAAATCGCTGAGCACGTTCATGTAGTTGATGAAGGCCTCGTAGGGTGTTGGATATGGGCTTGTATAGGCTCGGTTGGCACCATTGGCAAAGAACTTCGTGCCCATGTAGTAGAAGTGATCGCTTGCTTGGAGGTATTGCCAATCTTTGATGAGTTGCTCGTCGGTGCAACGTTCCATAAGCGGAGCGAGAGCATAGAGTTTGTCGACGGCTTCGTTTTGCATTTCGTTGCCAAGCCAAGCGGTTAGGTCTCGCTCTTCGTCGACCCAACTTGTGGTGCCTGACACGTGGAGTGCAGAGACGGACTGCAGTTTTTGTGCTGCTTTACTGGGGGTTACGAAAGCATAATTTTCGTCGGTCAAGAAGACTTCGGGGAGAGCACGAAGGAACTCGAGTATACCGCTTTCTTGGCTATGTACGGCACCGAAAGTCTCGTAGTTCATAAAGAGGTTGACAAGTTCTTCGTTGCCACCGATGCCGTCGGCCCAGCTCTTGAACTTTTGGGCAGTGAGGGGCCATTCGCTCCAGCTCTGATTGGAGAAGCGGAGTGCGATGTCGTCGCTCATGTGATAATTGCGAACGAGGACTTTCATGCGTGGCTCGATGGAGTTGCAATACATATAGTTGGCGCTCTTCCAGCCGAGTGTTTGCTTGGCACCTTCGCTGAGCATTGCTTTGAAGCCCATTTGAGCTACGACTTCTCCTATGCCATCGGAATAGATGAGTTCGGTATTGCGGAAGACGACTGGTACTTGTCCGAAAGTGTCTTCGATTGTTTTTACCTGATGAGATATTTGTCGCTTAAATTCGTCGATATTGCGGACAGAAGCGAGAGAGTGAGCTGATGTCTCGGCAATAAACTCGACGTTTTTTGTGGCAGCAAGAGCTTTGAAACTGTCTATAACTTCGGGTGCATAAATTTTGAGTTGGTCAATCATTGTACCCGAGATGGAGAAAGCTACTTGAAACTTGCCTTTATATTTTTTTATGAGTTCGGCGATGACTTTATTGGCAGGCAAATAGCAAGTATGAGCGAGCTTATTGATATTGCTTTCGTTGGCGTAGTCATCGTAGTAGTAGTGGTCGTTACCAATATCGAAGAATCTGTATCTGCGAAGTTTGACCGGTTGGTGAAGTTGGAAATATAGACAAATATTTTTCATGACTGCGTAGTAGTTAGAGGACCGAGTCGTAAACTTTCTTTATTTGTTTGGCAGAGTTTTCCCACTTGAGTGAGTCTACCTCTTCTTTGCCGTACTTAGCAAACATTTTGCCGAGAGATGGGTAGTTGAGGACACCATACATGGCATCGGCCATGGCGTCGATGTCCCAGAAGTCGGTTTTAATGGCGTAGGTTAGGATTTCGGCCACACCACTCTGGTAGGAAATGAGAACTGGGACGTTGCTTTGCATGGCTTCGAGAGGTGATATACCGAATGGTTCGGAGACAGACGGCATGACGTAGAGGTCGCTCATGCGGAGCATTGAGTAGACATCTTGCCCACGGAGGAAGCCTGTAAAGCTAAATTTGTCCATTATTTTGAGGCTTGCTGCTCGACGAACCATTTTTTCCATCATGTCGCCACTACCTGCCATTACGAAGCGGACGTTGTCCATTTTTTGGAGGACTTTATAAGCTGCTTCGATGAAGTACTCTGGTCCTTTTTGCATTGTTATGCGACCGAGGAAAGTAACAATTTTCTCATCGATTCCTTTTGGACTGAAGTGGTTAAACTCGCTCTTGATGGGGTCGACGGCGTTGTAGACTGTTACGACTTTATCGGCTGGAATGCCATATTTTTCGATGACGGTGTTGCGAGTAAGGTTGCTGACTGCTATAATTTTGTCGGCAGCTTCCATACCTCGTTTTTCGATGTCGTAGACGACAGGGTTGACGCTACCGCCACTGCGGTCGAAATCGGTGGCGTGGACATGTATGACGAGAGGCTTACCACTGGCTTCTTTGGCGGCTATGCCAGCGGGATATGTAAGCCAGTCGTGAGCATGAATGATGTCGAAAGAATTTTCTTGAGCGATGATATTGCCGACTACGGCATAGTTGCGGATTTCTTCGAGAAGTGTTGCACCGTAGCCACCAGAGAAGTGGAAGCGACCTTTCTCGTCGGTTTGGAAGTACTTATATCCATCGCCTACGTTGAGGCTACGGAGTTTGTAGTAGTCATCGGGGTCGACGTAGGGGACAAGTTTAGAATCCACTTCGATGTAGTCGAGCTGTTTGCTCATGTGCGAATAGCGGATTTTCTTGTTGTAGATGGAGATGTCGTTGGCACCGATGATGCCTTGTACCTTAGATGTGTCTTCGTCGCCGAATGCTTTCGGGACTACGAAAAGTACGTCGAGGTCGGGTATGGTGGCCATGCCACGTGTGATTCCGTAGCAGGCTGTTCCGAGACCTCCGCTAATGTGAGGTGGGAATTCCCATCCATACATCAAAACTTTCATGAGTTCTTATTTGGCTTCTATGATTTCGATAATCTTAATAACCTTGAGGACAGCGGCGACATTCCAAGCCATGGATACGGCACCATTGGCTTGATAGGGAGGGTTGCCGTTGTAGCGTTCGGCGATGGTGCCGACACAGCCATCGTGCAGGTCGGGCTCTATTTCTTCGACTACACGTCGCAGACGGGAGAGACCAGATTTGTTGTGGACATCGACCATTACATCTGCCCAAAAACCGAGGAGCCATGGATAAGAGGTGCCTTGATGAAGTGCGAGAGCACGCTCATCGGGGACTCCCTGTACGCCACCTTTGTATTTGGGGTCGTTTGGGGATAGACTGCGAAGACCTCGTGGAGTGAGGAGTTCTTTGGTAGAGAGGTCGAGTATGTTTTTCTTTTGTTCTTTGCTAAGGGGAGAATATTTGAGGGCTGCTGCTATGAGCATATTGGGGCGCACAGAGAGCGAGCTATAGTTAGTGTCGACGTAGTCGAAGAGATAGCCACGGTGATTGTCGAACGTTTGCAAGAATGCTGCGCCTATTTTTTCGAGACGTGGTTGCCACGTTTCTACAATATCGTTTTTCTTATAGAGCTTGGCGAACTCGATTGTGGTGGCGATGGCGTTGTACCATAGTGCGTTAACTTCGACAGCGTTGCCATAGCGTGGGGTTACGGCAAAGCCCGATGACGTTACGGCGTTCATCCACGTTTGCGGATGTCCTTCTTGGCGAGCATAGATGAGTCCGTTGTCCTGGACATACATCTTGCCAGGTATGCCACTCCAATAATGTTCGATTATTTCGACCATTAGTTTTAAGTGCTCACGTGTGTTGACATCGTCGAAGTAGCGTGTGAGTTCGTTGATGGTGTAGAAGAACCAGAGGGGTATGTCGATTGAAGTGCTATTGAAAGCAGACTCCTCTATATAGAGACGTCGGAGGTTGGGCAGGGCTGTACGGAATATTTCTTGATAGACTTTGCGGTCTTTTTGGAAGAGACTTAGACCAGGCAAAGCGAGGAACATGTCGCGTAGTTGTGGATTTTTCCAATGATAGCCAGCCTTGAGCATAACGGAGCCGTCTTGGAAGCGTTGAATAAACTGCTGAGCGGCATTGATGAGCATGTTTTTCATGCTGTCTTTGGGCTGGCGATGCCCTATTTCGGTCGTGAAACGCGACTTGAGGTTTTTGGTTGAGACTTCAGAAGTGGCAGCAGAGACGACGATACTATCGCCTTTCTTCATACCGATTTCAAAATAGCCTGGTACGTATAGGTCTTCGTTTGATTGGTAGCCACGGATGCGTTCCATGTCGTATTCGACACCCTTGTACCAGTCGGGCATCCCAACGAAGTCCATTTTCTTGTTGCTTTGTATGTAAAGCTTTGGGAATCCTTGATAGAGACAGAATGCTACGCCATTTTCGACTTCGTCGTAGTGCGTATTGACATTCATGTTTTCGACAGTGAGCTGATGAACACTTCGGAAGGCAAGGAAAGGCTTGAGCCTTATGCGGAAAGGTTCGGGAGCATCGAGCACAGTGTATTTAATCATCACCTGTGCTTCATTTTCGGAAAGAGTGTATTGCTGCGAAAAGACGACTCCACCGACGCGATAGGTCATAGTGGAGGTTGGTGCAGCGTTGTAGGCGGTAAGGTATTTATGTCCTTTGGGTTCGAAATACCCTCCGTAATATTCTTGTACGCCAAGATTGAAGGCTTTTTCGCCGAGCACAAGACTACACTGCATAGAAGACAACAATACATAGCTATCGCCCCCGAACTGAGAAATGGGACAAACGAGTAAACCATGATATTTGCGAGTGTTGCAGCCTGTAATTGTGGTGCTGGTATACGCTCCTGCCCTATTGGTTTGCAGAATCTCTTTGAAGAGCGAGAACTCCAAGTTGGGCAATCGGG
>CALAVC010000173.1 GCA_937892095.1 uncultured Bacteroidales bacterium | reverse complement strand
CGAAATCATTATTTCGTTCGTCTTGTTGAGATTGCGCCATTCGCCATCGCCCAATTTATACATAAATTTATTTCGGTCGACAGCAGTAAAGTCCGATGCTGCTATACTGACTTTTGTCGACGCATTTAGAAGGTAGCGACACTCAAATACGGAGTCGTTAATCATTGGTACATACGTCTCGGCACCACTCTGCCCGTATGTTATTTCAGACACAAAGGTCTTGGGCATTTTAGTATTGAACGATATGTCATTCGTCTTGATTGTGTTTATCGCGTTTAGCTGACCAAAATATATTGTGTTGTCAACCATACTGAACTTATGACATTCGTTGCCGTAATATGTCAGTCCGTCTTTGTTGTCAAACAAGTATACCGAATTGTAGTTCGTGTCTACGTAGCCTATGCTTGTGCTTGTGTTGAGCCATACTACGCCATTTCGATCGGTAACCATGTCGAAGATTTTGCTATCGGCAAACTCGTTGCACAAAGATGTCTTACTTAGTCTTCCAGTTGTCTTGTCGAAGGCTATAACTCCATTGGTGGAGCCCATTAAGATGTTATTCTTTATTTCGGTAATGCATATTATGCCTTGCTCGTTTCTACCAGTGTTTCGCGACAATATTTTACGAAATTCATTTCCATCGACATCGAGCACATAAGCTCCAAGTCGCGAACCTGCCCAAATGCGTCCGTCTTTATCTTCGAGCGTGCAGTTGACTTCATCTTGCTGGTTATCTGGCATTGGTACGTATTCAAATTTGACCCCATTGAATTTATACACACCTATTTGCGTTGAAAGCCAAAGATTGCCCAGACAGTCTTCTGATATATGGTTGACAAAGACTCGACCATTGGCCACAGCCAACGAATCTTTAAAAGAATATTCTGTTATTCGTCCACTTTGTGAATTTAGTTTTAGTAGTGTCTTGGTTGTCCCAATGAACACGTCTCCATTTTTACGCGCATAGACCGACACTACGTTCTGATGACTGACAGGGTATATTTTTATTTCCGACTCTGTTATGTTGGCATGCGCCAAGCCATTGACTCCACACGCAAACCATATATTGTCAGGGCTTGTTGCGCTGATGTCGTGTGCCGTTAGTCTATTCCCAACGGCTGAGTTTATCTTGCAAAGTCCTATCTTTGTTTTTTTTGTGTCGAGTTTTAATAGTCCATTATTGCTTGTGGCAAGCCAAAGTAGTCCGTTTTCATCTTCTATCATATCATTTACTCTGGTCTGCTCGCTCATCATTTCTGTTGCGTTGGCAATGTTGACGATTTTGTTGGTGTTGTGGTTCCAACGAATCAGTTTGTTGCCATCGTACGATACCCAAAATTCATTTTCACTCTTGCACGGCGTTATAGAGTTGATGTTCAGACCATCAAGCATCTCCTTTTTTTCCATAAGCCCAGTGCGAACGTCATGAATGTAGATGCCGTTGGTCGTGGCCAGTAAGATGTGGTCTGCATCGTAAGAGCAAATGTCCGATATGCTAAATCCGTAGACTTTTGTTTCGCTAATCTTATTTGTACGAGTATCGAGTAGGCTTATCGATTGCGTACCTGTGGCCATTGCTATGTAGCCTTCTTGTCCGGGCAAGACTTCTGTTTTTATTCGTCCCCAACGTACACCTTTGCCAGGTTGTTTTTTGGGCATGTCTATGCGTTCAGACATGCCTGTTGTCATGTCGCGTTTGACTACACAATCGGGGTAAATTATATATGCATTGCCAGCTAAAGTGCAAATGCCGTAAGCACTCTCGTAATAATTTTCTGTGTCTGGAGTTTGTAACTTTTCGAATCTGTTTGTTCGTCTATCGTAAATATCTATGCCACCATCGCCCAAAGCAATAGTTAGTCTTTGTGGGGCTGTTTGTACAATTTCAAATATTTGTTTGCCTCGAATGGAATGGCTATCATTGGTGTTGGGTAGATATTTGCGAATCTTGTAGCCGTCAAAACTGTTTAGTCCGTCGTCTGTGCCTATCCACATCATGCCCGATGCTCCTTTGTAGACAACGTCTACGGTGTTGCTACATAATCCATTGTCTGTCCCATAGCGTGTATAGTTAGAGATATACACGTCTTCAGATATTGGAAAACTGCTTGGCTGAGCTTGTGTGGTTGCAGAAGATAATATGTATACACACAGCAAAATGATAACTGAGTTCAGTTTGCTTTTGGAGTATTTGTTCAATGGGTGCTGCGTGTATTTTTTATTACTCACCTTTCTTGAAGTATAGACTAAACCTAAATAACCAAAATTACATAAAAAGAGTGAGAAAATAGTTATTTGTGAGAGTAAAACAATTCTTTGTACGTGTATGGTAAAAAGAGACGGACTGCTTTTCGCAATCCGTCTTAACATTTGTATGGTAGATGATGCAAGGCTACTTGCTTATTATAAATTCGTCAGCTTCGAGCCAACCACCATCGTTGGTGTTTTGTTTTTCGCGAGTGCAGAAAAGTCCGACTTTTGCGCCTATCCATTGTCCTTCTTTGGCTGTAAACTCATCACCCATTTTGTTGAATTTTTTGCCATCGGTACTGACCGTGAAGTTGCAAATGGCTTTGCCATCGACATTTTTGACATTTACGCGTAGCCATACGTATTGGTCTGCTTTGACGGTCAGTTTCTTGCCACTTGCTTGTTCGCTTTTGCCTTGTTTGGCTTTGGGGCAATTCATTTGTTGCAAGCTGATTTCGTTACCATCGTTTTGCAATATAAGTCCTGCATAGTCCATTCCCATAACTATTAGGCCACAACGTTCGCCTGTGTGCTTGTCGCTCGGGTGAAAACGAACTTTCGCAGTAGCTGTAAAGTTTGGTGCTGGAAATTTTTGCAAAAGAAGATTTGGCACTTGCCATAGGTTTTGGTAGTCTGCACAGACAGGCCACGAAAAGAGTTTCAAAGTCCCATTTTGCTTGTCGGTGAAATACCACAATGCATTGGCGTTTGCATGCCATTGCCATTGTTTGCCGAGTCCGAAATGGTTAAAATCATCAGTTTCTACTGGAGTGTGAACCTTTTGCTTTGCCAAATTTGGTTTTTTGTATGTTTCCACTGGTTCGCCACAATAGTCGTTGTCTTTGTCTATGCCCATAACTGGCCATCCGTCTTTCCAATTAATGGGGTTGAGATGACAGACGCGTCCGTAGGCTTCGACATCCTGAAAGTGAATAAACCAATGTTCGGTTCCGTCTGGGGTGTCGACCCATGCACCTTGGTGAGGAGCGTTGATTTTGGTCTTACCCTGAGCAAGAACGCGTTTCCACTCGTAGGGGCCGTAGATGTCCTTAGAGCGCATGGCCAGTTGCCAACCCGTCGAGACTCCACCAGCAGGACATAGTATGTAGTAGTAGCCGTCTTTCTTGTAGAGTTTGACG
Organism: uncultured Bacteroidales bacterium; assembly: GCA_937892095.1. Taxonomy (GTDB): domain Bacteria; phylum Bacteroidota; class Bacteroidia; order Bacteroidales; family Marinilabiliaceae; genus W3P20-009. Next base: position 8,802 of record CALAVC010000173.1, on the reverse strand, counting down.
CCCTCTATGGTGACGTTGTCTATGTGTCCGTCGTAAATCATGATGTCTTCGCCAATGGTGCGAGTGCCGTCGGGTGTCATCTCAATAAGTCCGAGTATGCTTTTCAGTCCAGCCCGAGAGCCCGCATAGCCATGACCTATCCAAGCACGCCCGTCTTCGTCCCACAAGGGGCATGTATCGATGATTCCTTTACTTTTATGTACAAGTACGGGAGGCTCCCAACGTCCACGTGGGTCCTTTGTCTTGACCATAAAAATGCCATTGTCGGGGTCGCCCCAAAAGATGAAATACTCTCCGTTGTGGTATCGGATTGCGGGAGCCCATACGCCATCGCCATGACGTGGTCTATCGAACGAGTTGTCAATGAAAATGCGTCCGTCGGAGACTGTAGTTGCTGGTGAGTTTTGAAAGCCAGCATAGGCTTCAGCAGGCACCTGACGTTCGAGTGCATAGTTGATTATTTCCCAGTTGACAAGGTCTTTTGAATGCAATATTGGCAGACCGGGAATGCAGTTAAAGCTCGAAGCTGTCATGTAATAGTCGTCGCCAACTCGACAAACATCGGGGTCTGAATAGTCGGCATATATAATGGGGTTCTTATATTTGCCGTTGCCAAGGTCAGACACCCACACTTGGCTTACGTAGTCGGTTTGTGCCACTGCGCACACGCCCGATGCTATCATGGCTATGGTTAGCAGAACGTGTTTCATAGCTCTGTTTTCTTACCGTTGATAAGTAGGTTCTGCGACTTAACGTTTTTCGTTAGTCCTGTTGATTTATTGCCAAGTTGTACGCCGTTGAACGAACAATTTTTGACCATTACGTCTTCGACATTAGTCTTGTCTTCAAGACCAATTATTAGCACACCATACTTACTCTTTTGGCTTGTAACGTTTTCAAGATTGACGTTGCGAACAACTGGTGGGAAACTACGGTCGCATACTTCTTTGCGGTCGTAGTCTAAGTTAATTTTTAGCACGGCTTCTTTGCATTGGCCCACACGTACATTGCGTACAAAAACGTTTTCTATGACACCGCCTCGACACGTGTTGCTCTTGATTCTGATGACACGTTCGAGTTCGGGGCTATCCATATCGCAGTCTTCAACCCATAGGTTGCTAAATCCACTTGTGATTTCGCTACCAATAACCACACCTCCGTGTCCATTTTTCATTTTGCAACGACGAACAATGATGTTTTCGGAACGTATGTCAATTGCCCTGCCGTCATTGTTTCGACCACTCTTAATTGCTATGCAGTCGTCGCCAGTGTCGAAATAACAATCTTCTATGAGTACGTTTTTGCTACATTCTGGGTCACAACCATCGCTGTTTGGTCCGTGGCTGATTATCGTTACGCCACGAACTATCATATTGTTGACAAAGCAAGGGTGAATAACCCAAAAGGGCGAATTGCGTAGCGTAACGCCCTCTATCATTACTTGTTCGCACTCGTAAAAATTGACAAGTTGTGGGCGCAACGCATCGGCTATTGTCATTATGCGCTCGTCAACGGGCACTTTCTCTTGCTCCATTTTGCCAAGCATTGGTCTGCCACTGTTGGTGTTACCATTGTTCGTTTTCAGCAGCCCAGCTTTGTAGCCATACCACGATGCACCACAAGAATACCACCAATAGTCGTTGCTTGCTTGTCCGTCAATGGTTCCCTGACCTGTTATGGCAAAGTTTTTCTCGCCATTGGCATAAATAAGAGGACGAAGATTGTAGCAGTCGATGCCTTCCCAACGCGTACGAACCACTGGCAAGTAATGCTCCCTTTCGCGCGAGAAGAGAAGTGTAGAGCCATTCTCAAGTACGAGGTTTACGTTGCTTTTGAGTGTGATAGGACCTGTAAGCCATTGTCCGTAGGGGACCAAAACTCGTCCTCCACCTTTGTTGCTTGCTTCTTCGATAGCCTTGTTTATGGCAACCATATTTGTTATGGCATCGGCAGTCTTAGAAGCTCCAAAGTCTGTAATTACAAACTCTTTGTCGGGAAATTCTGGTGCTTTAATGCTTTCCGCAAGGGCTGCACCTTGTGCCCAAATGTCGTTTTTGTCAACTTTCTTGTTGCTCTTAGCCCATGCATTGCCCGAAAGTATTGTCGATAGGCACAGCAGAGTACACAGATTTCTTATATGCATAAATTTTAACAATTGTTTTTCCGACTTAAATTTAGTCTTAAAAGACGTCGATATTGGGCATTGTCGTGCCCACTCAACCAACATTGGTTAAAATGTCTACTATTTTATTTCTCTTGTTGGCTCTCGTCTGTTTCCCTCGGCTCAATTAACTCTGGATATTTAATTCGTGCATGATATATGTTCCTGAGTTTTTTCTTGAGCGTTTTCTTAGCTTCGTATATGTCGGCAAACGTTACGTTCGATTCGTCGTATTGCCTTGCATTAAATTGCTGGTCAATAATTGTCTCGACAATATTATCTATTGTTTCATCATTAATCTCTGTCAGGCTTTTAGAGCCAGCCTCGACAGCATCAGACATCATTATGATGACTTGTTCTTTCGTTTTGGGCTTCTTGCCAGGATATGTGAAAACGCTCAGGTCTGGGTCTTCACTCGGATGTTCGTTGCACCACGATATGTAGAAATATCGTGCCATAGTATTGCCGTGGTGGCTCAAAATGATTTCTTGAATCTGACGAGGCAGTCGATGTTTCTTTGCAAGTTTGACACCTTCGCTAACGTGGCTAATGATTATTCTTGCACTCTGTTCGTACGACAAGTTTTTGTGCGGATTGACTCCTTGAACCTGATTTTCTGTGAAGAAGTTTGGATTAACAATCTTGCCAATGTCATGATACAACGCTCCGACGCGCACAAGCATAGAGTTTGCTCCAAGTTTGTAAGCAAGTTCTTGCCCAAGGTTAGCCACCTGAAGTGAGTGTTGGAACGTTCCGGGAGCTTTTTCCGATAGTTCTCGAAGCAATTTATTGTTTGTGTCGGCAAGTTCGAGTAGCGTAACGTCCGAAAAAAATCCAAAAAGTTTTTCGATAATGTAGATAAGAGGATAGGTCAGTAGCATCAGCACACCACTAATGGCAAACATTGTTATTGTCCATACGTCAAAAACTATTTCGCCATGTTGCCAAAGTTGATAGCCATGATACATGACCATGTAGTATGCAAATATGTATAGCGACGAACGGAAAATCTGTATTCGTTTGTTAAGATGGAACAGAGCTATGCAAGCAATGACACCCGCTGGGACGTGAAGAAATATGAATAGGTGGCTATTGTAGGCGAAAAAGGATATTATGAATATCGTAATGATGTTGACGTATATGGCCAATCGAGAGTCGGTAAAAATGCGTAGCATGATTGGCAACACAGCGTAGGGAACTATGAAACTAATGTTGGCAGAGTGGCTACTCAGTAATCCTGTTACACAGACCAAAAACGTTATGAGCAGCAAAATGAGATTTATAAAATGCAACTGGCGATAGTAGTCGCGTCGGAAGTAGTATAAGAATAAGAAAAGGGTTAGCATTAATCCACCAACAACGACCAATTCTCCTAAAAATATCGACCATTTAAGATCTCCAAAGTTCGTCTGATTTTCAGAAAAATATTTGAGAGAGTTGAGGAGTTGTGCGGTGTGAGCATCTACGATGTCGCCTGTGTTTATTATTGTTTGCCCAGCTAATATTTTCCCCGAAAAGATAGATATGTTTTCGAGTCGCTCTTTTGTTGCTAAGTCGGTTTTTGTGTTATCGTAGTGAATGTTTGGTATCAACAGGCTTGAAAAGGGTATCTTCTCAAGGAGTTTGTGTGTCCATCGGCTGTCTTGTCCGTAATATTCGCGCAAGTCGAGTGCCGTCAGTCGAACAACTTCGACATAGGCTTCGCGGGGCGTAAGTAGGTCGGCAAAGTTATATTGTTCGGCCAAGTTGGCGTTGACAAGTATAAGTCTGCCTTCCGAAATGTCGGGCATGTTTATTGCCGATGCCACGTCTATTATGCCACGTTGCAAAACTTTGTTTATTTGCCTCGAAAGCGACGTAATTAGCAACGCCGAGAGAGTGTCGGTCGACACGTCGTGTGGTGTATACGACTGTATTTTTTTGCCGAATTGAGTTATTACACCACGCACAGCACGCATGTTGGCTATCTCATCTATCGTATCGCGAACATAGTAGGGCAAGAAGTCTTTCATCAGACTATCTTTCTCTGCCTGTAGTTCAGCATCGGTTTTTAGGATAGGGAAGTCGTATGGTGCAGTTATATTTTCGTGTCGCCAAGGGCGTTTTATCTCATATTCATAATTGTAGTTGTTGCCACGCGGAAAGCACAGCACCATAAGAATGGTGCAAAGGCAGAAAGCTACTATCCTATACGTTGGCTTATAATATACTTTCCAAAGTCTGTGCAATCGTGGGTTCATGCTCTTGTCGTCCGATTTTGCAATATGGCGTCGGCAATAACCATTTGTGCCATAGCTTCAACAATTGGCACGGCACGTGGAACTACGCATGGGTCATGTCTTCCCTTGACGATTGTCCTTACGTCTTCGTGTTGTTTGTTAATCGTTGGCTGCTCGACAAGTATTGTCGCCGTGGGCTTGAACGCTACTCTAAAATATATGTCTTCGCCATTAGAAATGCCACCTTGTATGCCTCCGCTGTTGTTGGTCCGGGTCCGAACACGTCCGTTATCGGTGTAGAAAATATCGTTGTGCACAGAGCCCCTAAGATGTGTGCCTGCAAAACCTGAACCATATTCAAAGCCTTTGACTGCACCAATTGAAAACATTGCGTGTGCTAGCAAGGCTTGTAATTTGTCAAAACACGGTTCACCCAAGCCAACAGGCGCTCCTGTTATGACGCAAGTTATCATGCCACCAATAGAGTCGAGATTGTTGCGTGCATTTGTTATCTCGTCAATCATTTGTTTGGCAGTCTCTTCATCAGGACAACGAACGATGTTATTATCGATATTGTCGAGGTTTAGCTCTGTGTAGTCTTTGTTGAGCGAAACGTTGCCCACGCTACTTGTATAGGCACGAATCCTGATGCCATATTTTTGAGTGAAAAGTGTGGCAAGTGCGCCTCCTACCACTCTGGCTATTGTTTCGCGAGCCGACGATCGTCCACCGCCTCTATGGTCGCGAATACCATATTTTTCTGTGTATGTGTAGTCGGCGTGCGAAGGGCGGAATATGTCGGCAATGTTATCGTAATCCGATGAGTGTTGGTTGGTATTGGATACGCTAAATGCAATAGGTGTACCTGTCGATATGCCGTTCATTGTGCCACTTAGTAATGACACTTTGTCTTTCTCGTCGCGAGGTGTTGTTATGCTACTCTGCCCTGGACGTCGGCGATTTAATTGCTGTTGTATGAAGTCCTCATCGATGGCTATGCCCGATGGCATGCCGTCGACAATGCCACCAACAGCTACGCCATGCGATTCGCCAAATGTGGTGAGCCTAAATATCTTGCCAAAACTATTACTCATGTGTGGCTATTTATAAAAAGTTATCAGTTATGACAACTGCCTCCGCAGTCGCCACCACAACATCCTTCATCGCCTTCGTCGTGGCAACCTCCGCCACAACTACCACCACAATTGCCTCCACAGCCTCCGCCACAACCATGTTGCGGACCTATGAGCTCTTCGACTGTTGCTTCGCGTACTTCGACTATTTTGCCTTCAAAGAAGAGCGTCTCTCCTGCCATGGGGTGATTGAAGTCAAGTGTTACGTTGTTGTCTGTAACTTCGAGCACAATGCCAACAATGTGTTGTCCATTATCGTCCATCATTGGCACACGAGTGCCGAGCACGAGTAGGTCTTCACGAAGTTTGCCGTCCATGACAAAAATGTTTTTCGGGACGCTGACAACAGCATCTTCTCTGCGTTCGCCATACGCTTGCTCTGGCGTAAGGCTAAAAGAAAAAGTGTCGCCATACTGCAGACCTTCAATGTTTTGTTCAAAGTGTGGCAACATTCTGCCAGCTCCAAAGACAAAGTTTAGAGGGCGTTTGTCATCGCATATTTCAACAATAGGTCCTTCGGCATTGTCTGTATGTAGTGTGTAGTGTAGACTTACGAATGCGTTCTTGTATATTTTCATTTTAATTGTTTATTTCTCGATCTCTGAATCCTATTAGGTAGAGGATTGTGTCAAGACCATTTTGTGAAATTGAATGTTGTGCGGTTGCCTTAACTTTTGGTTTGGCATGAAAGGCTATGCCCAATCCTGCCTCTTGAATCATCGGAAGGTCGTTGGCACCATCGCCAACTGCTATACATTGTTCGAGGTGAATGTCTTCTTTGAAAGCAAGGAGTTTTAGTAGTTCGGCTTTCTTGGCACCGTCCACAATGTCGCCCAAATGCTTGCCAGTAAGTTTTCCATCTTTTACTTCGAGCTCATTGGCAAAAACATAGTCGATGTCGAGTTTTTGCTTTAGGTAGTTGCCAAAGTACGTAAATCCGCCCGAAAGTATAGCTGTCTTATAACCCGATTTTTTCAGCGTGCGAAATAGACGTTCGGCTCCCTCTGTGAGGGGCAGATTTTCAGCGATGTCTTTCATGACGCTTTCGTCGAGTCCTTCGAGTAGAGCTATGCGTTGCAAGAAGCTTTGTCTAAAGTCTATTTCGCCTCTCATTGCCGATGCTGTTATCTCGGCCACTTTGTCATACACACCTGCTTTACGCGCCAGTTCGTCGATGACCTCGGTTTGTATGAGTGTAGAGTCCATATCGAAACATACAAGTCGTCTGTTGCGGCGGAAGATGTTGTCTGCTTGAAAGGCTATGTCTATATTCAGATTTTTGCTTGCCTCGATGAAGTCGAGTTTTAACTTCTCGTTGTTAAGCGGTTCGCCACGAACCGAAAACTCAACGACACTCATAACGTGACTATTGTCGACAAGCAATGACCGTCGACCTGTCAGACGTGAAATCTTGTCGATATTGAGCCCCTGCTCGCTTATTATGCGTGTAACCTCGGCAATGTGCTGACCTCCAAGTCGACGTGCCATAAGCGTAACGATGTGTCTTTTCTTGCCTTGCTGGCTAACCCACTCTTCATAGTTATCTCGTGGGACGGGGCGAAACTTGATGTTCAATCCGAGTTCATAGGCACGAAAAAGCAAGTCTTTAAGTATTGACGATGAATCTTCAGAATGGTTGTTTATGCTTATGAGTATGCCCAAACTTAGGTCGTTGTGAATGACTGCTTGACCAATGTCGAGAATGTCTACATTATGCTCGGCCAATATCTTGGTTATGCTACTCGTCAGACCGGGTTTGTCATTTCCTTGCAGACTGAGAAGAATCAATTCTTTGGTTTCTTTTTTATCTTCCATCAGACCAAAGTGTATTAACTGAAAAAACCTCTCGCAACGAAGACAAAGCGTCTGTACGCAACGAGAGGTTTTAATATTTTAATTTCTATTTTTCAGGTGAGGTCATGCGTTTGATGTGCATATAGACGAAGCCCTATGCTTTTTCTACATACACAAGCAATGCAGAATACGTGTTTACACCAAGAGCAGAATGTCCTTCGTACTTTATGTCGACAACATCTTCGGGCTTAATGTTTTTGCTTTCAAGATATTCGTTCAGTTGGACATCAAGTGGCTCATCAAAATCGTCTGTTCCAGCGTATTGGAAGTGCTTTGTAACAATCTTTGCCATGGTATATTTATGTATCTTTTATATTCCTTTTGACAAATGTAACACTTATTACAAAAAAAGAAAAATAAGTCTTTATTTCTTTTTGCCGAAAAGCGATAGAAGTTTAAGGAATAGATTTATGAAGTCGAGGTATAGTGTCAGTGCGCCAAGTATGGCTATTTTTTGCCACCCTTCGGACAGACCATCGGCTTTGGCAAAAAGGTTTTTGAGCTTCTGCGTATCATAGGCAGTCAGACCAACAAATATCAGTACACCTGCGTAGTTGAGTATTCTTGCAAAGCCTGTGCTACCTATGAACATGTTGACGATTGTTGCCAATATCATTCCGACAAGAGCCATCAAGAGTATCTTGCCAAAACTTGTTAGATCGGTTTTGGTCGTGTAGCCCAAGAATGCCATAACGGCAAATGTACCAGCTGTTATGAAGAATACTGATGTTATCGACTCAGCAGTGTAGACAAGAAAAATACTCGAAAGGGTTATGCCATTGACTACAGAGTAGAGTACATAGAGCATTACGGCTGTCGAAAATGAAATCTTCTGTATGGCTGCGCTAATGCCTATCACGAGAGCAAATTCGGCAATTAGCAATCCGTAGAACACGAATCTGTTGCCCAAAATTAGGCTTATGAGAGTTTCGCTGTCGGCAACCATGTACGAGGTGATGCCTGTTATGGCCAGCGCAAGCGCCATCCATGTGAATGCTTTGCGCATTAGCGTGTTAGACACCGATTCAGCTCTGCTACCCTCGATAGCATATCCTTCGGTCTTTCTTTCTTCTATTCTTTCCATGTTTGTGTTTTATGTTTATTTTAAGATGTTTCCGCAAATCTGTTCGGGAGCAACTCTTACAATAGTTTGTTTGTGCGTTGCGTTGCTCTCGTATATCCATACGAGTGGGATCTGGCAATGCTTTGCATTATCTGCAATGGCATGCAGAGGAGTCCGACAGTCAAGGTTTCTTACGTTGATATGGTCAATTAGTTGGCTTCGAATTTCTTTTGCATAGTGTTCAAATTGCGAAGTCGGATACATTTCTTCGTCATACTCCACAACAAAAAGTACACATGTGTCGTTTAGCTCTGCTTTCGTTTGTGTCATGCCTCGTCCTGCAGGCTTGGGGCAACTGTCGCCCTCGGCAGA
>CALAVC010000172.1 GCA_937892095.1 uncultured Bacteroidales bacterium | reverse complement strand
ATACGAGATTCAAGTGTGACTGGAGTTCAGACGTGTGCTCTTCCGATCTGCTTAACAAGCTCAAAGACAAGATGAACCGCAAAATAAGCGAGACCACCCTGAGCGCAACAACACGCTATGAGCTGCATACGCGCCTTGAGGGTATGCCAAAGCACAATAAGGTATGCCACGGCGATTTTAACCCGAGCAATGTTATAATCTCACCCGAGGGCAATTATTACGTTATAGACTGGTCGCACGCAACGCAGGGCAACGCAAGCGCAGATGCCGCAAGGACTTATCTGCTTTTCAGCCTTGCAGGCGATACCGAAGCTGCGGATATGTACCTTGATATGTTCTGCCGCAAAAGCGACACCGCAAAACAGTATGTGCAGGCATGGATGCCCATAGTTGCCGCTTCACAAAGCGTAAAGGGCAACGAAGAAGAACGTGAGTTCCTGCTTAAATGGGCGGATGTTGTGGATTATGAGTAATTCAAAGCGTCTGTATCTGTCAAGATAAGAACAAAAAAAATATTTCTTTAATTTAAACAAAGGAAATTCTGCAATGTCGCTTTACAGAATTTCCTTTGTCATTTTTTGCTCATTCTGCTATGTCATATTCGGCGGGAGAATAAAGGTCTTTGAAAATATCATTTCCCTTGAATTCCACCGATATATGTTTTTCATCATATACGATTATTCTCTCTATTATCTCCGATACAAGTGCTTTATCGTAACTCTCTAAATTTGTTATAGCAGACAATGTGTCTATTTCTTCACTGCCGAGAGTTTTATCTTTGCTATTAATGCTTTCCTTGAGATCGGCGAGCTGTTCTTCCAGCTTTTCGATTTCGGCTTTGGTCTGCCTGCGGCTTTCCATATAATCTTCTTTGGTTATCTTTTCCATAAGAAACTGCTCATACAGTTCGGTACTTTGGCTTGTAAGGGCTGTGATCCTATTTTCCAATGCCTTTATTTTCACCTTGCTGTCAGCAGTTTTTTCGGCTTGCAGTTCTTCGGCTGATTTATATTTGTCAAGCACAAGTCTGCAAATATCCTGTACTGTCAATATCGTGCTTCTTTCAAGTACATCCTGCGAAACTTTAATATCCGTACACTTGCTTTCGGCATCGACTCGTCCCGTAGGACATATATACTGTCCTTTCAGTTTTCGCAGTTTCTTGCCGCAGTAAGCACAGCAGAATACATTTTTGCCCGTATGTTTCTTATGACTTTTGTAGTTTGCCTTATATCTTTTGGCGACCTCAAAGAATATCTCATCGCTTATTATTCTCGGTATAGCATTTTCGACCACTTGCCATTCTTCACGGCTTTTCTTTACCAATACTTTGCTGTCACCAAAACCTTGTGCTTCGGTCTTTCCCTGTATCATTTTACCCGTGTATGCTTCATTGGTCAATATTCTATGTACGGATCCCTGAACCCAAAGGTCTTTGCCTAAAAACTGTGGGGCAACATAGTTTGACTTTGATTTTTGAACAGCAAGAAAAGTCGGTACTTTTCTGCGGTTGAGTTCCTGTGCTATTTCAAGACATTCCATACCGCTTAACGCCATATCGAATATCTCTTTAACTATTTTAGCAGATTCTTCATCAATAATCAACTTATTTTTGTTATTCGGATCTTTTTTGTATCCGTAGGTCACAAACCCCGATACATATTCGCCCCTTGCTCTTTTGCTTGCAAGTGCCGATTTTGTCTTTCTTGACAAGTCTCTGCTGTATAAATGATGTATAAGGTTTTTAAAAGCAATATCCATCCCGCCGAATGTGCCGAAACAATTTACGCTGTCATATCCGTCATTTACAGATATAAAGCGAAGGCCTATCTGCGGAAATGTAAATTCCATAAGGTTTCCGACCTCTATATAATCCCTGCCGAGCCTTGAAAAATCCTTTACAATAAGGCACTCGAACAGACCGTTTTCCGCATCCGAAAGCATTTTTTGAAACTGTGTCCTTGTACGGAACTTTGTACCCGAAACACCGTCATCAAAATATTCAATTACCTCATAATCGTCAAATTCCTTATGTTCCTTGATATACTTGTGCATAAGGTCTCGCTGGGCGGTTATGCTGTTGCTTTCATCACGCTCGCCGCTTCTGACAGCAGCATCTTCTTCCGATAAGCGTATATATAATGCAAGTGTCCTCATAATATCTCACCCGCTTTCGTCTTTATAATCTCCTTTATCTCGTCATTAAAGCTGAAAACTATCTCTATACAGGTTTTGTCATATATGATTACTTTATCAATAAAGGCTTCGACCATATCCCTGCTCAGTTTTCGCTTATTTTTAAAGACTTTGATGCTTTCTCTTATTGAAGTATCGTCCATTGGGCTTTTAACGAGCATTTCGGAGGTTTTCTCTGTTTCTGCAAGTTTCTCCTCAGCCGCTTTTATTTTGTCCGTATACGAGCGATTTAAAAGCAAATATTCGCTTTCGTCTATCAAGCCCTCACACAAGTGCATATACATATCGTTTTTCTGCTTTTCAAGTTCTTTCAGCCTATCAAGCTGTGCAGCATATACTTTGCCGATGTTTCGCTTTTTTTCCGCATATTCATCGGATGCCTTGATTTTTGCGGTTATCTCGTCAATATCCAGCAGAAGTTTTATCATTATTTTTATCTGTTCAAAAACTGCCGTTTCGACTATCTGATTATCAACGGAACCGCACTCGCAAGAACCTTTGCCGTATCTTACTCTATGTGAACACCGATAGTATCGTTTTGTTTTGGGATTTCCCATACATACCTCCGGGGCACCGCAGTGACCGCAAAAGATCTTCTTTCGGAATATATTGGGTTCGGGTTTTTGCTTTTGGCAATAAGGTTTAGTCCTTGCTTTTGCTTTGGAATAATCATCTTTCGATATGATCGCTTCATGGTGATTTTCAAAAATATACCACTCGGATTCGTCTTTGCTGTAAAGAGCAGCATTCTTATATAATGCCTGTTCTCTCTTTCCCATGATATATTTTCCCGTGTAAACTTCATTCCTTATTATTTTACTAAGTCCTTCAAGATACCATTTCATTCCCGAAAATCTATTTGCCGCTTCATTTTTATTTCTCAGTCTGTACTGCATCGGCGTCAAGATATTTTCCGCATTAAGTATGTTGCATATCGTCTGTTTATTTACACCCGATATATACATATCGAATATTCTTCTGACGATCCCCGCGGCATACTCGTCTATGACCATTATCTTTTTGTTATTTTCATCAAATGCCGTTTTGTAGCCATACGGAACACTGCCTATCGGGATGCCTTGCTCCATCTTACGGCGAAATACCGTTATGACCTTTTTGGATATATCCTTTGCATACATAGCGTTTGCTATATTGGTAACAGCAGCCATAAACCCGTCGCTGTTCTTCTCCGAATCGTAACCGTCATTTATTGCTATGAATCTGACATTGAACATCGGAAATACATTGTCGATATAATTTCCCGTTTCAATATGGTCTCTGCCAAGTCTTGAAAGGTCTTTTACCACAACGGCATCTATATTGCCTTTTCTCATATCAGACATCATACGTTCAAATTCGGGGCGGTCAAATGTTGTACCCGTGCAGTCATCAGCGTATATATCGTACAGTTCAAGGTCGTTTTGGGCGATTATGTATTCTCTGATATAGTTTATCTGATTATCCATAGTGCCGCGTTCGACATTTACATCTGTTTCCTTTGACAGTCTTGCATATAACGCCGTTTTCAAAACTGTTTTTTGCGGTGTTTGTGCCGCTGTTTGGACAGGAAGATTTACTCTTGACTTTCTTGCCATAACGCACACTTCCTTTCCGAAAAGCTGTCGTATTTTTCATCAATACTTATCAGCCTTATATTTAAGTGACGAAGAAGTTTCATCAAAGCAAGAACCTTTACATAGTCCCTGCCAAGCCTTGAAAAATCTCTTATCACTATGCAGTCCATTTTTTTATTTAAAGCATCAGCAAGCAGCTCGTTTAATCCTGCTCTTTTAAAATCCACACCCGAATGATTATGATCTACATACAGTTTTCCGACTTCCATATCCCCTATATTTTTCACATAACTTACAAGACGGCCTGTCTGGTTTATTATTTCCTCTGTTTCCGCATTTGCCGTTCTCACATATAATGCTGCATTTTTCATATCAAAGCGCCCTCCTTTCAAGTAAACTGCTGTCATCTTGGCTCTCAACGACCTTGCGAAAATCATCATCGCAGTCCAGTATGACTTCAACACACATTTTTTCGTAAACCTTAACAGCCTTTATAAGCGTGACCGCCGCAGTTCTGTTCAGCGTTTCGATATTTCGGTGTTTTCTTAATGTTTCTATCCATTCGGTGTTCTGTTTATCATTCTGTGTCAGTGCATTTATTTCGTCATTTATTCTTTGTATAGCGGTCTCGGCTTCGTTCTTTTTCTTTTCAAAGTTTGCTTTAAAGAAAAGGTAATCCTTTTTGTCGATCATTCCTTCTTTAAAATCCGTATAAGCCTTGATTATAAACTGGGCACGTGGCGTTTTATTGGAGGATTTCGCTCGGACAAGACGAACATACCAGACAAGTGGAACAACTCGTGGCAAGCTGTGGTGAGCAAACAGATTAACGACAAGAACTTCATACGCATGTCGTATGCACGCGCTATGCGATCGGCCAACCTGACGAACACCTCGGCAAACTACACGTGGAACAGAGAGAACTTGCCTATGCCCAAAGTTATAAACTACGTTGGCAATAGGGAGGCAGACATAATGCACATAGACAACTTTGAGGTGGGGTATAGGATTCGTCCGACAGAATCGTTGCTAATAGACGCGGAGGCGTTCTACTCTATATCGACAGATTTTGGAGCGTTGCAATCGCAATCGTCTATGCTATACTTGACCAACACGCAAATGGACAATTTTATTTCGTCGCTCTATGCTGCGTGGCAAAATAATACGGTGAGTGAATATGTTGCAGACAACTTGGGCGAGATAAACGAAACGTTTGGCTCGCGAGCCGTCATTCAATATCAGAACTTGCCATACAAGACTCATCAGATGGGATTGACGATTAGTGCAGACTGGATTATTTCGCCAAAGTTGATTGCAAAGTTTAATGTTAACGGACAGTATACATACATAGACAAATATTACAAATATAATCAGGCAGAAGCCATTGCGCAACAGCTATCGGATTCGCGAGCTAAATGTTTGGAAAGCCTTATTGGATATGACGGGACAACGATAAACAGCAGTGCGTCGCTGGTGAACGAATTTACGAGTGACCTGACTCACTATCGGAATGCGGGCTTCGACTATGAGCAATATGCTAAAGATGCTATCATGCCAGTAGAGAACTTGGAGACGATGCAACTTGCGGGAGATGCAGACGCTGCCATGCTGTATAAAATGGCATACGAGCGTGCAGAGTTGGAAGGCTTTAACATTTTGTATGGTCAGCCTAACGTGCCAAAGTTTCAGAACGAATCGGGCTTTGCATGGTTTGACCCATCGACGATAAGTCTTGACGAATATTTGGCGACGTATTATGCCATTAAGTATGGCATTCGCAACGATGGGAACAACTACTACTTTGCAACACAAGACTATCAGCAGACACTTACGGAGAACAAACATAAGCACAAAGCAACGCCATCGTTTTATGGTTCGGTTAGCATGGTATATAAGCCATTGACAACGCTTGATGCCTCGATTGTTTGCAACTTTATGAGCGAACGCGAATATGAGACGATGTATGGGACACAGACTCTTGACGCTCGCTTTACTGCCGACCTGAAAATTGGTTATCATCCGACGACAAACTTTGAGATATACGTGCGAGGCAAGAACTTGTTTAACACAACGAAACAAGAGTTTGTCTACGGAGATAAGATTGGAGGAAGGTATTCAGTTGGTGTATTTATAAATCTATAAGAAATAGGGCTGACGAAATCGAACTGCGGATTATTAGAAGATTTAGTTAATTTTATATCTATTTAATAATCAAAGCAAAACAGACCCGACAGCAGATGTCAAAAGTTCGATTTCTGATAACAATATTGGTAGTTATGCTTTCGACACAAAGCAAAGCCGAAAGCATAACTTATATTCTTGATAGTCGCGCAACAACAGACGACAGCGACAAACGAATATTTCGGAGTGCGAAGGCTGCACTATCGGCACTATCGGACGGGACAGCCGAAGAACCGACAATCTTAAAAGTGTATCCGGGGGTCTACTGGTTGGACGACCCAGACGACCCAAGCGTTAGAATGCCCAAAGATGGTGATGATGGTGTGCCATACGCAGCAGAGCTACGTTGCAACCACTTGCGAATTGAGGGCATGGGCGAGAAGTCAGCCGACGTGGTGTGGGCTGTCAACAGAGGTCAGACACAAGGTGCGTATGGCAACTATACGATGCTAAAAGTAGTAGGGCGAGACATAACATGCACTGGGATGACGTTTGGCAACTATTGCAATGTTGACCTTGAATATCCGTCGGACCCGACACTTAATCGTCCGAAACGAGCAGAGGCCATTGTGCAGGCACAAATTGCCATTTGCCATGAGGGTTCGGACAGACTATATTTTAAGAATTGCAGGTTCGTAAGCAGACTGAACTTGTGTCCTTTCGTGGGAGCGAGGCGAGTGCTATACGAGAAGTGTCATTTTGAGAGTACGGACGATGCACTTTGTGGCACGGGACTGTATGTAGATTGCGACTTTTTGTTTTGTTCGGGCAAGCCATTTTACTCGACGTCGCGCACGGGAGTAGTGATGATAAATTGCGACATAAAGAGTCTTGTCAGTGGCACACAATATTTTACAAAGGCAGGTGGACAGCTTGCACTTATTGACTGCCGAATAGACGCACCAAAGGTTAGCAAAATAGAATGGAGCAAAGGCGACGAACCATACATTTGCTACACGTATAACACTACGTTAAATGGTCGGCCAATGAATATAGACACTGAGCGTGGCTGGCGAACGGTGGAACTACGTAAAGGTGCTGGGCTCGAAGCGTATATTTGCGCTGACGGCACATATAACATAGCAGGGCTGACGGCAGCTGACGATGGTTGGAACCCAACAAGAGGACACGGACAGACATACGCTACGATGATGTGCATAACACCTAACACAATAGACACTCGAGCTGGCGGCGAAGAAGTAACTATGCGAGCCGATGAGTATAGGTGGGGAGCGGCAACGCCAATAGCCACGCACACCGTGACAAAAAAAACGACTAACGACACGTGGCGCGACGAGAAAGAACGCTACGTGCATGACACAGACAATGGGCTAAGAGCTATGGCAGTCATCAACGTGAGGGGCACAAAAGTAGAGACTCCAACACTGCGGACGCCCCCTACCCTATCGGTCGACAGACGCTCGGATGAGCTGCGGCTGAACTACAAAATTGGCATTTCGGACAAAACAGATGCCATTGGCAACGAAGACGTTAGCCTCGTTACATGGTATAGGATTGACAAGAAAGACACTATAGCACTAAAAGAGAGTCGCGATGGCTGGGCAAAAAATGTATATCAGCCCACACGCGCTGACCGACGACACAAAATACTTGCACGCATTGTGCCACAAATAAAAGCAGGAGTGCCATCGAAACCTATATACACAAGCATTCGCACAAGACACTATGACGAGCGTACTGAATATATCCATACAGATTTTAGCGATGTCCCGATAGTGCATTCGAGCAAGCTAAATACACGAGGAGCGTGGCTAATGGATGCCAACAAGCCCAAAGATACGGAGCAGTATGATTGGCAAGCACAGAGTAGTGCAGAGCACCCTGCATGGCGATATGGGCAAGCATTAGATGGAGCACAAGGAAACGGACTGATAACTGAACGTCGGGGAGCAAGATTGACATATAATCCTGCTGAGACTAAGTGCCAAAAAATGGCCGTAAAGATATTGATTGACCCATGTAAGAGTGCTGGTCAGGGATTCGGCTCAGCAACAGGGCAATATTTGGACATAAAGATAAAGCACGACGTGAACAATGGGCGAGCTTACGGACTGCGCATAGAACGGACACCTGAACATGACAAGGCTGTCGTGGTAACCCCGATGAATTATACTGCAAACGGAGCAGAACCGCTATCGGCAGGGCAAGTGTATAAGAGTTTTAAGACTGGGTGCGAGATTGTCGTAGTGTCGGATGGTAAGAACCTACGCATAAGCCTTAGCCGAGAAGAAGACAAGCCTCTGACAATAGACGCTGAGACCGATGGCAAGCTACGCTCGACGGGGTTGCAAATGCAGCACACAGGCTCGACGGGAGCAAGTGCACTAATGATTCACTCGATAGACATTTCGATAGACTAAAAGCGTGGGCAAGTATAAAGATTCGTTTGCCGAAGGCAAACTCATGCCACGTGAGAAGCTAATGTCGTGCGGAGCGGCGACACTTGACACAACGGAATTGCTGTCCGTCATAATAGGCTCGGGCGTGGCAGGGCATTCGGTGGCCGAAGTGTCGGCAGAGCTACTGCGTAAATATGGCGGAAGTTTGATAGACATAGCCTCGTCGACAGCAAGCGAACTAAGCAGTCGGGTGGCTGGACTGGGGATTGCAAAAGCCACACTAATTTTGGCAGCTCTCGAACTTGGATATAGGCGACAACGACAAGAAGTTATGCACATGCCATTGCTGACGACGAGCGATGTCTACCGCTGTTTTGTGGGCGACGTGGGAGGCCTGAGCCACGAAGAATTGTGGGTGGCTGTGTTGGACGATAATCGATGTGTACACTACAAAGAGTGTATTTCGTCTGGTGGGCTGAACGCAGTAAGCTACGACGTGCGAACATTGCTACGCACCGTAGTCAGACATGGAGGGACGCGCTTTGCAATAGCCCACAATCATCCTTCGGGCTCAACAGCTCCAAGCACAGACGACATAAAGATGACAAAACATATTGTTCGGGCAGCTCAGACACTCGACATCGAGCTACACGACCACATCATAATAGGGCAAGGAGACAATAATTATTTTAGCTTTGCAGAAGCAAAGTTGCTAAACATTGCAAATCAAGATTGATAACAAACTACAAAACAACACATTAAGAACGATTAATGGAACGAACATGGAGGTGGTTTGGCAAGAAAGATAAGATAACTCTTGCCATGCTAAAACAGATTGGCGTAGAGGGCATTGTAACGGCCCTACACGACGTACCCAACGGCGAAGTGTGGACGCGCGAGCAGATACACGACTTGCGTACGTATATTGAGAGCTATGGGATGCGTTGGTCGGTGGTGGAAAGTTTGCCAGTGAGCGAAAGCATAAAATATGGCGGAGCTGACCGCGACCAACTAATTGAGAACTACAAACAGAGCCTTGCAAATCTTGGAGCTGAGGGCATACATACTATCTGCTACAACTTTATGCCAGTATTGGACTGGGCACGCACCGACCTGAGCCACGCCAACCCCAATGGCGCAACCAACCTATACTATTCGCATGCTCAGTTTGCATATTTCGACATTTGCATATTGCGTCGAAAGGGTGCCGAAAAGGATTGGTCGACCGACATACTCAATCAAGTTGAGGAATTGAAAAAAACGATGTCGGCAGCAGACAATCGTCGATTGGTAGAGAACATAATTGTCAAGACGCAAGGCTTCGTCAGTGGCAACATAAAAGAAGACGACGAACACCCAGTGGAACTTTTCCGCGAATTGCTGAGCTTATATGATGGCATAAGCCGTGAGCAGCTGCGCGAAAACTTGCGATATTTTCTGTCGGCCATCATGCCGACGTGCGACAAGTACGACATGAACATGTGTGTACACCCTGACGACCCTCCATTTCAGATACTCGGATTGCCTCGCATCGTAACGTGCGACACCGACATTGAGTGGTTCTTAAACGCCGTGCCCAACAAGCACAATGGGCTAACGTTCTGTGCTGGTTCGCTCTCGGCTGGGGCACACAACGACGTGGTTGCATTGGCACGCAAATATGCAAACCGAACACACTTTGTACACTTACGCTCGTGCCACATATTCCCCAATGGCGACTTTACGGAAGCAAGCCACCTTGGCGGACGAGCAGACATAATAGAACTGACACGCATTTTTGAGCGTGAGAACCCGAGTTTGCCCATGCGAGTAGACCACGGCATGACAATGCTTGGCGACGAAGAACGTGGCTACAATGCAGGATACTCTTTCCTTGGTCGTATGTTTGCCCTCGGGCAAGTGCAAGGCATTATAGCCACTGTAGACCGCGAACTGGGCATAGAGTATAAGCAACCCGGATTTTATGAATAACGACAAAACAACAAACAAATGAAAGGAAAACTTTTTGACATAGAATGCAACGTAACGGTCATAACTGGTGGCACGGGAGTGCTCGGACGAGCCATCGCACGCTACCTTGCTGCCGAAGGGGCTAAGGTGGTCATTCTTGGTCGCAAAGCCGAAGTGGGCAATGCAATAGTAGCCGACATCGAAAAGGCAGGAGGCGAAGCTTGCTTCATGACAACGGATGTGCTCAACCAAGCTGTTGTGGAGCAAAATTGTAAAGACATCATAGCTCGCTACGGACGAATAGACACATTGCTCAACGCAGCAGGAGGCAATATGCCCGGAGCCACCATTGCACCCGACAAGACATTTTTTGACCTCGACCCCAAACAATTTCAGACGGTACTTGACCTCAACCTGACAGGCACAGTAATCCCGACACAAGTCTTCTTGCGTCCGATGGTCGAAAAAGGCAAAGGTAGCATAATCAACTTCTCGTCGATGGCAGCCTTTCGCCCAATGACGCGCGTGTGTGGCTATGCTGCAGCCAAAGCTGGCATATCGAACTTTACGGCCTACATGGCCACCGAGTGCGCTCGTAAATTTGGCGAGGGCATTCGCGTGAACGCCATTGCTCCGGGCTTCTTCATAACAGAACAAAACAGAAGCTTGCTGACCAACCCCGATGGGTCGTACACTCAACGTGGTCAAGACGTCATCCGTCAGACGCCATTTGGACGTATGGGCGAACCCGAAGAACTGTGCGGAACGATACACTACCTCATGAGCGAGGCCTCTAAATTTGTTACGGGTACTGTGGCCATTGTCGATGGCGGATTTAACATCTTTACCATGTAGAATCGTCTGACACGAAATTTTTTCTGCTTTGGGCTACTTCACGCAAGTGGGGTAGCCCATTTTGCAAATGTAGCTATGCAACGAATTTTTGACCGTTTACCGAAAGAAATAGGCGACTCGCTGAAAAGGTTTGTACGACATGCTCGACCACGATAACTTAACAAGTGTAAAAAAAGGAACTCTCCCAAGTAGCTCGCACAAAGCGACAGCGCAAGGAACTGAGATTTTTTCATAGATGTGTTTGAATTGGTAAAGAGGATGCCAGTAGCCAACGGGCTCGCCAAAGGCATCCTCTTTTTTTATTCGCACAATCGGAGCAAAGTCGGTCAAGGAAAGAGCTACAACAAATAAGCAATAATGATTAAATTAGGCGCATCAAACCGATTAAATGCATTGAAAAAAGCAGCTAAGACGGCATGGACTGACGTGCACGACCGGCGTGAACCGATTGTATATGCCATTATGTGGTTGCTAATAATCGCGGCGGTGCCATCTGTAGAGCTCTACGACATCCACAGAGGCTTCGTGAATAGCTTTCGCACCGAAGTCGTGTTGCAAGGGCTACTGGGGCTGGTGCCATACTTCATACTTTTTCTTTTCAACGACCTTGTCTTGTCGCGCATAATTGTGCAACACAGACGAGTGGTGCTATATGTGCTAACAGCCATTGCAGCTGCATTGACCATACAGTTCATCATAGGTCAGCCAAGCGATATGTGGCGGCGAAATAGAAACTTCGATATGCGACCTGCTGACGACGTCCCACCACCACCCGACGAAATGATGGGCGAACGCCCCGACAGCATAGCTCCGCCCGAAAAAATGGGCATCCGAGGCGAAAGACCATTTGATTGGCACGACAACTTCAAAAATGACATGCGCAATAATGATATGCGCAATCGGAACAAACCTGCCGAAATGAGACGTATGAATCCGTTTGGACCGTTTGTTGGCAGCTTTGCAATGTCGCTCCTTATGATGTCGATTGGCATACTCGTCAAGTTGTACCTCATTGGCGAACGCGACAAAAAAAAATTTAGCGACCTTGAACATGAGCGCACGAAGTCGGAACTCGACCAGCTAAAATATCAGCTCAGTCCGCACTTCATGATGAACACACTCAACAACATACATGCGCTTGTAGACATCGACACCGAAAGAGCTAAGCAAACAATAGAACAAATGTCGCGGCTGATGCGTTATATGCTCTATGAGAGTCGGAATGCAACTGTGCCACTTCGTAGCGAAGTTGAGTTCCTACGCAACTACATAGAACTTATGCGCATACGCTACACCGACGACGTAAGCATAAACGTGTCGCTACCCACCGACACTGCCGACATTACGCTTCCGCCACTGCTGTTTGTCAACATGGTAGAGAACGCCTTTAAACACGGCATATCGTATGCCACGAAGTCGTTTGTCGACGTACGTATGTCAATATCGCACGAGCGCGACCGAGTAGTTTTTTGTTGCACCAATAGCCTTGGTAGCAAACCACAAGACGGTCAACATGGCATTGGCTTAGCAAACACACGCAAACGACTCGACCTACTATGCGCAGGACGATATGAATTTTCGGCAGTGCAACTCGACGACCGCTACATAGCATCGCTATCTTTAAAAATCGACCAAACAAACTAACTATGAACAACATACGCTGTCTGATAGTAGACGATGAGCCCTTGGCTCTGAAACAAATGGAAGCCTACGTTGGCAAGGTGCCCGGCGTAGAGATTGTGGGCAAATGCAGTAGCGCACTTGCTGCTTTGCAGATTATCAACAACGAGGAAGTAGACCTGCTGTTTTCAGACATTAGCATGCCCGACATGAACGGCATTGAACTTGTCCGCCAAGTGGCAGATCGTTGCTTTATAGTGTTTACGACCGCCTATTCGGAATATGCTCTTGAGGGATACAAAGTAGAGGCCGTTGACTACTTGCTAAAACCATTCGGACTGTCGGACGTCGTGTCAGCAGTAGAAAAAGTACGTCGTCGCATGGAGAAACGCGTTGCAGAGCAATCGGCAGACATTGTAGACGACTACATATACATAAAAAACGACAGCAAGATGTCGAAAGTAAAAATTGCCGACATAGCCCTTGTCGAAGGGCTATCGGAATACGTCAGAGTATATGTCGAAGGCGAGCAACGCCCACTAACCACACTGCTCTCTATGCGCAAAGCCGAAGAGACTTTGCCATCTGATAGTTTTATGCGCGTACACAGGTCGTGGATTGTCAACCTAAATAAAATACAGAGTATCAGCCACTTACGCATTAGCATTGCAGGACAACTCGTCCCAATTTCAGATAGCTACAAGGATAAGTTTATGGAATATGTCGAGGGACGACTATTGAAATAAAAACTTGCGAAATTGGTTTCATAAAAAACAGAAAAATATATTTTTGCACTACAAGACTGTGAACCTCAAATCATTAAACTAAAAAATACAGATATGAAATTACAGAACAAGCTCATTGCCGAACTTATCGGCACATTTTGGCTCGTCTTTGGTGGTTGTGGCACGGCACTCTTTGGTGGCGTGGGCTACCTTGGCGTAGCAATAGCCTTCGGTCTGACAGTGCTGACGATGGCCTACGCAATAGGTCATGTGTCGGGAGCACACCTCAACCCTGCAGTGTCGCTTGGCGTGTATGTCAATGGTCGCATGTCGCTCAAAGATATGTTTGCCTATTGGGCAGCACAGTTTGTTGGTGCATCAGTAGCTGCAGCTTTGCTATATGCCATTGGTTCACAAGTAAGCGGTTGGACACCAGGTGTCTTTGCCGCCAACGGCTATGGCGACGCCTTTAAGGCTGCTACGGGCAACGCATCGTATCTTTCGGTGGGTGCAGTTGGTGCATTCATAACGGAGTGTGTGCTGACGTTCATCTTCTTGCTCGTAATTCTTGGAGCAACAGATAGCCGCGCAAACAACAAATTTGCTGGCATAGCCATAGGTCTTTGCCTGACACTCATCCACCTCATTAGCATTCCGCTAACCAACACAAGCGTCAACCCAGCTCGCTCGTTTAGCCAATGTCTGTTTGCCGACTGTAGCGATTGGTGTGCATGGTCGCAGTTGCCCATCTTCATCATAGCTCCACTTGTGGGCGCAGCACTTGCTGGTTTGGTATACAACGTCTATTCGCCGAAAAAATAAGCAACCAAATAATCTATATGGCATAGGGGAGCAAAGCAAATTTGCTCCCCTAACTTTTTTTAGAGCTAATAATAATAACTTTGCACAAAATAATAATCCCCGAAAATGACACAATTGCTAATATACAACACGCTGACGCGTCGCAAAGAAGCCTTTCGCCCCATACACGAAGGACGCGTTGGTATGTATGTGTGTGGACCGACCGTCTATGGAGACGCTCATCTTGGACATGCTCGCCCAGCCATAACGTTCGACATACTCTATCGCTACCTTATGCACTTGGGCTACAAAGTTCGCTACGTACGCAACATAACCGACGTTGGTCATCTCGAACACGATGCCGACGAAGGTGAAGACAAAATTGCCAAGAAAGCCAGATTGGAGCAGTTGGAGCCCATGGAAGTAGTACAGCACTATTTACTACGCTACCACAAAGCAATGGACGCACTGGGTGTGCTACCTCCGACAATAGAACCTCATGCATCGGGACACATCATAGAGCAGATTGAGTACGTCAAGAAAATACTCGAAAATGGATATGCCTACATATCGGACGGCTCTGTATATTTCGACGTGGAGAAGTATAGCCAGAAATATCACTATGGAAAGCTATCGGGACGCGACCTTGAAAACACTCGCGAGAACACTCGCACACTCGACGGGCAAAGCGAGAAACGCAATCCGGCAGACTTTGCACTATGGAAAAAAGCTCAACCCGAACACATAATGCACTGGCCCAGCCCATGGAGCGAAGGGTTCCCAGGTTGGCACCTTGAGTGTTCTACTATGGGAACTAAATATTTGGGCGAAGAGTTTGACATCCACGGTGGTGGCATGGACCTTGTCTTCCCTCACCACGAGTGCGAAATAGCACAAAGCACAGCAGCCTTGGGGCATGAGACGGTGCACTATTGGATGCACAACAATATGATAACCATCAATGGGCAGAAGATGGGCAAAAGCCTTGGCAACTTCATTACGCTCGACGAGTTTTTTAGCGGAAGCCACAAGAACCCACAGACGGGCGAAGAAATGCTCAGCCAAGCATATTCACCCATGACCATACGTTTCTTTATCCTTCAAGCACACTACCGCAGCACTGTGGACTTTGGCAACGAAGCTCTGCAAGCAGCCGAGAAAGGTCTCGGACGCATGCGCGAAGCATACGCACGACTGCTAAAAATATCGCCTGCAAAGACGTCGACAGTCGACATAAGCAAGCTGCGCACCGAATGCGAAGACGCAATGGCAGACGACTTGAACACACCAATAGTCATATCGCACCTATTCGATGCTTGCAAAACAATAAATGCTCTTTCAGACGGAAAAGAAAAGAGCGTGAGTATATCAGAATCTGACCTTGCGGAGCTAAAAGACGTGTTCAAAACCTTTGGCGAAGACATATTGGGGCTTAACCTATCGGAAGCTGAAGGCACACAAACGAAAGCTTTTGCAGGTGCTGTCGACCTACTACTTAGCTTGCGCCAATCGGCAAAAGAAAACAAAGACTGGGCAACGAGCGACCGCATACGCAACGAACTGACAGCCCTTGGCTTTAACATAAAAGACACGCGCGAAGGAGCTGAGTGGACATTATAACTACACGAAATACAACAAAAGCAATCCGAGTAAAAAAACTTCGGATTGCTTTTATTTTGGTTCCAAACGATAGGATTTCGCAAGAGAAACAATTTGTGAATATTTATACTTTTTTACCTATATTTACATAACATTATACATCATCATCACATACAACACAAGAAAAACGTACCAATGTCAAAAATTAACAACACATCTTTTGCAGGACAAAGGCGCGAAAAAATATTGGAACTGATACGCGAAGATGGGCAAGCCAAAGTAACCGACCTGAGCAGATTATTTCATGTAACAGAAGTAACCATCAGACAAGACCTCGAAAGGCTTGAAAAACAGGGGCTCATCGTGCGCGAACACGGCGGAGCAATACTTAGCAGCGACCGCAACAACGTAACAGAACTACAACTTTTCAACCAGCAAAATCTTGAAGCTAAGCAAGCCATTGCGGCTGAGGCACTGAAGTACATCAACGATGGCGACACAATAATAATAGACTCTGGCTCAACGACAACCGAACTGGCAAAGTTGATAACGGGTTTTCATAACCTGCGCGTAATAACGAATGCGCTCAACATAGCCATGATATTGGGACGCGAAACGGGGATTGACCTCAACCTGACGGGTGGAGAGTTTAAGTCGCCTACCCTATCGCTAACTGGCGACAAGGCTGCCGACTACTTCAACAACATACATGCCGACAAGGTCTTCCTTGCGACAGCGGGCATAAACTTGCGGACAGGGCTTACGTATCCGAGCACGAGCGACCTCGTGGTGAAGAAAGCCATGATAGACGCTGCAGACATGGTCTACTTGGTGGCCGACTCCACCAAAATTGGGCATAGCGCTTTTGCAAGCCTCGGAGCATTGTCGCTTGTAGACTACATAATTACAGACCCAGCCATTTCGAAAGAAAACGAAAAGATGTTAAGCGATTATGATATTAAGTACATAGTGGCTAAAAACGAATAAATCTTAATATCAAGTTCAAGACTTTTAAATTTCTTCAAAAATAACAGATAAATTTCTTTCGTTTTATTTCGTTTAGTATTTCCTTTTCTTATTTTTGCTGTTAGAAAAATAACCAAAGAAAAAGACTAAATGGAATGCAAAGAGCTTGAGCTAAAATCTGAGGAACTCAGACTAAGACTCATCAACCTTATTCATTCGGGGCGTACAGGACATACGGGAGGCGACCTCTCGGTCTTGAACGTCCTAAACGTACTCTACAACAGGATTCTCAACGTCAACGTAGCAGAGCCACGCAAGGCAGACAGAGACCGCTTCGTGCTAAGCAAAGGACACTGCGCCGAAGCGCTTTACTGCGTGTTGGCCGACAAGGGCTTCATTGCACAAGCTGATATGGATGCCTACGGCAAAGACTTTGCACACCTTGGCGGGCACCCCGACGTGAGCATAGCTGGCGTGGAGATTAACACGGGCGCACTTGGACATGGGCTAAGTGCGGGCGTTGGTATGGCTTTGGCTGCAAAGATGGACAAGAAAAGCTATCGCACTTTTGTGGTAATGGGCGACGGTGAGCAGGCCGAGGGTTCGATATATGAGGCGGCAATGGCAGCCAACAAATATCACTTAGACAACCTTGTGGCCATAATAGACAGGAATGGATTGCAGATTTCTGGAAGCACGGAAGACGTCATGCCATTGGAAAGTCTTCGCGAGCGATGGACAGCCTTTGGCTGGGACTTTAAGCAAATGAATGGCGATGACGTGAGCAATATTGTTGCCACACTGGAAAGCATAGACTACGCGTGCGGAAAGCCTCACATGATAGTGTCGCGCACGACCAAGGGAAAGGGCGTGTCGTATATGGAAGGCGTGGCCAAGTGGCACCATGGCGTGCCAAATGCCGAACAATATGCCACGGCATGTGAAGAGATTGAGAACAGAATTAGCAAGATGAAATAAGATGAAAGAGCCAAATAAAACCCCTTGCAGAAAAAGTTTTACAGACACACTACTTGAACTCGGACAGCAGGACCGAGACATAATTGCCGTCACGAGCGACGCAAGTGGCTCGGCCACACTGACCGACTTTGCCAAGGCACTGCCAGAGCAGTTTGTCGAGGTGGGCATAGCAGAGCAAAACGCTGTGGGCGTATCGGCAGGCTTGGCCTCGGCAGGCAAGAAAGTATTTCTTTTCGGACCAGCATGCTTCTACGTGGCTCGCGCACTTGAGCAGGTGAAGGTGGATATGGCATACTCGCAGATGCCTGTAAAGATTCTTGGAGTGAGCGGTGGCGTGGCATATAGCCAGCTTGGAGCGACACACCATAGCTTGCACGACATTGCTGTTCTGCGCACTTTTCCAGGCATGGAAGTGTACTTGCCATGCGACGTACATCAGACACGAAGGCTACTATTGGAACTCGTCGACCGAAAGAAGCCAGCATACATACGCGTAGGGCGTAATGCAGTGCCAGACGTGTATGAAAGTGCAGACGCAACACCGCTGACACTTGGCAAAGCAAACATGCTTGCCAACGGAAACGACATTACACTTATTGGCACAGGCGAGACCGTGGCTCATTGCGTAGAGGCTGCACGCATGCTTGACAAGGATGGCATAAAGGCACGAGTGCTGGACATGTTTTCCATTAAGCCTTTCGACCGTGAGGCCGTGGTTCGTGCAGCACGCGAAACTGGCTTAATTGTAACAGCCGAAGAACATAGCATATATGGTGGATTGGGAGCCATGGTGGCTGAAATTGTGGCACAGGAATGCCCCGTAAAGATGAAGATTCTTGGTGTGCCAGACGAGAACGTTGTTCACGCATCGCCACTGAGCGTTTTCCACCACTACGGATTTGACTACGAAGGGATATACAAGGCTGCAAAGGAACTTGTGGAGAATAGGTAGAAACGATAAGCAACTACTGACCATGAAAAACTACATAATAGCCATAGACCAAAGCACGTCGGCAACAAAAGCGATGCTCTTCGACGAGAGTTGCCACCTTTTGGCGAGGCAGGATAGGGAACATAAGCAACACTATCCGCAAGCAGGCTATGTGGAACACGATGCAGAAGAAATATACCGAAATACAGTAGATGTGATTCGAGCTGTAGTGGGTACGACAGACGTGCGAGAGAGCAACTACACGTTGTGCATAACCAATCAGCGCGAGACTGCAGTAGTGTGGGACAAGCATAGCGGACGCCCGATAGGAGGTGCTGTGGTGTGGCAAGACACGCGTGGCGCAGAAATATGCCGAAGCTTGCGAGAGGCAGGACACGAAGCCCTCGTGAGAAAACGCAGTGGACTGCTGATTGACCCAAACTTTTCGGCAAGCGGCATAAAGTGGCTACTGGACAACGTGGGTGGAGCGCGAGAAGCAGCAAGACGTGGCGACCTTTTGATGGGGACCATAGACACGTGGCTTGTTTGGAAACTGACAGAGGGACGCGTGTTTGCAACCGACACAACAAACGCATCGCGCACAATGCTATTTAACATTCACACGCTCGATTGGGACGACGACTTGCTAAGACTCTTTGACATTCCTCGGCAGATGTTGGCCGAAGTTCGCCCGTGCGATGCACTATATGGCGAGACGACAGTCGAAGGGACTTTTGGCAATCCGATTAGCATAGCTGGTGTACTGGGCGACAGTCATGGAGCTCTAGTTGGTCAGATGTGTTTTGACGAAGGCACAGGCAAGGTAACCTACGGCACAGGCTCATCGGTCATGGTCAACATTGGCACTCGCGCTTTGCCTGCACCTCAGGGACTGGTCACGTCGATTGGCTACACAGCCCTTGGCAAGACGTATTATGGCTACGAAGGCAACATATATAGCACTGGTGCTACACTAAAATGGATGGCAGACCAGATGATGCTAATAGACAACCCAGCAGCGACAGAGGCTGAAGCCACGAGCGTGGCAGACAATGGTGGAGTGTACGTCGTGCCAGCCTTTGCTGGACTTGGAGCACCATGGTGGCGAATGAACTCGAAGGCTGGCATTGTGGGTATGACTTTTGCCACAAGTCGAGCACACATTGTGCGAGCAGCATTGGAAAGCATTGCATACCAAATAAAAGACTTGACGGACGTCATGTCGAGTGGCATAGGCGGAAAAGTGAGCGAGATATGTGCCGACGGAGGCCCTACGAAAAACAAATTCCTCATGCAGTTTCAGGCCGACTTGTTGCAAAGCGCAGTGGTGTGTACAGAAGTAGAAGACGCATCGGCACTTGGCGCAGTCGTGATGAACGGGTTTGCGCGAGGTGTGTGGAAAACGTTTGACGATGTGCGCCCCCTCAGACGCGTAAGGCAACGAATCGAACCTAAGCCAGAAAACGAGCAAATGAAAGCACTCTACGAGGGCTGGCGAATGGCAGTAGATAGGGTGACGAAATAGAAAAACAAAAACCAACTTTAACTTCATAAAAAACACAAGAACAATCATGAGAAACGGCAAGACATGCTTCGGCGTGATAATAGGCACACGCGCCTACTTCAACTCAGAACTTGCACGCGACGTGCGCAAACAACTGCTAAAGACGATGGACGACTTGGGCTACGAATATGTCATATTGCCCGAAGACGCCACGCCGACGGGTAGCAGTAGCATAGAGACTCGCGAAGACGGACTGAAAGTGTCGAAACAATTCAGAGCACATCGGGACGAGATTGACGGAATCGTGGTGTCGCTACCTAACTTTGGGTTTGAGATTGGCATTATAAATGCCATAAGCGATGCCGACTTGCGCGTACCGGTGATGGTGCAGGCATGCGACGACGAGAACGACAAGGTAGACCTCGACAGTCGCAGAGACGCTTTCTGTGGCAAGATTTCGGTGTGCAACAACTTGTATCAGTATGGCATCCCGTTTACCGACACGACACTGCACACCTACTCGATATACAGCCCCATGCTAAGCAAAGACTTGCAACGCTTTGCGGCTATATGCAGAGTGGTAAACGGGCTACGCCACTGTCGTATTGGTCAGATTGGCACTCGGCCACTGGGCTTCAACACGTGCCGAGCAAGCGAAAAGCTGCTACAACAGTCGGGCATAACGGTGGTCCCTGCCGACTTGAGCGAAATCGTGTTTGCAGCACAAAAGGTTGAAGATTCTGACCCAAAATATAAAGCTATGTGCGCACGACTGGAAGCGTACGCAAGCGTGCCAGACAATTATCGCGAAAAGCTGAAACTACAAGCCAAGTTTGGCGTAGCGGTCGAAAACTGGATTGAGGCAAACGACGTGCAAGCCGTCGCCATACAGTGCTGGGATTCGTTGGAACAGAACTATGGTTGTGCAGCATGCGTGACGATGTCTATGCTGAGCGATAAGCTAATCCCAGCAGCATGCGAGACCGACATTGCAGGAGCAGTGTCGATGTATGCACTGGCATTGGCTTCGGGCGGAGCACCTGCTTTGCTTGACTGGAACAACAACTTTGCGGAGGATAGGAATAAGTGTGTCTGTACACACTGTGGCAACTTCCCAAAGTCGTTTGTTGGCAACGACAATCTGCGACTTGGACCACTGGGCGTATTGGGTCGCACACTGGGCAAGATAAACACATTTGGAGCTGTGTATGCCAAAGTATCGTCGGGTCCATTTACATTTTTCAGGATTTCGACCGACGACCCAAAGGGCAAGATAAAGTCGTACCTTGGCAAAGGTACTATTACCGATGACCCGTATGGCATGGACGGCTGCATTGCCGTCACGGAAGTGGACAACTTGCAAGGCCTGATGAAGTACATTTGCAAGAACGGCTTTGAGCACCACGTGGCCATGTGTCGTACGGACGTGGTAGAGATTCTTCAAGAGGCCATTGAGACATATCTGGGCTGGGATATATACGTCCACGAATAACACTATGGCCTATGGTACTTGTAAGTAACTATGCACTCGGACTATTGTGTTGCATATATTGCTGTTTGTGCTGGGGTTCGTGGTCGAACACACAGAAACTGGTCATAGGCGGCAAAAGTCGAGTACGATGGACTGCCGAACTTTTCTATTGGGATTTTGCCATCGGACTATTCCTTACAGGGCTGCTGGGGGCGCTGACCCTCGGCAACCTTGGCAACGACGGACAAACATTCGTAAGCAACTTGCAAACTATGGACATGCGCAGCGCACTGTATGCGCTAACGGGTGGCATAGTGTGGAACTTTGCCAACGTCTTCTTGGCAGCGGCTATTGCCGTGGCAGGCATGTCGGTGGCGTTCCCGATTGGCGGCGGCATTGGCTGGATAGGAGGCATTGTGTTCAACTACTTGCTTGTAGTCGTGGCAGGCAAGACGTATCCGGGTAGCGAAGCGTTGCTGTGGACGGGCGTTGCAATAATAATTGTTGCAATTGTGCTCAACGGCAAAGCCTACGGACAGTTGGCAGATAGTAAGCAGAGTACGCCGACACGTGGCATACTCTTGGCACTGGCATCGGCAGTGGGGCTGGTGTTTTTCTACGGACTGGTTGTCAAGAGCCTCTCGGCAGAATATGTAGCAGGTGGGACTGGCACACTGACCCCATACACTGGCGTCTTCTTCTTCGGACTGGGAGCACTGCTGACAACACCCATATTTAATGGTTTTGCAATGCGACACCCTGCACAAGGCGGCGAACCTGTCGGACTGAAAGACTACCTGGCAGGCGACATGCGCACACACCTCATTGGCATGTTGGGTGGATTCATCTGGATGAGCGGTATGGTGATTAGCTTTATGGGTTCGGGAGCTGCCAACCCTGCCATATCGTATGCGCTGAGCAATGCTGCACCAGTGGTGGCAATAATATGGGGTACACTGATTTGGAAAGAGTTTCGCGGTGCGCCCAAGACTGCCAACATACTCATTACGAGCACATTCATTCTATTCATCATAGGACTTATATGTATATCTCTATCGAACAACTAAAAAAGACAACACTCTATGCTGTTGCGCTGACCACAATGTGTGTGGTCGGCGCATGCACAGAGCAGAGCACGACAAAAAGACAAAAACCGCGAGTAGTGGTGAGTACAGACATTGGCGGGACAGACCCCGACGACAACCAGTCGATGGCACACCTGATGATGTACACAGACAAGATAGACCTTGAAGGACTGGTGTCGTCGCCGTCGTATGGCAGTGGGTCGAAAGAAGAAATGCTACGCATGATAGACCTTTTTGAGAAGGACTACGACAAACTATGCACACACGTGGATGGGCTATTAAGCCCCGACTCACTTCGTAAGCTCTGCAAGCAAGGACGACGAGGCCTCTTGCCACACAAGGGCTATGCAGAGCCTACCGAAGGCTCGAAGTGGATTGTAGACTGCGCACGCCGACAAGATAGACGACCTCTGTGGATTTTGGTGTGGGGCACTTTGGACGACGTGGCACAAGCGCTACACGACGCTCCCGACATTGCCGACAAGATAAAGATTCATTACATTGGCGGACCAAATAAAAAATGGGGAGTAAATAGTCATGCCTACGTGGCAGAAAACTTTCCTAACGTGTGGATGATTGAAAACAACGCTACGTATAGGGGCTTCATTTCGGACAAGAAAAAGGACGACAAGTATAACGCTGGATATTACGACTACGCCATAAAGGGACACGGACACATGGCCGACGACTTCATAAATTATTATGGTGGACTAGTAAAGATGGGCGATACACCCACACTGCTCTATATGATGAACGGCGACCCCGACGACCCAACGTGCGAGAGCTGGGGAGGCTCTTTTGTCAAGACTAAGCATACGAGCCGCGACGTCTTGCACCACCCCATGAGTGCAAACGACACTGTGCATATCTACACCGTAATGGAGATTCATTTCGCTGGTCCGAAGCTCGACATCGACCCCGACAGCGTATGCTTTACGACCGTGATTGACAAGCAGACGTGGGCTGGCTACTACTTGGGCGAGGGCGACTATTGCTTGCGATATAGCCCACACAAACAGATGACTCACACCTACGAGACGACATCGGCAATTGGCGAACTGAATGGTTTGCGCGGTGAGTTTGTGGTGGACAAAGTGTGGCCTGGCACACAAAAGCCTACCGACTACGTCATGGGCGAGAACTGGTATACCGACAGTAGCGACCCCGCACTGTGGACAGAAGACCGCGAAAGACTTCATGGCGTACAGACAACGCTCAAATGGCGAAACGAAGTGCTAGAAGATTGGGCTATGCGTTGGAAGTGGATAACGGAATAAAGGAAGCGTAGAGAAGACAGATAAAACATTAGCGACGTGCAAGCACATTTGTTTGCACGTCGCTAATGTTTTGCACACACACGTAAGCAACAGAGGATTACTTGTGGTGTTTTTGAAGAGTGTATGACAGGTGTTCAAAGCATTCTCAAACGACACTTTTGAAAGGGATAGGAAAACGAAACCGCCTGCACGAGTGGTGCAGGCGGAAAGAAATCTTTTTTCTTATTGTGGTATTTGCAGATGTGAGCTAAACGAGAGATTAGCGGACGATGAACTTCTTACCGTTCTGGATGTAGATGCCAGGACGGAGAGCCGACGGGCTAACTACTTGACCTTGGAGGTTGTAGATGGTGTTGTCGGCAGGAGCTACATTGTTAGCGCTAACGTTCTTGACTGCAGTTGAAGCGTTGAAGTTGGGCTGTGCAACAACAATGGTTTCGCCAACATGGAGGATCTCTATGCGTGCAAGAGCTTCGTCGATACGGTTGATGGTGAATTCACCATTGCCCTTAACGATGTTGGTAATGGGTGCGTGCTGCGAAGCGATGGCGTCAGCTTCGGAAGCAACGAGGTTGTGGATTGAGTTGCCACCATAGTTGTTGAGGGTGTAGACGAGAACTACATCGTCGTCGGCAAGACCATGGAAGTAGATAGGCAGAGCGTTGTAGGCAGTGCTGTTGCCATAGAGACCGATGTTCTGACCGATGTAGACTGGCATAGCTTTGTTGCCGAGACCTTCGTACCACCAGAGACCAACATGCTTGAATACACCAGCTGCGGTTGCAGAGTCGGCAGTAGCAGTTGTTACGTTACCTTCGTCATCGGTTACGGGAGCGATGCCGATAGATGAGTGTACGAAACGCTTGATTGGGTGATAAGAGAAGTATTGAGCACCAATTGTGTTTGAGTTGCCAATGAGACCAGCCAAAGCTTCGTCAGTAGCAGGATCATCTGCGTTATACATGCCAGCAAGGCTTGCAGCTGTGTAGAGGACGGTGTCGCCAACTTGTGGATTGTTGATGTTGACACCTTCTTTGAGGATGTAGTCGTAGATGCGGAAACGAGCAGTCCAGTTGAGTTCACCCAAAGTCTTGATGTTGTTGAGGTCGGTAGTAGCTTCGAAGCCATAGCTTGCGATGTCTTCGGCAGACATGTGTGCAAAGTCGATGACGTCGTTTGCTTCGTCGAAGGAGTATTGGGTGTCGTTGCGGATGAAGAGCGTGTCGGAAGCTTCGAAGCCGTAAGAAACTGCCCAAACGGCGAGTGTGCCAGCCTCGAATGTGAGCGTACTATTGTTGATGGCGTCTTCGTCAGCATTATCATTACGTTGGATGGCGTTGCCGTCCTTGTCGAAGATGACATACTTGTAGCCAATGTTAGGCTTGGTGGGGACAGACGAGTTGTCGATGGATATTTGGTAAGACTTCTTAGAGCCTGTCTGAGCTGCGGTCATGGTTGCAACTGGTGCTGGGAGCTTGACGACAGAGCAGTCGATGTCGACAAAGACAGTGTCGGAAGATAACCCGCCAGACTCAGCCCACAAAGAGAGCGTACCAGACTTGGTGAAGACGACACCGTCTTTCATAATGTCGTCGATAATGCCAACGGTTTTGAGAGGCTCTTCGTCGGCGTCGAGACCTTCGAGACCATTGCTAAGAGCGTACTTCATCGTGCCACTGGCGCAAGAGAATTTGTATTCACGCTTTTCTTGGTCGATACCGATGAGTGCGTAACCAGGAGTTTCGGGCACGTCGAAGTCGACAACTACACCTACCTTGATGTTATCGATGTTGAGGACGTTGGTGTAACGAGCGTGATAGAGGTAGAGACCAGTAGGAATGGTGTTACCACCGAGAGTACGCGAAGCTTCGAGCACTGTGGCCGAGCCATCGAGAGTGGTAACCTTGGTGGTTACGACCTTCGTGGTCTGGTTGAGAACAGACTCGAGGTGATACCAAGTGTTGGATGTGTTGGTGAACGTCGTAGACGCATTGCCATTGATTGAGAATATATTTGTTGTAGCCTGTTCCTTGAGCGAGAAGAAGAAGTTGCCAAGACCTTCTTGATAGACGGGGTAACCATTTGCATCATACTTGGGATTGCTCACGCCATCGACTTCTTCAGTTACAACATCTTTGAGGGCAAAGTCGGTCCAAGGGTTGGTAGTTGCTTTGCTGGCAAAGGTTGCGTCATCCTCAGTAAGGATAGCAAGGTTGGTGTCGTACTGGTTGTTGGACGACTGCAATGCAAAGTCGAACGATACGATGATGTTGTTGTTTGCATAGGCTGCGGGTATGCCGTTTAACACATCCTGACCCCAAAGGAGGTAGCTCCAACGACCGTTACCTTTGCTGTTGAGGTGACCTACGCGGAAGTAGCTATTGCCAGCTTCGTCTTTGGTTATGACGGACTGAACATCACCATTCTGTAGAGCCCAATTTATCTCGGCAGGGTCGGTTACCGACTCAAAGTTTTGGTTGTACCCCGTCAGGATGCCAGCATGTGCAGAGACGGTGCACGCAGCGGCAGTGGCTAACAGAGCAAAATGTTTAACTTTTTTCATATTGCTATAGATTAGTTATTGATTTACGGTTCTTTGTATCGAAAAAGAGAGTGTTTACCACCCAGGGTTTTGAGTCCAGCCGCCATTTTGTTTTTGCATGTCGGCTTGTGGTATGGGGAATAAATAGTTGCGGTCGTTCCACTTGCGAGTGGTGTTGTCGGAAACCACATTGTAAGTGCTGTAAGAAGCGTCGGTGTAGCTGATGTGCAAGAGAGCAGTATCGGTCAAGAGGTCATATTTGCCACCATCGTAGGCAAAGGTTGCCGTTGTCGTTTCGTCGCCCGACTTGGTAGTTACACGAATGGAGTCGGTGATGACTTCGGTGGTAACGTTTTCGTTGATGAGGGCAAGTACTTGAGTGTTCCTGACGGAGTCTGACACGAGGGTTATGTTCATGCTCTTTATTTCGAGGTGCTTGTCGGCCTCTTTCCAACGACGGATGTCGTAGAAGCGATGGTTCTCGAAAGCAAACTCTACGAACTTCTCGTTCTTGTAGCGAGCCATGAAGTCGTCGGCAGAGAGTCCTTCGGCAATGTCGGGCTGACCAGCACGTGCGCGAACCTTATTGATGGCTTGTGCAGCGGTGAGGTCGAGCGAAGTGCCATCGTATTCAGCTGTGGCATAGCCACTACCTGCATAGTTTATCATAGCCTCGGCATAGTTGAGATATAGCTCAGCAAGGCGGAAGATGAGCCAGTTGTGATATGTGCCAGTAGAGCCACTGATGTCGGTGCTCGCCACACAATATTTCTTAAGGTAGTAGCCTGTGGGGGTGGCATTGACATTGGGCAGAGCGTTGGCACCACCCGTATAGAGTTGCAAGTAGATGGTTGGCAACTTTTGTGGGTAAGCATCGCCGTTGTATGCCACGGTGGCATAGAATCGGTCGTCGCGTCCTACGTAGGGGTTCTGAGGGTCGTAGCCAGAGCCTTCTTCGTCGATGGCTTTGCCATTTTTCATTTCGTAGGCATCAACAAGGTTTTGTGTGGGGCAGTTGCCACCGCCCGCATTAACCATACCGATGGGGAAGTTGTATTTCTCGAAGTTGTTGTTGGTGGCTGTTCCACGACGATCCCAAATGACTTCGTTGCGTAGCTTGTAGCTTTCGGGTTGGAAAAGGTCGGCATAGGAAGCGTTGAGGCTTAGCCCACGAGCTTCGCAACTGTCGATGGCAATCTTGGCATACTTGGCGGCCTTGCCCCATAGCTCGTGAGCATCGGCAGAGCCTGCAAAGAGTGGGCTGGCATGGTAGAGTGCAGCTCGCGAACGCAAAGCCATGACAGCCAAGAAGTTGGCACGTCCGGTCTCAAAGGTGTTGGTAGCCCAACCGGGGTTGTTGTAGTCGCGCACGATGCTGTCGACAATGGCATTACATTCGCTTTCGATAAAGTCGAAGACTTCGTCGGACGTGTTGCGAGGCAAGCTATTGAGCTCTTCGGTGCTAAGCTCGGTGGTGATGAGTGGCACACCGCCATACTCGCGCACGAGCGAGAAATAGTAGTAGGCGCGGAGGAATCGGCACTCCCATTGGAAGTTGAGATACTTGCGATAGGAATTGATGAAGCCCGATTGCTTACGATAGTTGTCGAACGTCAGCCCACTGAAAGAGCCAAGCACGAGGTTGGCATACTCAATGCCTTTGAATGCTCCACCCCAGATGTGAGCCTTGTCGTTGGCGGCAGACCATGCACCATTGTAGAATGCTTCGATTGAACTGCCTGCGTGCGAATAGACTGCTTCGTCTGTTGCACTAGCCATCATAGCTCCGCTATATGCTCCGAAGTCGCTTTCGAGCTGATTGTAGATGAGGTCGACAACACCTTCAACACGGCTCCAGTGGCTGGTCATGTAGTCGTCGCCGTAGACTTCATACTCGTCATAGTTCATCTGGTCTTCGCAAGCCGTCAGTGCGGGCAGTGCGAGAAGAGATGTTGCAGCGACTGTTTTTACTATGTTTAGTTTCATTGTAGTTATTTCCGTAAAAGAAGATTAGAACGAAAGTTGAACACCAGCTATGACGCTGCGAGTGAGAGGTTGATGGTTGCCATAGGCAGCAGCATCTTTGTTGTCCAATTTATCCCATGTGAAGAGGTCGACGCCTCGCACATATACTTTGGCTTTCTTAACGAAAGTGTCGTGCAACAGACTATAGGCAAAGTCGTAGCTCAGTTCAACGTCGCGTAGCTTGAGGAACGAGCGATCTTCTTGCCAGAATGTGCTGGTCTGGTAGTTGTTGGCATTCGACTGGTAGGCCATGCGCGGATACTTAGCATTAGGGTTTTCGGCTGTCCAGTGGTCGTCGTAGACTTCTTTGGCTATGTTTTGGACGGCGACAGAAGTCTGTCCTGTATTTGAACCCGAAACGCTATATTCTTTGGTTGCATAGACCGAGGCGTTGTCGGTCAGGCCCCAATAGTAGCCTTGTGTATTTTTGATGGCAGTGTATCTGCCAACGCCTTGAAAGAAAGCGTTAAGAGCAAAGCCCTTGAAGTCGGCACCGACATGGAAGTTGTAGAACACTTCGGGGAGTGTCGTGGAGTAGCCAAAACTTACTTTGTCGTTTGCGTCGATGGTGCCGTCGCCGTTCACGTCGCGGTAGCGAATGTCGCCCGGGACGACAAGCGTCTGGAATGTCTGAGTGGGAGCTGCGTCAATTTCGGCCTGGCTTTGGAAGAGTCCTTCGGCAATGAGACCACGTGTGGACTTAATGCGGTCGCCAGTTGTTACGAGGTTGGGATAGGCGCGGACCTCTTCGGCCTGCTCAACAATCTCGTCGTGAGTGTAGCTGATGTTGCCACCAAGGTGCAAGCCAACGTCGCCAAACTTCTTGTTGTAGTCGAGCGAAAGTTCGACGCCACCGCTCTTTGTCTCACCCTTGTTGACGTAGGGCACTGGGAGCTGAACAACAGCAGAGTAGGCTCCAGAACCAGAGACCCAAATGTTCTTGTTGCGCTGGCGATAGAAGTCGAACGTAAGGTCGAGACCACCAAAGAGACGAGCGTCGAGACCCACGTTGAGTTTGTAGGCGTTTTCGTTGGTAAACTCTTCGACTGGCGCAGTATACATGTAGGCTTGCGAGCCTCCTTGATAGGCATCGTTGAAGAGGTATAGACCACCACTGACCTTAGAGTAGGCACGAGTGTAGTAGCTCCAACTGCCATTGGGTAGGTAGTCGGCATTTTGTATACCACCCGACACACGAACTTTGAGGTGGTTGACAAACGAGACATCCTTGAGGAAATCTTCGTTAGACGCAACCCAACCTATGGCAGCATTGGGGCTAAAGTCCCACTTATGGTCGGGAGCGAGTCGGCTACTCTCGGAGCCTACAAGTGCGAGGTCGAGAATGTAGCGGTTGCGATGTACGAAGTGGCTATACCACGAGAAGTTCTGACGATAGATGGTGTTGTTCGTACCCTGTGCATCGGAGTTTTCGTAGTCCCATTTTACTTGAGCGTAGAGGTAGTTGTTGTCGTTCAGATTCTTGTCGTAGTTGACCGAAGCAGAGACGGCAGCACGGCGCTCGTAGGTAGAGTTGTTGGCATCAGTGCCGAGTTCGGAGTTAGTGCCCGACACAGTGTAGTCGCCAAAGTAGAGTGTGTTGCCACCTAAAGTAATCGTTTGCGACGGTGAGCTAATGACACCTTGGTCGAGCGATATGGCAGAGTAGTTGCCCGTTACGTAGGTCTTAGAGTGGTTTTCGTAGAGCTTAGCATAGTTGTCGTAAGAGATTCTGCCCGAAAGGCTCAGACCCTCGACAAACATTCCGAGACTTTGGTCGAGTTGCATGTCGGCTTGCATGCCACGCTCGTGAACCTTGTAGTAGCCTGCGCCCGAAGCTTGTGCCACTGGGTTGAGCGTGCCAGCGTGTACGGTTGAAGAGCCAAAGTAGCCGTGGTCGTCGTAGATTGGGAATGCGTTGGCTGGCAAGGCATAGACAAGTTGCCAAAGGTTGGCTTGCGCACCCGGCACTTGGAGTTCGCTAAGTATGCCGCCCACGTTGACTTTCAACACGGTGTAGTCGGTCATGTCTATGTCCAAATTGGAGCGCAAGTTGCCACGCGAATAATACTCTTGCGTCGAGTAGCCATCGTTGAGCTCGGTTGGCTTTACGTAGCCTTTGTTGGAGTAGAGGTTGAGGTAGGTATAGTAGCGGAAGCGCTTACCACGTCCGTCGAAGTCGATAGAGTAGCGATTAGAATAGCCCGTCTGACGGAAAGTCTCTTTTACCCAATCGACATCGGGGAAGTAGAGACGGAGCTTGGATAGTCCTTCGTCGTCGAGTTTGAGGCTTTCTTTGTCGCCATTGTAGGCTTCGAGTGCTTTGTCTGAGTAGGGCAATGTCTTGCCTTCGGCAGCAGCACCTTCGTTGCGAGCAAGGGCATATTCGTAGGCGTTGACAAACTCTGGCACGTCGACGAGTTGGCTAAAAGCGTGTTCGTACTTGACGCCAATGTGATTGCCTTCGCGCTGACCACGCTTTGTCGTGACGAGCACCACGCCATTGGTTGCCTTGTAGCCGTAGAGAGCAGTTGCCACGGCATCTTTAAGTAGCGTTACGCTCTCGACCTCACCGGGCGAAATGGTGGTTATGTTACGCTCTATACCGTCGACAAGGATTAGTGGGCTGTTATTATCGTTGAGAGTGTGCAAACCACGAAGATAGTATACGGGGTTGTCTATGAAGACATTGCCAGCCATATCGAGCGAGGTCAGACCAAGACCCTGACCAATAATGCTTGTATTGATGCTCTTGGCAAGTCGATGGTCGAGGTCTTCGCCCGATATGACGTAGGCCGACATGACGTTTTCGGCACGAGCAAACTGCTTGTTTGCACCATTGTCGAACTTCTCGCGAAGAAAGTCGTGTTCGTCGGCATCGGGAAGGCGAAGAACAACGTTGTATGTCGAATTAGAACTTTTGGTGCTGACCGTCTCGTTCTCGTAGCCAACGAACGAATAAGTTACCTTGGCGTTGTCGGGGTTTTCTACTTCGAGTGAGTAGTTGCCATCGGTGTCCGAAATGGTGCCAGCCGTTGTGCCAACGACAACCACCGAAGCTCCACTTATTGGGTTGCCCTCTTCGTCGGTTACCTTACCCGTTATTTTCATCGACGAGGCTTGCTGGGCTGACTCTTGCGAAGCTGCCTGCTCTGCCTCGGCTGTTAGTCCGAGAGTAACGTTAAAAGTTCCGTCTTCGGCTTGTGCAACGTTGCGATTCTCGGG
>CALAVC010000171.1 GCA_937892095.1 uncultured Bacteroidales bacterium | reverse complement strand
TAACCCCGCAAGGCTGATCTCAATCCTCATTTTTATTTTTCAATTCTCAATTTTCCATTCACCATTGCAAACAAATGCTGCCGGACCTGTCATGTAGACGTGGTTGTCGGCTTCTCGCCACTCTATGTTTAGCTCACCGCCATCCATTATTATTTGCACATTGCGCTGTGCATAGCCATTGAGCACTGCAGCAACGGCAGTAGCACAAGCTCCTGTACCACAAGCCATTGTAATACCGCTACCACGTTCCCATACTCTGGTGCGAATGGCACCACTGGGTTCTACGTGAGCGAACTCAATATTGCATCGTTGTGGAAATGAAGGATGGCATTCGAGGAGTGGACCGTGCACTCCGACTTCATCCACATTATTGGTGAAAATGACGTAGTGCGGATTGCCCATACTCACGAAGACGCCTTCGGGCAAGACTTCAGAAGACGAGACGAACTGTTTATGGTTGTCAAAAATAGGAACGCCCATATCCACCGTCACATTATCGACCCTTTCGGGCGAAGCAAGGTGCAAACCAATGCTTCGCACGCCCGACAAGGTGAGCAAACGAATCAACGTCTGCGATGTATACTTTTTCTCATACAGATACTTGCCCACACAACGAGTAGCGTTGCCACACATCATAGCTTCGGACCCGTCGGCATTGTAGATGCGCATTGTAAAATCAGCACTTGGCTCGGTCGACTTACCAATAAGTACAAGTCCATCGCTACCCACTCCTTTGTGCCTATCGCTCATCAGTATGGCAACCTTCCTTGGCTCAGCAACGCAACAAGACATGGTATCTACATATATGTAGTCGTTGCCAGCACCATGCATTTTGGTGAAGTGAACTCTATGTTTCATTTCGTGTCGTTTTACTTTTAAGACGTAGCAAAACAACTACTAAAATTTACTATTTGCAAAAATACAAACTACTAAAATATCATTTTGAAAGTATTTTACGTATTACACTTACATTTCATAATTTACATTTACTATACATTTGCAACATAAATCTTAAAAAACAGAAACATCATGTGCGGATTTGTAGCAATCATAGAAACAGGCGAAGCCAGTCGAGAAAAAGAGATACGCGAAAAGGCATTGCGAATGTCGGCCAAGATAAGGCATCGCGGACCAGACTGGAGCGGAATATATAGTAGCGCTCGTGCAGTTTTGGCACACGAACGATTGGCCATTGTTGACCCATTGTCGGGTGGCCAACCGCTATACTCTTCCGACGGCAAAAAAATCTTGGCAGTCAATGGCGAGATATATAATCATCAGGACATTCGACGTTGCTTTGCAGGACAATATGAGTTCAAGACTGGTAGCGATTGCGAAGTCGTCTTGGCACTCTACGAAAAATTTGGCGACAACTTTCTCGAAAAGCTAAACGGAATTTTTGCCTTTGTGCTATACGACTCATCGACGGGCGACTACCTCGTTGCACGCGACCCCATAGGAGTCATTCCTCTCTACATTGGTCAAGACAAAAATGGGGCTATATACGTGGCGAGCGAGCTGAAAGCACTCGAAGGTCAGTGCGAACACTACGAACCCTTTAAGCCTGGACACTATTGTAGCCGACGCACTGCAGGAAAACAAGTCCGATGGTACAAGCGCGACTGGTTCGACTACGACCAAATGCAGTGGAGTACGACAAGCCGCACAGAGGCAATCGAACAGATACGAACAGGTCTAAAAGCTGCCGTCAAACGCCAACTAATGAGCGATGTACCCTACGGAGTGCTACTATCGGGCGGATTCGACAGTTCGGTCATATCGGCCATAGCCAAGCAGTATGCCGCCAAACGCATAGAGACCAACGACGAGCACGATGCTTGGTGGCCACGTCTACATTCTTTTGCAGTCGGACTAAAAGGTGCGCCCGACCTTGCCAAAGCACGCGAAGTCGCCGAACATATTGGCACCGTACACCACGAAATAAACTATACCGTGCAAGAGGGGCTCGATGCCATTCGAGATGTAATATATCACATTGAGACATAAGACGTTACGACCGTGCGCGCCTCCACGCCTATGTATCTATTGGCACGCGTCATACACAGCATGGGCATAAAGATGGTCTTGTCGGGCGAAGGTGCCGACGAGATTTTTGGCGGATACCTCTACTTCCATAAGGCACCAAATGCAAAAGCATTTCACGAAGAGACCGTGCGCAAACTTGACAAGCTATATATGTACGATTGCTTGCGAGCCAACAAGTCGCTAATGGCATGGGGCATAGAAGGGCGCGTGCCATTTCTCGACAAAGAGTTTTTGGACGTTGCCATGCGAGTGTCGCCAGAGCTAAAAATGTGTCCTGACAAAACGATTGAAAAAAGAATCGTACGCGAAGCCTTTGCCGACATTTTGCCACAAAGCGTAGCTTGGCGACAAAAAGAACAATTTTCCGATGGCGTGGGCTATTCGTGGATAGACATGCTCAAAACAGTTACGTCGGAAGCTGTTTCGGACGAGCAAATGGCACATGCAGCAG
This sequence comes from uncultured Bacteroidales bacterium, assembly GCA_937892095.1. Lineage (GTDB taxonomy): Bacteria > Bacteroidota > Bacteroidia > Bacteroidales > Marinilabiliaceae > W3P20-009. Next base: position 879 of record CALAVC010000171.1, on the reverse strand, counting down.
AGCGTTTTCCCATTAACCCTCCGCTGTGCAAAGAAGAATATTACTACCGCACGATATTCGAAGAACACTTCCCAAGCGAAAGTGCTGCACGAAGCGTCAATCAAGAAGCTTCGGTGGCTTGTTCGACAGCCATAGCTCTCGAATGGGACGCAGCCTTCAAGAATATGAACGACCCAAGCGGACGAGCCATAAAGGGAGTGCACGAAAAAGCATACTAAAGTGCTGATATTGCAACATTGAATTGTAAATTTGACAAATAAAAATTTACAGACAATGAGCGAAAACAAAACACCAGTTCTCATAATAGGTTCTGGCCCTGCAGGTTACACTGCAGCCATATATGCGGCTCGCGCCAATAGACACCCGATACTCATTGACGGATTGCAACAAGGTGGTCAGCTGACGCAAACGACAATGGTAGAAAATTTTCCGGGTTTCCCCGAAGGACGCATGGGCGTAGAGCTCATGATGGACATGCGAGCACAAGCCGAACGATTTGGCACCGACATGCGATTTGGATATGTTGCAAGTGTCGATTTCGATAAGCGACCATTCGTGGCAACACTCGATAGTGGCACACAGATAATGGCCGACACGATAATAATTGCGACTGGAGCGTCGGCCAAATATCTTGGCTTGCCCGACGAAAAAAAATATGCTGGCAGTGGTGTATCGGCTTGTGCCACATGCGACGGTTTCTTTTTCCGCGGAAAAGATGTGGCAGTTGTAGGTGGTGGCGACACTGCAGCCGAAGAAGCACTCTACCTTGCAGGGATCTGCAACAAAGTGTATATGATTGTAAGGCGCGACGTGCTACGCGCCTCAGACGCCATGGCTCGCCGCGTCGTGGAAAACAAGAAAATAACAGTCCTTTTTAAT
>CALAVC010000170.1 GCA_937892095.1 uncultured Bacteroidales bacterium | reverse complement strand
ACCACCCCCTCTGAAGATTGCCTACTGTTGCATTATCAACTTGAACTTAGGTTTTAAGTTGGTGTTACGAAACTTTTATTTAAACAGTTACGAATAATATCAACAAGCAATTCCTTTTACTCGCAACACAATTGTGGACTTAAATTTATTAAAATTGTTTAGTAAATTTGTGTCATATAGCACACAAAGCTCAACAATCGCACACTCTGATGGCACACAAAGCAAAAATATTCCTATCCGAAGGCTTCGAAGAAGTCGAAGCACTTGCTCCATACGACATCCTGACGCGAGGCGGCGTCGAGGTCGAACTCATCAGCATAACAAACAGCCTCATGGTCCGCAGTTCACACGGCGTCAGCATACAAGCTTCGCGACTCATAACCGACGGAGTGGGCGAATACGACATGCTCATTTTGCCTGGCGGAATGCCAGGCTCTGCCAACATGCTGAAGTGCCAACCTCTTCTCGACCTACTCGTCTCGGCCAGCAAGGCAGACAAAGAACTCGCAGCCATCTGTGCCGCACCAATGGTGCTTGGCAGTCTCGGACTGCTACATGGGCACAAAGCCACATGCTATCCGGGCTTTGAAGACAAGCTATCTGGCGCAGAATACACCGCTGCACGCGTAGAACGTAGCGGCAAGATAACGACCTCTGCAGGAATGTTTTCTGCAACAGAGTTTGGGCTCAAACTACTTAGCGTACTCGTTAGCCCCACCAAAGCCGACGAAGTTTACAGACAGATTAATGCGTAAGAAGTGCAGCCCAACAGCAAAATAAAACAGCCACTTATCACAGCAGCAGTCTGCTTCGTCGTAGTAGTTTTTTGGTCGTGCAACTTCTTCTACAAGCAAGCCGACAAAGAAAATTCGGACATTGCGGCCATAATCCCACAAGGGAGCAAAACCTCGTCATACGCCACCACGAAAGCCATGCCCATAGCAGGCTGCGACGACACACTACGAGTAGTAATAAATTCGCTCAACTGCACCATGAGTGTCGACGGGCGATTACACACCCCCAACGGCAAGCTATTCTACGACTTCGGACTACTCGACCCCATAAAAGAACTCTATTATGCGCAGCTCGGTGGCGACCTTTTCTTTTTCCTCTCGTGCAAAGGCGACAAGCACTCCGCCTCAATCTGCCGACTATACATAAGTGCAGCACGACTCGTCTGGACCACGACCCTCGACACAGAGCTATCGTGCCAACCAATGCTAAAAGGACAATTCGCCTACATTGCTGCCAACGGCTCGGTAGGCAAGATAACGCTCAAAAACGGACAATTCGAATGGCGGTACTCAAAACTGGGCAATGGCGGCAAATATGAATACTTCCGCGAAATAGAATTTCCGCAAAATCACGAGGTGTCTTTCATATCGCATCACAAACGTTCGATAGAAAAAGACACCATCGTTATCAACGACATGACGGGCGAAATTATCAGAATGAAATAAGAAAAAGTACCAATATTTGTTTTTAATTTTATATTTGTCACAAATCAATAAGTATATCTATGAAAAAGCACCTCATCATAGCCCTATCGGTTGCTCTATGGAGCAACGGATTATATGTGGCAGCGCAATATAAAGCCAATCCGGACAGCATTATAAAAGTCAACAAAGACGGACGAGTTGTCAACAGATCTTATTTTAAATACGATAGTAGCGACAGACAAACTGCCGTAGAACATTATGCATTTAATAAGAAAACAGAAAAATGGGGTGGCACTTATAAAGAAGATGTACAATACGATGCCAACGGCAATCGCACTCAACTCATTGTAGCTTATTGGGACTACGAGACAGGGCGTTGGCTCGACATGACGCGCGAAAACGTCGCATACGATGTCAACGGACGTCGCATATCCGAAGAGTCGATGACGTGGAACAAACAGCGTAGCACATGGGTAGGAGACCGCAAAAACAATTGTCGCTACACCATCAATGGGCAACGTGCCGAAGTCTTCAACTACGCATGGGATGATGCCAAAGGTGCATGGATAGAACGCGATGCCACACTTAGCGAATATGACGACGCAACGCGTCAGAAGAAAGCCGACATACACCGCCAATGGGTCAACGGAGAGTGGCAAAACAGCAAAAAAGAAGAATATGAATATGACCCATCGACACGTAGGCTACGTCAGACAACAACACTTGAATGGCAAGAGGGACAGTGGACACCCGTCAGTAGCATACGATACTTTACATCTGCAGCCAACGAAAGAGGTGAGAAAACAATAGTTACTCAGACGCTCGTCTACAACAAAGCACAACAAAAATGGGACAACAAAGAGAAAACCACAGGGGTGCAAGACGCGCGAGGCTCAGAGCTATCTAACAAACGCGAAGAATGGGACGGACAGACGTGGCACACAACAAAATACGAACGCACCGAAGTGGGCTACTCGTCCGACGGCGACAAGATTCACGAAGCACGCTACCGCTGGAATGGTGGTACAGAGTGGATAGGCGTCAGTAGCACCGACAAGACCTATAACAACTACGGCGACGTGCTGAGCGAAGTCCGCATGGAGTGGGACGTCAACAATGGCACGTGGCGTGGCGTTGTCAGCGTCAAGTCAGAGTATAACGACATGGGCGACGTTACGCAAGAAGAGCACTATAAGTGGGACCGCAACACACACATCTGGAAACGCCAATCGCTTGCTAAGATGACATACGATACAGACCACAACAAAACATACGAAACCACTTCGTCGTGGAACCCACGAAAAGACCGATGGGAAGAATTCTACAAAGGACGTTTCGACTATCGACTCGGATATGACGGCAACATAATGAGCCAAACCGAATACATTTGGGAAAACAAAGATTGGAAAATGGTGCAAACAGTTCGTTACCATTAAACCATTGACAACCAAAATATAAACAAACTCCCCTATCGTCGTGCAAGACGCAAGGTGGAGTTTTTTTTTAATGACACAAAAAGAGACCAACCACACATGGCAACAAAGGAAGAAATTAGGCAACAAACAGAACGTCTACATCAGAAACTAAAAGAACTTCGCTGGCCACAGAAATACATGTTCAAATTTGTCGTGCCGACAGATAGTAACAAAATTGATAGGGCAGTAGAACTCTTACCGACCAACGGCACACTAACTTTTAACAATAGTCGAAGTGGCAAATACACGTCCATTACCTGTGTTGCCACAATGCCATCAGCCGAGGCTGTCACACAAATACTCACTCAAGCCTCAGAAATTGAAGGATTGATTTCGTTATAGGACATTGACCATGAGAAACAAATGTTTTGCAACACTCGTTGGCATAATGTGCTCGACATGTGCCATCGGGCAACAGATATTTATATACTGCCCAGACAATAAAGAAGGTCTGCATATTGGCATAAAGAACGACGTTGGCAAGTGGGGAGACTTTGCACAGATGTGTTCATCGGACTACTCTCAGTGGGGGGCGCAAAAACGCATGATAGAGCCTCACGTTGCACGAGCCTATGACGGCACGTGGCGAGCGGTGTGGCAAGTAAACGACAGATCGGAAGAGCACACGTCTGAACTCCAGTCACACTTGAATCTCGTATG
>CALAVC010000169.1 GCA_937892095.1 uncultured Bacteroidales bacterium | reverse complement strand
TATCGGGAACAAGTTGTAGCTTTGGACGAAAAGATTCATTATCGCCCATTCTCGCTTATCTCTTTTCTGCTGGTTTGTATTGTCGGCTGTCACCCTATGGAGAGAAATTAATGGTTGGAGACAGAACTCAGCCTGTCCCCAACCGTCAAGAAAAATCTGTTTTAGCGAAGTTCTGCACCAAGCTCCTTATTCAAAACATTGGTGAGCGACTGCATCGTTTTTTCTATCTGCTTGTCAGTAAGTGTCTTTTCGTCATCGCGCAAGATGAAGCTGACAGCATACGACTTCTTGCCCGAAGGCAAGTTTTTGCCCTGATAGACATCGAAAAGCGAAACGTTTTTAAGCAGTTTCTTTTCTGTCTTCGAGGCAAGAGCCTTTATTTGTGCAAAGTTTACACTTTCATCCACAAGTAGCGCAAGATCACGTTTCACTTCTGGATATTTTGGCAGTTCAGAGAACTTAACCTTGTTTTGCTTGTCGCTTTTGCCAACAAGATTGTCGACGTCAATCTCTGCATAGTAGACTGGTGTGTCAATATCAAACGCCTTACACAAAGCCTTTGAAAGTACACCATACGAGACAAGGACCTTAGTTTTGTCGGTCTTTATATTTATGCCTTCGGCAAACATGTCGGTGTCAGAGAATGTTTCTTCAATCAACGCCTGCTTGTTAAGTCCAAGACGCATAAGTATGGCTTCGACATCAGACTTAAGGTCGAAAAACGTTGTAGCCTCTGCCTTCGTAGCCCAGTTGGCTTCAGTCTTGTTGCCCGAACGAAGCAATGACAGACACATCTTTTCTACATACGATGTATCGACACCTTTGTCAGCCTCTGGTCGTAGGCTCTGTACATTGCCTATCTCAAACAAACGAAGGTTCGGATTTCGATAGTTGCTGTTAAGTCTAAGGCTTTCGAGTGCTCCAAAGACAAGCGACTGACGAAGTGCATTGAGGTCAGAACTCAATGGGTTGGCAAGAAGAACATTTCGTTCTGACGGACACGTCTGTGGCAACAATTCAGAATACGCAGCACGTGTAAGAGTATTGTTCATTATTTCGTTGTAGCCTCTGTATTGAAGCATTTCGGCCACAATGTTCAACATTCGTGTGCGATCTGGCTTCGGAGAGTAGACAACCGTATTATGACTTTCTTCGGGAGTCTCAACTTGGTCGTATCCGTAGATACGCAAGATGTCTTCGACAACATCGGCTTCACGTGTGACGTCTACTCGATAGCGAGGCACGTCAAGTGTCAATTGGTCGCCATCATCGGCAACAATAACCATTTCAAGTCTCGACAAAATGGTCTTCAACGTGTCTTCAGGAATCTGCTTTCCAATGAGCGAAAAACAACGTTTACGACTCAATTGAACTCTGTATGGCGATACTGGCGAAGGATATGAATCTATTATTTCTTGCGATATTTCGCCACCTGCAACCTCCTTTATGAGCATTGCAGCACGCTTCAAAGCGTATGGAACAATGTTGGGGTCGGTGCCACGTTCGTAGCGGAAACTTGCATCGGTGCTTAGTCCATGACGTCGAGCTGTCTTACGTATGCTGACCGAGTTGAACCATGCACACTCAATCAATACGTTCTTTGTCGACTGACTTATGCCACTTTCCTTTCCGCCAAAGACTCCTGCGATGCACATTGGTCCATCGGCATCGCATATCATAAGGTCTTCGGACGAGAGCTTACGTTCGACACCATCAAGAGTTATGAATGGCGTTCCTTCGGGACAATTGTCGACAATCACACTACGACCACTTATCTTGTCTGCATCGAATGTATGCAATGGTTGTCCGATGCCCAAAAGTATGTAATTCGAAACGTCCACCACATTATTGATTGGTGTCATGCCTATTGATCGAAGAGCATTTTGTAGCCATTCGGGTGAGGGCTTTATTTCGACACCACTTACAACCACACAACTATAGCGCGGACAAGCGCTTACGTTTCGCACGTCGAGTTTATAGTCTGTCAAGTAGCTATCAACCTTAAAATCTGATATTGATGGTAGATTAAGTGTTGCTTTTTTGCCACGCGCAACGAGTGCTGCAGCAAGATCACGAGCTACTCCATAGTGCGAAGCTGCGTCAGATCGGTTTGGAGTTATGTCAACCTCTATTAGTGTGTCGTTTTGTACGCCGTAATAATCTTTGGCAAGTGTGCCAACAGCCACACTATCGGGCAAAACAATTATTCCAGCATGGTCTGTGCCTACGCCAATCTCGTCTTCGGCACATATCATACCATTTGAAGGTACGCCACGCAACTTCGATGGCTTGATGACAAACTCTTTGTCTCCATCATAGAGCACCGTACCTACCGTTGCAACTATGACTTTCTGACCTGCAGCAACATTGGGTGCACCACAGACAATACCCAGAGGCTCACTACTACCGACATCAATAGTGGTTACATGCAAGTGATCCGAGTTGGGGTGTGCCTCACAAGTAAGCACCTTGCCGACCACCAAACCCTTGAGACCACCACGAATGCTTTCAGTCTCACGAACAGCCTCCACTTCGAGACCTATCGACGTAAGTATTTGAGCAACTTCTGTTGCTGGAATGTCTGTGTCTATGTATTGGCGAAGCCAATTGTACGATATGTTCATTATATGTTCTTATTCTTTTTTGTCAAGTTAGCTTTTTCTTTGTTTGAAACGAGTTGTGTCGACGTGCCGTAGCGTATCCACATTTGGTTGTTGACTGTGGCCCACTCGTCATCTTTAGTCATTGGTGCAATATCTATTACAAATATTAGTCTATCACCTTTGGTGACGAAGTTACG
>CALAVC010000168.1 GCA_937892095.1 uncultured Bacteroidales bacterium | reverse complement strand
GCCGGTTTTACATTGACATCGGCTGAGGGTGCATCATTGGACGCAGGTGCTGGTGCAGGTGCTGGTTTTGGCGCAGGGAGAGGTGGGAAGTTGATGGCGTGAATGGCTTTCGTGGGACATGCAACGACACATTTGCGACACATCTTACACTTGTTGTAGTCGATGTAAGCTACGTTATTTTCAATCTTGATGGCATCGAACTTACATTCTTTGAAGCACTTTCCACAACCGATACATGCGCTCTTGCATGCTTTCATCGCAACGCCACCTTTGTCTTTGTTGACACAACTTACCCAAATGCGACGATTTTTGAGACCTTTGTTGCGCAGTTCGATGATGTTTTTGGGGCAAGCCTTGACACACGCACCACAAGCAACACATTTTTCATCATCGACAACGGGGAGTCCTGTTTGCTCATCGATGCGAATGGCACCGAATTGGCAAGCAGCAACACAGTCGCCACAACCGAGACAGCCATAGGAGCATGCCGTATCGCCACCGAAATGCGTGGCTGCAATGGCACAACTCTTAGCTCCGTCGTAGTTGGCGATTTTGGGGCGTGCTTCGCAATTGCCGTTGCAACGGACCACAGCGACTTTGGGTGCTGCAGCACTCACTTCTTTGCCAAGGATTGTGGCTATTCGGGACATTACATCGGCACCACCAACGGGACAAAAAAGCGTGCTGAGGTCGGTTGCTTTGACGAGCGCTTCGGCCATGCCATGGCAACCGGGAAATCCGCAGCCACCACAGTTTGCACCCGGCAAAGCTTCCTCAACTTGTCCTATTCGTGGGTCTTCGTAGACCTTAAACTTTTGTGACACAAAATATAGGATGACGGCTGCCACACAACCAGTCATCGCAAGTGCACAAATAGTTATCAGAATGAATTGGAGACTCATTTTGAAAAATTACATTATTTGATTTTTTGTTTTGAAAGTAAATTCTTTGTCAAGTTTGTGTCGGAAAAGCCACAATATGATGAAATATGGCAGAAGAGCGACTATGCCAACAAGACCACTAACGGCTTCGCTTGTGCCTAACTGATTGGCGATGACAATGCTCAAAACCATAAGAATAAGTGGCATTACATAGGCGAGGAAAACGGCTTTCATTCCGAGGCTTTCGTGCGCAAAAATGATTACTTGTGAGCCAACGGACGGAATGTTGTTATCATCGGTGTATGCCGTGATGATCTTTTGTTTGCTTTCGGACGCGGTGCAAAGTTTTGCTGCACTGCAAGAACTACAAGCAGAGTTAGATGTTATTTGTACATCTAACTTGTTGCCTAAGACTCCAACGACGATTCCACTATGTTCTATGTCTTTGCGTGCCATTTTGCTACCTCAAAAGTAATACACTAAAATGAGTATATTTAGGTGTAACACTTAATTTATAAATGATTTAAATAGTATTAAAGACTATAAATTTTGATAATCAATTGAACGACAATAAGTTATCACACACACATCAAGAAATGAGTAGGAAAATAAAAGAATATGGCAAAAGATTTTGCAAACAACGATTAACAATTTGAAAGGCAAATTGTAATCTTAAATATCATAAACGGATGTATTTTGTAAATCATTGATAGCAAAATTAGAGTAAAAATGCAATTGGTGTTTTGCTATCGTCTACGAAAAACAGACAGAAGAGTTAAATGTTTTACAACATACTATTCGATGATAGAGCAACCTAAATCGGTAAGCTTGAGAATGAGGTTGCTTGTATCGGATTTACGAATGGAAATTTTTATATTGCAGTTGTTGTCGAAGTTTTGCTCGATGATGTTTGCATTGCTTTTTTTTATTGTTTTCATTACATCGTTGAGCGAAAGGTAGGGGAAAGAAAACGAAACGATGTCTTCGTACAATCGGAGGACAACTTGAGCATTGGCGATGGCATCGGCTGCGGCAGTCTTATAGGCTACGATTAGTCCGCCAGTGCCAAGTTTTATGCCACCGAAATAGCGTACGACAACAATTAGTATGTTGGAGAGATTGGCGGAGAGGATTTGACCAAAAATGGGCTTTCCTGCAGTTCCTGATGGTTCGCCGTCGTCGGACATACGCGTCTCGGAATGACCAATGCTCCAAGCGAAGCAGTGATGCCGAGCGTCGTGAAATTCCTTTTGTTTTTGTTCGACAATTGCTTTTGCTTCTTCGACAGAGAAAACGGGGTATGCAAAAGACAAGAATCTGCTACCTTTCTCTTTGTAAAGTCCTTCGGAAGGTGAGCTAATGGTCTGATACTCATCGTTTTGCATGGCAGATATCAACGTCTTAAAAATATATGGATTGCAGAAGAAGCAGGAGACAAAGATAAGAACAATTTATAGAAGCGAGCGTGAGCTACTTGGGATTATCTGACACAGACAGAAAATATGATGTGATTTTAGTTTGGATAAACAACAGGAAAAATAAATGTGACACAGATAAACGGGAGAGCAAAGACGAGTCTCTTTGCTCACCCGTTTTGATGTATGAAAAAAACGGAGGATTAGTCGTGCAGTCGACTTGTGGCGCGTCCGCCAAAAGCTCCTATGAGAGCATCGCTCGGACGACCATTGCTGAGGAAGCCACCCATCTTGTAACCTTCCCAACTGTTGTAGCATTCAGGCTCCCAGAAGAAGACTCCTTTGGCATCGACCTCGTGTTGGCAACGATAGACAACATCGTTGAGAGCAATGCGCGCATTCTCGGTTGTTATGTCGGTACAGCCGACTTCGCAGATCATGACGTCTTTGCCGTAGGTCGTTTTGACTGTGCTAAGCGTATGCATGCAAGCGTCGATGTAGTCTTCGTACCACGTGTCTTTGGTAAAATCGGGATAGAGTGAGACTCCGAAAACATCATATTCTGCACCGCCAGCTTTGAGTTTTTCTAAAGAGTTTATGTTCTTAGCCTCATTTTGTCCATTTTGGAAATGGACAACGATGAGACACTCTGGATAGACCTCTTTGCAGGCTTTGGCACCTGCATTGTGCAGCTTACAATAGTCGGGTCCCATCCAACCGCTGACCGAAGTGGCAGCCCCATCGCTATTGGTTTCGAGCATACCATTTTGAGTCTCGTTGCCAATCTGCACCCACGACACGTCGACGCCATTCGTTTTGAGGGCTGTAAGCACTTTCTTAGTATACTTGTAGAGTAGGTCGGTCATTTCATCGAGAGACTGACAATCGTCCCAAATGCTGGGTTTCTTTTGCTTAGAAGGATCGGCCCACTCGTCGCTATAATGGAAGTCTATCATTATGTTTTGCCCAGCTGATTGCGCACGCTGAGCTTTTTTGACAACATCGTTGGTGTTGCACCAGCCATTTGATGGATTGACCCAAACACGCAGTCGGCATGCATTGACACCCACCGTATTGCTTAGCAACTCGAAGCAATCTGTGGCTTGACCATCGGTGTCGTAGAATTTCCAGTCGGCAGCTTCCATGGCAGTAACCCAACTGGGGTCGGCACCATAGGCAAAGTCGGGCAGAGCCTTGTGTGGCACATCGACATTGTCTTGTTCTGAATAGTCGCGAACGATGGTTACATCGTCTTTATCATCGTCGCAACTACCTGCAAGTGAGGTTGTTACGAGCGAGAGCAGAGTGCAGATGAATATGTGCTTTATTTTCATATTACATTATTTCTTGATTACGACAATGCTGTTTTCAGAAGTGTTGATGACAATGTCGTAGGTGCCATCTTCGGAGACAATAAAATCACCTTCGGGCGCGAGGAAGCCGTTCTTGATGTAGTACCTACGCGACCAATCTGCCTCTTCGGAGCCTTCGACAACAGGATTTATGAGGAGGTATGGTCCCCACGACTCGGCTTTTAACTCGACGTCGGAGAGTGTCCATGTGCCATCACCATTGTTGGTGAAAGCTGTCGAAGTGGCATTCCATTCATTAAAGTCGCCTGTGAGCGTTATCATTTCGAGCGAATCGTAGCTGACTGTGGCTTCGACAGCATTAAAGATGAAGAAGAAGTCGTTCCTGTTAGAATTATTGTCTATCCAATAGTTATCGGTGTTGTCGGCCACAAAGTTTTTGAGGTCCCAACCACTACTGCCGTAGGGGCGTCCGTTGCCGTCGGCCATGATGTAGTTGAACCAATCTGAGCCACCATAGACACCAGAGTAGATGCCAGTGGCATTACCACCCGACGTAGTGGAGTAGAACGTGGCGAGCGGAGACGAATATTCGTCGTCGGTCTTGGCGTAGATGTAGACAACGTCGGAGATGAGCTCAACCTTTTCAAAAGTAATCTTGTTGGCGTCGACATCGAGAGCGATGTCGTAGACACCAGCTTCGTCGAGAGTAACGTCGTCGGCAAGAGTTTGTCCTTCTTCATCGACAAAGCTGACGAGTTGATTGTCTGTCGTGGTGGTCAGCTGGATGGAGTAGTTGCCGTTGGCAAGTCCGTCGGTGTAGATAGTCGTCATGAGCGTTTTTTCTTCACCAACGAGGGCGTAGACTTTTTCGGGATATGTCTTTACACCATCCATGCTTTCGAGCGACATGGTAAGCTTGACGTGCGAGAGGTCGAGAGTAAGTTTATACTGACCTGCTTTGGCAATGACGATGTCGTCGGCATAGGAACTTACGACAAGGCTGTCGCCTTGCTGACGGAAATTGATTGTGCCAGCATTGGCGTCGGCTTCGGCAGCTCCAGTGCCATTGTCGTTGATAAGCGTTGTGCCACTAAGTCGGATTGTCTGATTGTCGGCCGTGGTGCTTACGATGCCACTCCACTTGCAAGTTGTCTTGTCGAAGACGAGGTCGACAGCTTCGGTGGCAGTGGTGGCTTTAAGTGATTGCACAGCACTGAAACTAATGTAGCGGCTATTGAGGTTGAGCCATACGTATATACATCCTGCAGGTTCGCCAGTCCAGAAGTTCCATGCGGAGTTGGATTGCAAATCGACCATGCAGAAACTATTGTCTTGACCGAGGTTGCCCCACACTTGACCGACGCCATCTTGCAACCAGAAGTTGTACCATCCGCCTGCTGTGGGGATGAAGCCAGTGTAGACGTAGTCTTCGGCAGGCGAGAAGAGGCGATAGGCTTCGCCGTCGGCATTGGCAAGAGAGCCAGTGTTTGGCAAGACGATGCAATAGTGCATGTCGATATAGATTGGGACAACACTTACGGCAATGGGCTCGGTGTACTTAGCCAAGTTGACAGAGGCTGTGTTGTAGGCGTGTCCGACACGATAGTATAGTGTGCCAGCCTTACCTGTTTCGAGTCCGAGACTTTGTGCGAGGACATTAAGTTCGGAACCAGTGTAGGCTATGTCGTTGGCACCCTTTATGCCGTTGAGCAACTCGAAGGTCTTAATGTTTTGCGACTTGGTAAAAGTGTTGTCGGTTGAGACTTGCAAGACGTAGACACCATCGGCAAGTGTGGTGGCTGCCGAGTCGTTGGTTAGGTATAGTTCGTGAAGGTCGCGCGAGTAGCTCATCTGAAGGACAACCTTGTTGAGGTTGGATGTCGTAATGACGATATTGTCGCCCGACTCGAGCTGCAGTTCGGTTTCGGAGGGTTCCGATATTTTGTATATATCCTTGTCGTCGTCGCAAGCACCAAGAGCGAGCGCACCGACGAGAACAAACAAAGATAGGTATGCTATTTTTTTCATTTTCGGACTAATATTCGGGGTTACTGAGGTTTGGATTGGCCGTCAGCTCACTTTGTGGGATTGGGAAATAGTTGTATTTGTCGGCCACCGTCGATGGCTTAAGGTCGTAGGAGTAGTCGGACGAGGTGAGCATGCCGTAGCGAACAAGGTCGGTGCGGCGCAGTGCTTCCCAATAGAATTCGCGTCCGCGCTCATCGAGCAAGAAACGTAGCGATATGTCGCTTTCGTATTTGGCAGAAGCACCAGAGCGCTCGCGAAGAGCGTTGACAAGGGCGAGAGCATCGGAGAGTGTAGCCCCCGTGCCACCACGAACAACAGCTTCGGCCAGATTGAGATATGCTTCGGGCAGACGGAACATGGGCCAGTCGGTGTCGACACCATCGTCGGACGTATTGCTGGCCACTTCGCCGTCGTCGGTAAGGTTGGTCCACTTGCAAACCAAGTAGCCTTCGGATGCATTGTCGGCCGTAACCACTTCGAGCGTTTGCCCATCGGTGTAGAACATGGCACGATCGTCGGTAGCCTCGAAAAGACCTGGCAGAGCAGAGCGAGAACGGAAGCTGCCCCAACCAGCTTTGACACCATAGTCGAGCGAATTGTAGCTTTCGGAAGTACTGCTGTTGCTGACGGCTCCGCAAACAGTGTAGGTCGAAGCACCCCAGCTAACGACCTCATCAGCATCGACAACGGCGTGGAAAATAATTTCTTCGGTGCGCTTATGATTGTCGGCGTTGAAGAGCGAAGCGTAGGAAGGTGCAAGGGTGTAGCCTTCGTCGATGACCTTTTGCGCATAGGTGATGACATCGGAGTAGCGAGCTACGCCTGTGTAGACTTCGGCATTTAGGTAGAGGCGACTGAGAAGAATCCAAGCGGCAGCACGTGGTGCGCGCCCATAGACAGCATCGGCGCGGCTAAGCATGGCTTCGGAACATTCTTTGAGTTCGGACTCTATGAAGTCGAAAAGACCTTGTGCGTCGGCCACTTGCGGGACATAGGCACCGACTTCGTTGGCTTCGGTTTGCAGAGGACCTTTGCGATAGAGGTCGAGTACCCAGTAGTAGGCGAAAGCTCGCAAGAATCGGGCTTCGGCATGATAGGTCTGCAATGTTGAGACGTCGGAAGCAGAAAAGGAAGATATGTCTTGACGAAGGAATTCGTTGCAAAGACTAATGGTGTAGTAGAGTCGGTAGTAGACATCGGAGACCCAAGGGTCGTTGGCGTCCCAGCTAAAAAATGTTAGTCCGTTGAGGTTGTCACCATCGAGCCATGTGGGCATAAGCTCGTCGGTGCAAGACTCTTGGAGGTTGAATAGCCCTCGCAAGAGGTCGTGTCCGCTGTTGGATGAGATGTCGGCATTCGTGCCACCTTTTTCTTGACCAGCTATGACAAAGGAGGCATAGGCTTTGGCGAGGACACTTTCGTACTGACCTACATTTTGATATAGGTCGGCCGAGGTGGTTTCGGTATTGGGATATTGGTCGAGGTCGTCGGTGCAAGCGGCAGTAGCGAGCAACAAGACGGCGTATATTACAGATTTCTTCATTGTAGAGACGTTTTAGTCGTTTTATCAGAAGTCGAAGCCAAGCGAGAGCGAGAAGATGCGTGGACGCGGATAGAAATTCATGTCGACACCACCATCTACTTCTGGGTCTATGCCGCTATATTTTGTAGCGGTGAAGACGTTTTGAACCATGAATGAGGCATTGAGAGAGAAGAGGTTGCGAATGCGTCCGAAGTCGTAGGCGAGCGAAGCATTGTCCATTTTGAGGAACGAAGCGTTCTCGACATAGTAGTCGGAGAGGTATTGACGCGAACTGAAATGCGTGTCGAGATAACTGCTATGAAGATTGTTGAGCTGATAGTTGTTGTAGCTCATAGTGCCGAGTGCACCAGTGTTCATGCTCATGCCGTTGTAGACGTAGTTGCCGATGTTGGCACGTAGCGACGAGCTAAGCGTCCACTTGCGATAGCGTAGGGCAAAAGTGAAGCCCATCATCCAATCGGGAGCAGGCGAATGGAATCGGTAGCGGTCGGAGGAGTTGATAAGACCGTCGTTGTTCAGGTCGGCATACGCCCCCTCGATTGGTATGCCGTTTTGGTCGTAGATTTGGTGGTAGAGATAGAAC
Source organism: uncultured Bacteroidales bacterium (assembly GCA_937892095.1). GTDB lineage: Bacteria > Bacteroidota > Bacteroidia > Bacteroidales > Marinilabiliaceae > W3P20-009. The sequence goes on along the minus strand of CALAVC010000168.1, from coordinate 39,446 downwards.
ATGTTGGGCGCATAGCCCTCGGTTAGGACCTCGAATTGATAGGAGTCGATGTAGGAGCCCACAAGCGTGTTGGTAACTTCGGCATTGTCGACGAGCGAAAGGTTCTTGACCTTTTGCTTTTGCCACGTTGCGTTGTAGGACAAGTTGAGTGTCCAATCTTCGTTGTCGACGGGTGTGCCAGAGATGTTGAACTCGAAGCCTTGGCTATCGACATTGCCGACGTTGGTTGTGATTTGGCGGTCGAAATTGATTCCTGCGGCACTGGGGACTGTGGCAAGTAGATCTTCTGTCTTGCGAGTGTAGTACTCGAGCGAGCCGCTTAGTCGGTTGTTGAAGAATCCATAGTCGATGCCGAAGTTGTAGGCTTTTGTGGTTTCCCACTTAAGGTCGGCTACGTAGGCTTGAGGGCGATAGGTTGTTATGGTCTTGTCGCCAAAGATATAGTTTGCACCAGTCTGGCTTTGAGTATAGACTGGCAAATAGTTGTAGTTGCCAATGCCGTCTTGCTGACCCGTTACGCCATAAGAAACACGGAGCTTGAGGTTGGAGAGGCTCTCGATGTTGCTCATGAAATTTTCTTCGCTAAGTCGCCAAGCAAGAGCAATAGAGGGGAATGTGCCCCAACGATTGTCGTCGGAGAAACGTGAAGTGCCATCGCGTCGTAGGGTTGCGGTGAGCATGTATTTTTGGTTGAATGTGTAGTTGAGACGCCCATAGACTGAGAGCAAGACGTGTCGTTGGTCTGAGGCAGCCACGGTCGAAAGCACTTCAGCAGAAGCATTGTAGGTGTTGTATTGTGGAGAAGTGCGTTTCCAGAACTGATAGTCGTAGCCAAGAGTGAAATCGACTTGATGAAGGTCGGCAAGCGCCTTGTTGTAGTTGGCATAGAGAGTGAGTAGTCGGTTGGTCATCTCTTCTGGACCATATTCGTAGGCACTGCCGCCAGAGGTGTAGTTGCTAAAGGCTTCGGCAGGGACGTCGACATTGCCTTTGCCTTTGGCATAGTCGAGACCGAGCGTTATGTGGAGTTTGAGTTCGGGGAGTGGGTGAAGTTTGTATTCGGCATCGAGGTTGCCGACAAAACGGCGGACACGGCTACGGTCGTTGGTCTGCTTGAGAAGTCCGAGAGGGTTGGCCGTTGCGCCCGTTACGGGCAAGATGTCTTTGTCGACAGGTTCGTTGTAGCCACCATATTGTGGCATTCCGTCGTCATAGGTGCGGTAGATGTCGATGGTTGGGTTGTAGACGGCCGAGTTGAATATGGCGCTAGTGGGTGCAAAGCGGTTGCGCGTTTGGCTAAGTTTTATGCCGAGGTTGAGCTTTATGTGGTCGTCGAGGAGCGACGGGCTGACGCTGACGTTGCCACTGATGCGTTCGGAACGGTCGGTGAGGAGGATACCAGCTTGATTGTAGTAGCCAACAGAAGCGCGCAGAGGGACGTTGCCGACAGAAGCACCTATGGAGAGATTGTTGTCGGTACCGAAAGCCCAACGGAATATTTCGTCGTTCATATCGGTGTCGGCAGTGCCAAGAAGGCTTTGCTGAATTGCGGTGCCTTGCGAACTGACAACATCGACAAACTCGTCGCGAGAGAGCATGTCGGCAAAACGGTCGGCATGTTGAAGGCTATTGGTGGTTGTAAAACCAACTTTCAATTTGCCTTTGGAGCCCTTTTTAGTGGTGATGATAATGACACCATTGGATGCGCGACTACCATATATGGCCGTTGAAGCAGCGTCTTTGAGGACGGTCATGCTCTCGATGTCGGCTGGGTTGATGAGCGAGAGGAAATTGCTGCCTGCACCCGATATGCCACCATTTTCGAGTGGCACACCATCGAGGACGATTAGAGGGTCGTTGCTGGCGTTGAGCGAAGCACCGCCACGAATCTTGATGGTGCTGCCTGCTGTTGGCGAACCGCCACTATTGATTATCTGCACGCCCGACACCTTGCCGTTGATAAGTTGTTCGGGGCTGCCGATGAGACCTTGATTAAAGTCTTCGGCAGAAACGCTGCTGACGGCGCCTGTAAGGTCGCCTTTGCGAGTGGTGCCATAGCCAATGGCCACAACCTCGGCAAGGTCGTGACTACTATCTGAAAGGACAACGTCGATGTTGCTACTGTCGGCTGGTGTGATGGTCTGAGAGTCGTAGCCAACGAAGCTATAAGTTAGCGAGTTGGCACCATCGGGCAAAGTTATGGTATAGTTGCCATCGACATCGGTAATGGTGCCGACAGTTGTTCCGGGAACGACGACAGTGGCACCCGGAAGTGGTTGTCCGCTATTGTCGACGACTCGTCCGCTGATTTTACGGTCGGAGTTTTGTGCATTGGCATCGACAAAGATAAGCGACATCATTGCAAAGAGTAGCACTGCCCCACCCTTTACAATACGTTTCGCAGCAAGCTTTGTTAACATATAGGATAGTTTTTGTTGCTCAAATATACCTAAAATTAACATTAGTTGTATTTTGCAACAAAATTTATATTTCAAATTAAAATATGTGCAGATAAATGATATACGGATACATCAGAGCAAGCAGCGACAAGCAGACTGTAGAAAACCAGCGGTTTATTTAGGCCAAAAGTGGTGTATCCGAATATGACCAAATTCATGCCGTTTGTGTATGATGAAAAAACATACGTATAACTTTGTTTGCGTGAGAAGAATAATTGCATATAAAAACCATTTCGGTAGTTTCCTGAATAGTTGTCTGAGCAAGAACGCAAGCGTATTCTGCAAGCATTAGATTTGCTTTCAACTTCAAATGTGATTCCTACTCACTGTTGAATATCGAATATTGTTCATCTACGATGGAGAAGTTATTGTAGTTCTGTTCAATGCCTTTAAGAAGAAAACTCAAAAGACTCCAGATAGTGAAATCAAAAAAGCGTTACGACTCAAGGAGGAATACTATGAAAATAAAAGAAATAGAGAAAGACATATATGATGTTAGTGCGTTGCTCGACGATGCTTTGGGAGATGAGGGAACGCCCGAAAGAGAAGTAAACCGCAATAAAGCGTAGGAAGAATATAACGCACAAATCCTTTTTGACGCTCAGAAAAATGCGAGGCTTACTCAACAAGAACTTGCCGACCGAATCGGAGCTGACAAAGGGTACATTTCGCGTATAGAGCGAGGTTTGATAATACCATCTGTTTCAACATTATACCGCATAGCAGCTGCTATGGGCATGAGCGTGGAGCTACGCCCTGCATTGTGAACAAATTACAAACACTCTTTCAATGTAGTCAACATTGAAAGTTGTTCTGAAGAGTTATCAATAAGAGTATTGTTCATTTTCAGCTATTTTGTCGAGCCTTGCTACGAGTTACCATGATGACGCCAGTGAAGACGAGGGCTACGGCAAGTGCTTTTACCCAACCGAAAGTGGCAACGCCAATAATTAGCGAAAGGACGGTTGCCACGACGGGCTGAACATAGTTGTAGGCACTGACGACGGTTGGTCGAAGACGCTTTTGACCAATGGGAACGAGCAAGAACGTTACGAATGTGGCCACGAAAACGACATAGGCAATGTCGAGGAGAATGGGTGTGGGCATGGCTGCAAAGTCGACGCGGTAAATGGTTGGTCCGGTGAAAGGGAGAACGACTATGGAGGCCGACAAGAACATCCACTTCATGAGGGTTACGGGGTTGTAGCGTCCCATGATGTCGCGGAAGAAGACGAGATAGCACGCGAAACTGACTTGCGCTGTCATGCACATGATGTCGCCAAGGGCATGTTGATGATCGAGACTGAGCCCGACACCTCCCGAGAGTATGAGAAGGACAGCACCTGTCATGCCAACGAGTACACCACCAGCTTTGAGGTGCGAGATAGGTTCGCGGAGGACGACGGCTGCCAAAAGCATGGTAGCAATGGGCAAGAGGGTGGTTATGACAGAGGCATCGATGGGCGAGGTGAAAGCTACACCACAAACAAAGAGATTTTGATTGAGGGCTACGCTGAGCAGACCGGCTAAAAAGAGACGCATTTTGTCGGCTCGAGGGACATGCTCGTGCGGAGTAAACAACGAAAGAATCCAAAAGCAGACACCTGCGCCAAGCATACGGAGCGAGGGCAGTATTACGGGGCTAATGTCGTGTGTGGCGAAGTAGTTGAGTGCGTCTTTGGATATGGGGGACATCATGCCCCAAAGGACGTTGCACAGAAACATTGCAGCATGTCCGGGTAGAGACTGCTTGATGTTGTTGTTCATTCTGTTTCGCGAATGATGATGTCGATGTCGACGTCGGGCCAAACAACTGACGTTACATCGGCTGTATATTTTACACTATGGAGCATAGTGTCGACGGAGAGGTCGATGGTTGTAAGATTAGGATTTTGTCGGCAGTCGATGTCACCAAGAGTGCGTCCACAACGCGAAAGGTCGAGACTGCGTATGTCGCATCGGTCGCATTGTAGGGTGCTTAGGTTGTTGCGTCCGTAGTCGGTCATGCTGCCAAAGAGTATGGCTGTAAGATTGGGGCAGGCGAGACAACGAACATCTTCTATTGTGGCATTGCTGCGTAGGTCGATGGTGTCGATGTCGCAGGCTTCGAGGTAGACGCTACGAAGATTGGTGAATGGTCGGAGGTCGAGGTCGCTGATAGTGAGGTTTTCGATGCGAAGGATTTGTAGGTTGACAAATTGTTCGAGTCCGCGAAGTGAGACTCCTTGTTGCCCAGCTATTTTTAGTGGTTCGAGGTCGATACTGACAAAAGCATAGGTTTCGTAGCCTGCTATTTGCCCATCGTGGTCGGCATCGTAGCGTTCGAGAAGGAAGTTGCGAAAATATTCATCGGGTATGTCTACGACTGCCGAGACGGTTATCATTTTTTCGGCAGAGTAGTGACCCATGTCGACACGTATTATGCATTGTCCGTATTTAACTGCAGTCATAATCCCAGACTGGTTGACAGTGGCTATTGTGCTGTCACTTGTCGACCAAACTGGCACTTCGGATGGGAATCCTGTGGTGGCGTCGGCTGGATAGGCAAGTAGCGATAGCTGCATGGTGTCGCCGGGAGTTATCATGTCGGAGGGAGCGGTAAGATAGAGGTGGTGTAGGCGCACTTCGGACTTATCGCATGCCGTCAGGGTAGCGAGGACAAGCAGAAATATGTAGACAATACGTGGCAAGAGATTGTATATTATTTGGGGGCTTTAATATACAGAATTATGCCGACAATCGAAAAGACTATATTGGGTAGCCACACGGCAAGTAGTGGGTTCATGTCGCCATTTATGGCAAATGTTTGTGAGATGGTGAGGAACAGTATGAATGCGAAGCTGAGTAGTAAGCCGATTCCCATGTATACGCCCATGCCACCGCGAGTCTTGCGCGAAGAGAGGCTGACGCCGATGAGGGTGAGGATAAAGGAGGCGAAAGGAGTGGCGCGTCGCTTATAGAGCTCGATGATAAACTCTTCGGTGTTGCCGACGTTGCGAGACTTCAACTCGTTGATGTGCTCTACGAGTTCGGTGGAGGTAAGCATTTCGAAGCTCTTACGCTCTTTCTTGAAGTCGGAGGGGAGCATATTGATGGTGCTATCGAGCTCTGCGCCTGTGGTTATGGTGTGTCGGATGCCATCGGGTTGGAAGTCCCAAATGCGATAGTCTTTGAGTTTCCACTTGCCACTTATTGAGTCGTAGGTTACACGCCTTGCGTTGAGTCGGCTGACGAGTGTTTTGTCCTCGAAGTGCTGAATGTCGAAGTTTTCGCCTCGCTCACCACTGCCACCATGGCTGGTAGAGAAATAGCGCCCCATGTAGACGTAGATGCCTGGTGATATTTGCATGTGTATGTTGGCAAGCCCCGTTTGTCGCTTGCTTTTGACGTAGACATTCTCGAAGTGAATGCGAGTGCGGTTGGAGACTGGGATGACGTAGCTACTGAGAACGAAAGAGAATACGGCTATTATGGCAGCACCTAAGAAATAGGGGAACATCAGACGACGAAAACTGACACCACCCGATAGGATGGCAATAATCTCGGTCTGACCTGCCATTTTGGACGTGAAGAAAATGACGGAGATGAAGACAAGCAGAGGCGAGAGCATATTGGCATAGTAGGGGACAAGATTCATGTAGTAGTCGACTACTATGGCTTTGAAAGGGGCTTTGCTTTCCATGAAGTCGTCGACCTTTTCGGCGAGGTCGAAGACGATGACTATGGCAAGTATTATTGCCACAGTGAAGAAGTACGTCCCGAGGAATTTTTTGACTATGTATTTGTCGAGGATTTTCACCCTAAGCGAGATATTTTTTCGAGTTTAGCTTCGTCGCAGATGGTTATTTCGCGTCCGTCGACATCGAGGATGCGTTCGGCAGCGAAATTGGCAAGTGTACGAATGGCGTTGGAGGTTGTCATGTTGCTAAGGCTGGCAAGGTCTTCGCGAGTCATACGGACGTTGATGGTCGTGGTGCCACCGACGTAGCCATATTTGTCTTTGAGGACGAGAAGGCTCTCGGCAAGGCGTCCGCGGATTTGCTTTTGCGAAAGTGAGACGCTACGACCGCGACTAAAACTAAGTTCGCGTGCAAGTGAACGGATGACGAACTCGGCTACACGGCTGTTGTCGTGCGTTATTTTGAGCATGTAGGTGCGACTAAGAGCGAGTAATATTGTATCTTCGAGCGTGGCGGCACTTGCAGAATGTGGTTCGCCAGCGAACACTGCACGATAGCCAACGACATCGTGTGCCTTGCCCATTTTGACTATTTGTTCTCGACCAGCTATGCCTTCTTTGAATATTTTCACTTTGCCACTGATTATCATGTAGCATTCGGGAGCATCGTCGCCTTCGGAGTAGATGGATGTACCACGAGAATAGCTTTCGGTGTGGCAGTTGGCAACGAGTTCGTTGCGTTGCTCATCGGTTAGATAGCATAGGGGTTCTTGCAAGGCAAGACTGATGCTATTTTGCCCAAAGAGAGATAATATTTTGTCGAAGGTAAGGTTGCTCATTGTGGTGATATATGGATGTGTGTTTGGTTGTCAGAAGAAAAGCGAAAGGAGGTAGACGAGAGCGAAGCCAAGATATGTTCCGACGGCATAACCGAAAAGACCTACGGCAATGCCGGGAGCAATGACAGACTTGTTGCCGAGAGAACCTGCGACTACGGGTACGAAAGGTGGTGAACAGACGAGAGATGCTGAGGTTACGAGTGTGGTGTCGCGATCGACACGAAGTAGCGCACTAAAAAGGACGTGCAACAGAAATCCGCCGAGAGTGGCAATGAAAACGAAGAGCAACATTGCAGAGGAAGCCGAGGCCAACACTGTAGTGTTGACTTGTGAAGAGACGGCTATACTGAATACAAGAATAAAATATGTACCCGCTTCGAAAGTACATTTTATTTGTTGGACTTGTTTTTGCGAAGCGAGAATAAGAGAAAAGAAAGTAATTATGAGGATAAAGACGGGCGTGAAGACATCTTGAATATCGAAGAGAGAGCAGACGTATTTGACAAGGCTTGCGAGTGCGACCCCAACAAGAATGACAATGAGCGCAAGAGCAAGAGCGCGATAGAGATGAAAGCGATTACTCTTGCGGAGTAGCCCATAGAACAGGTCTGTGTCAGAAGACATTTCTGCGACGTGAGACGCAGCGGAACTGTTCGACATTGCCAAAGAAGACTTAACAGGAAGAAGACGAGAAGTTATTTGCTTTCCGAACACAATGACGAGCAATAGATAGAGAGCACTTACAGCCATTATGCAGACATCGCAGACAACATAGATGTCGTCGGGGATAGAGAGAGCTGTCTTTATGGAAGCTTGATTGACAACTCCGCCAGTGTAGCGACCAAGGATCATGCCACCAATGGCGGAGTAGTTGGTGTCGGGGTCGACAACGAGGCTGTGAGCAACAAAGATTGCAACAGAGAAAGCTAATATGCAACAAACTGTCGACTTGATAAACTCGGGAGCCATGCGACGCCAAGAGCGCACATCGGCTGAGAAAAGCAAAAGCGGAATGGCCATGGGGACAGCTACACCCGCGATGGTGGTAAGAGAGCCGTCTTGTGGCATAATGCCGACGAGACCGAGTAGGCAACCAAGAATATAGGCTAAGACTATGTCTCCAAGTTTGCCGAGTGGCTTATAGGTACGCGTCAGCCACATTATGAAGAATGGACCGAGCAAACATATAAGTACATTAAGAATCTGTAGCAACATGGAGGCTTGCGAAGAGACTACTATTGGACAATGTGGTGATAGGTGATTGTGCCAACTTGGATGGCGGCAGCCTGAGGGTTGCTATTGAATTGCGCTTTTTTAGCAGCGGCGATGTCGGCTTCCCAAAGTTTGGTGTCGGTTATGGTTGTACCCTTGTTGATGACAGAGGCTTCGACGACCTTACCATTCTTGTCGACTTTTATCTGTACGACGACGTTTCCGGTGTGGCGTGCAGGATAGTTGGGTTTTGGGAGGCTACCGATGAGCGATCGACCTGCAAGACTGAACCCAGAACCATTGCCTGAGCCAGAGCCATTGCCAGAACCCGTCCCACTGCCTGAGCCGACACCTGAGCCAGTGCCCGTTAGGCTACCCTGACCTGAGCCAGAGCCATTGTTTGTTGTGTTGGAGCCAGTCCCGCTGCCCGAGAATCCTTTGGCTATGGCACCTGCTGCTTTGGCTTTGGCGGCAGCTTCAGCTTCGGCTTTGGCACGTGCAGCAGCTTCGGCTTCGGCGCGAGCTTTGGCTTCAGCCTCGGCACGAGCACGTTCTGCCTCAGCGCGAGCCTTGGCTTCGGCTTCGGCTTTGGCACGAGCGGCTGCGTCGGCCTCAGCTTTTAGTTTGGCTTTGGCGGCAGCCTTGGCATCGGCTTCGGCTTTCCGTTTTGCCTCGGCAAGAGCTGCGGCTTCTTCGTAATCTTGCGTGGTCATGCTCTGACCATCGGCATGTGGAGCAGTTTCTTGTGGTTGAGAGGGTGTGGGTTCGGGAGTTGGCGAGACAGGAGTTTGCGAAGCTGCGGGCGCAGAGCCACCACCACCGCTTTCGGAGAAGCCATAGTTAACGAGCAGAGCTTCTTCTTCGGGACGATTGGCACTGAGGGTTGTAAACCAAAGGAAAAGCATCAGAGCTGCATGGAAGAGTAGAGTGCCGATGATGCCCTGCTTACGGTATCTTTTGTCTCTCCTGGGATTATTATCGGAAGGTTGCATGAGATGTGGGACAAACTTGTGCGACCTTACTTGGCGCGAGTGGCTAATATAAGTTTGTATTTATTTTTCTTGGCAATGTTCATAACCTTGACGACTTCTTTCATGGGGACGTTTTCATCGACATGAAGTGCTATGTACATGTCGGGCTGGCTGCCGAGCTTTGCTTGCAGAGCAGGCTCAAGTTCTTTGAAAGAGACTCTTTTGGTTTCGACATAGTAGCGTAGGTCGGCTGTTATGGAGACTGACGTCTGAGGCTTGGCAGAGGTTTGGTTTTTGCTTTGCGGCAGAACGAGTTTGAGGGCGTTTGGGTGGACAAGCGTAGAGGTGAGCATAAAGAAGATAAGCAACAAAAATATGATGTCGGTCATAGACGACATGCTAAATGCTGAACTTACCTTGCTACGTCTTTTGAGAGCCATTGTGAGCGAGGGGTAAAGAGGTTAGACTGTTGGGTCGTTGAGCATATCCATAAAGTCCATTGTGCGGGCTTCGAGAGTGGCGACAACACGGTCGACACGAGCTGTCAGATAGTTGTACATGAAGTAGGCGAGAATGCCAACGACGAGACCGCCGACTGTAGTTACGAGAGCTGTGTAGATGCCGCCAGCGAGCGAGCTAACCTCGATATTGTTGCCTGCGCTTGCCATTTCGAAGAAGGCTTGAATCATGCCAGTAACAGTGCCTAAGAAGCCAATCATAGGGGCTCCGCCAGAGATGCTGGCAAGACTTGCGAGTCCTTTTTCAAGAGTATTGACCTCGATATTGCCAGCGTTTTCGACTGCTGTTTGGACATCGGAGAGTGGTCGACCGATGCGACTAATGCCTTTTGCGACAAGACGTGCAACAGGGTCGTCGGTAGAGTCGCAAAGAGAGCGAGCAGACTCAATATTGCCACCATGGATATAGTCGCGGATTTTATCCATGAAAGATTTGTCGCCGTGGAGAGCTTTGTTGAGGGCCATGTAGCGGTCGATAAATATATAGACGGCATAGATGGACATGGCGAGGAGGACCCACATTATGAAACCACCTTCAAAGAAAAGGTCTATGACACTAAGAGATGCTTCTTCTGCAAATTCTTCCATACCTTCGGCCAAGGCTTCAGTCTCGGCTCCGTTTGCCTGAATCATAATAGTTTTTGTTGTATTGATTTTTACTTATTAGTCAGAAACAAAGTTAGATAATAAATCGGAAATAGAAACAATAGTATTGGTGGCTTGGACCTTAATAAACATAGAAAATCGGGGAGCAAAGATTTGCCCCCCGAACATTTATTGGTGATAATTATTTTTCTACGTAGGTATTTTCTTCGCCCCAATTGGCTATGTAGGCAGAGGTTGTCCCGACAGGAATATTGATTGTCAGTCCCGTCTTACCAAGGTTTGTTTTGGTGGGATTCTTTATTTCGGAGTTGATGGTGGTGAGGTCGGCACATAGGCAGAAAGGAGCGTTACCGATTTTGCTAACAGACTCTGCAAGTGTGACGGAAGTTATGCCACTGACGCCAGCAAAAGCAAAGTTGCCGATGTCGGAAGTGATGCTGAGGGCTGTAAGATTGCGGACGCGTTCACCGACATATAGCATGGCGCCTTTGGCTGCTGCTGGGTTGGCGAGAGTGTCGGCAAAAGAGATGGCGAGCCAATCTTCGATAGCGTTGTAGCGGATCTCGCCAAGGCTGGTGCATTCGGCAAAGGCTTTAGAAGCAACAGTGGTCAGCGTAGAAGGGATTTGGAGTTTGGTAAGACCGCAACCACTGAATGCCTCCTTTTCGATTGTCGTTATGCCATCGAGACTGATGGTTGAAAGACGAGTGCAACCTTTGAATGCAGACTCAGGGATGGTGGTAAGAGAATTGGAATGAGTGAAAGACTTGAGGTAGGTGCAATTGGCAAAGGCACTCTTACCAATCTCATCGGCATCGACACTGACTGACGTGAGACTTTCGACGCCATAGAAAGCGAAGTTCTTGATGTTGCCATCTATTTGCAAATCGGTTGGCTCGGAGCCATTGACAAAAAGATGTTTGGCAATGCTGACGGGATTGGCAGTGGAAGAGGCGAAGCCGATGTTTAACCAATCGGCGAGAGAGGTTGTATAGACTGCAGAGAGAGCTGTGCAACCAGAGAAAGCATCGGCACCGATAGAGGTAACGGTTTCGGGAATCTCTACGTCGGCAAGTTTTGAACAGTCTTTGAAAGCGTTGGTAGCGATGGTAACGACATGGGATAGACCGATGCTAACGAGACTACGACAAGCTTCGAATGTTGATTCTTCGATGGTTTCGATGGTACTTGGAAGATTAATAGAAGTGAGCGAAGAGCCGTCGAAAGCATGGGCTCCGATTGTGAGAAGTCCCTTGTTGAGAGTAATGGACTTAAGGTTGTAAGCACCTGCAAAAGCGTAGCTACTGATGTCGGTTACGGAAGAAGGTATTTCAACGCTCGAAACCTCGACGCTATCGATAAGGAAACTTATGCCAGTGTTGAGTGGGTTGGAAGCACGATTGCCAAAAGAGGTGGTAGCGAAAGCTGCTATGTCGTGAATGTTGACAAACTTGAGTCCAGTTTCGGTAAAGGCTCCATTACCGACGGAACGTATGGAAGCAGGCCAATCGATATACTTGACTGCTTTACAGTTGTTGAACGCATTCTTGCCAATAGACTCGAGCGAGGATGAGGGAAGTGTTATAGAGGCAAGGTTATCGCAACCATAGAAAGCATCGTCGCCTATGGACGTAACGCCTTCGGGGACGGCAAATGTTGTTATGGCAGAACAATTTTTGAGGAAAGAAGATGGAATGGATGTTGTACCTTCTTGCATAGTGACGAGAGCGAGTTCGGAACAACCATTGAAAGCACCAGAGCCAATGGAACGGATGGAAGCTGGCAACTCTATTTGAGAAAGTTTGGAGCATTCGGCAAAAGCTTCATCGCCTATGGTGGTAAGGTTTTTAGATAGATTGCCTATGCTGACAAGGCTATTACAGCCATAAAAGGCTTGTTCTTCAATCTTCGTAACACAATCGTAGAGGGAGAGGCTTGACAGAGCGGTGGCGTTGGCAAAGGCTTTTTTGCTTATGACGGGGAGCCCTGCACCATCGGACGTCTGGATAACTACGCGACCGAGAGTGGAGCAGTCGGCAAAAGCTTCTTCGCCAAGGCTCTTGACGGAGGGAGGTATGCGAACAGAGGAAATATTGACACAAGCGTGAAATGCCTTATCGCCAATGCTATCGAGGGTCGAGGGGAGAGTGTATTCGGCAAAAGTAGCTTCATCGAATGCGCTTACGCCTATTTTGGTGACGCCATCGGAAATGGTTACTTTGGAAGCGGCGAGACCTGCAAAAGCATAGTCGTTGATGGCGGTTACATCAGAGATGACGAACTCTGTTGTTTCAACACCTGCAATGGTAACGTTGTGAGCGTTGTGAATGGGGTTGGCGGGAGCATCGGCAAAAGCAATCTTACACCAACTTGCAACAGAAGCTATATCGACACTTGTGAGGGCATTGCAACCTGAAAAAGCACCTTTGTTGATTGTTGTAACGCTTTGGGGGATTGAGATGGTGCTGAGCGAAGAACAATCTTGAAAAGCGTATTGACTGAGAGTTGTGAGGCTGCTGGGGAGTGAGACATTCTTAAGCGCAGAGCAAAGACGGAAAGCTTCGACGCCAACGGACGAAATGCCCTGTGGAAGAATGACAGAAACTATGCTGGTATCGCCCAAGAAGGCGTAGTCGTTGACTGCAGTAATGCCTTGTGGAAAAGTGATTTCGGTTTGCATCTTACCATCGACGGTCAGACCTCCAGCAAACTTGACGGGATTGGCATCGCCATCGGCGAACTTGATTTTGCACCATTGGTCGACTGTGGGAATTGAGACAGTGGCGAGTGCATTACAATTGGCAAAAGCTCCTTTGCCTATGGAATCTAAGCATGAAGGGAGAGCTATAGAGGCGAGGCTTTGACAATTTTGAAAAGCATAGCTGTCGATGTAGGTTACAGAAGCGGGGAGAGAAACAGACGTAAGAGCCTTACAACCAGAGAAAGCACCGCCACTGATGGTGGTGATGCCTTCGGGGAGGGAAACAGATACGAGTTCTTTTAAGTCTTTGAAGGCGTATGGTGCGAGACCAGAAACCGTAAGATTATTGATTTGGGAGGGGACGGATATGCTACCCGACGTGTTTTCGTCGACTGCAACCACTTGACAATGGTTGTTGGCAGTAACGACGTAGGAGTAGTTGACACCACCGACCTCGGCTTGCAAAGCTTCGTAGGAGGCGGCTATGGCTGAACGATCATCGACATCGACATCATCGTCGCAAGCAACGAATGTAAACGAAAGACAGAGAGCCAACGATAGGTTTCGGACGGCTGAAATTATTCTATATTCTCTTTGCATGATATGCTTTAAGTGTGAGATATATGTTACGCTATTATATACTAACTAACAAAGGTAGTTAAAAAGTATTGACAAAATTAATGATTGGAGGACAATTGATTAAATTTTTCATAAAAAATCGTAACAATAGGATTTCGTAATACGTAGAAAACGATAGCAAAAAGAAAGAAAAAGAAAATAGATAAATGAAAAAAACGATAAGTTTTGCATTGCTTGCGCTATCGGTGGTGGGCGCAAACGGACAGACACCGACTGCGGCAGACTATGAAGGTTTGTCGGGTACAAAGACAATGGTCGTTACGGACGAGAATATGTTCAGCGACTATAACATGTCGGTAAAGGACAACATTCCGAAAGATTGGAAACTGACGCAGACGGAGTACATTTCGCGCAAGAAGTTTGAGCAAAAGCGTACGGACCATGCGTTTTCGTTTTTGGTAACGACGACGGGCTACTACAAGGGAGACGACTCGAGAGAGAAGTATACTTATATGAGCCTTTTGATGGGCAAAAAAGGTAGTCAACTGACAACGATGCCTGACTTGATTTCGGTGCCATTGTGCTACGCAAGTGTGAGCGACCAGAACTACGTGTATAAACTTCCAGCGATAATACGCTTCATGCAGAAGCACGTGGAGAAGATGAAGGCAGAGCCAAAACTTATAAGTGATAGTCCGCTACTTGTGTATAGGAAAGACAAGAAAAGCCTATCGGGCAAGACACTTTACTTGCTAAAATCGGAACTTGAAAAGAGCATTCAGAGTGAGAGTGCACTGAAAAAGGTGTATCCGTATGCAGTAAAGATTGTGAGCGAGGACGACATTCGAAAGGCCATTGAGGAGAAAGACGACAATGTGGTCTTCTTGCACAAGGTTGGCCCCGAGAAAAGCAAGAATAAGGCACTATGCTTCAAGATATTGATGGGCGCAGCAGACTCTGAGATTTACTTTTTTGACTATCATAAAATTGATAGAAAAAATGGAGATTACTTGCGAGCAAAGGACTTGGAGAAGGCAGCAAAAAATTAATTTGACATAAAGAAATTAGTTTGAAAAAGACTGCCCATGCACGTGGTGTGCTTGGTCGGTCTTTTTCTTTTTTTATTTGTTAGAGATGAAAAGGAAAGCACTTGCGACAATACTGACGGCCGTGGCGATTAACGCGTCGGCTGGGGATGTGTATGATTATATTGTGGCACAAGATGGGAGTGGAGACTTTGCTTCGGTGCAAGAAGCAATTGATGCGATAGGGGAGAAAAACGATGAGCAGAAAAACATATACATAAAGGCAGGTACTTATCGTGAACATGTATGTATACCAGAGGGGAAGAATAGGATTAGCTTGATTGGCGAGGGGGCTGACGTTACACTGATAAGCGACGACAGAGTTAGCGGCGGAGAGAAGGCTGTGCCAGTGGATAAGGGAGCGACAATGGTGGTGATGGCAAACGACGTGACGTTGCAAGGGATAGCGATAATGAATAGCTATGGATTTATGAAACAAGAGGGACCTCAAGCGTTGGCACTGTATGCAAAGGGAGATAGGATTGCGATTGAGTATTGCGCGCTAATGAGCTATCAGGACACATATAGGACATCGAATAGTTCGAATGGGCGAAACTATGTGGCACATAGCCTCATTGTGGGGGCGGTGGATTTCATATACGGCAATGGGAATGCATGGATTGAGAGTTGCATGATATTCGTAAACAGGAAAAGTGGTGGTTGGATTGTGGCGCCACGCCATGGGAAGGAGACCCGATGGGGATATGTGTTCAAACGCTGTTCGATAACAGCCGAAGGTGACCCACAAGAGACACAGGTGTGGCTGGGAAGACCGTGGAAAAATGAGCCGAAAGCTGTGTTTATAGACACAAAGACCGAACTGACTATTCCGGCAGAGGGTTGGTGGCCAACGATGGGTGGGCTACCGAAGGTGTTTGCAGAATATGGGACTATGGACGCAAATGGAGATAAAATAGATTTGAGCAAACGTAGGAAAAGATATTACGTGGTGGACAAAGAAAAAAAAGACACCACATGGTGCGAAGCGAAGAGTTTGCTTACAACGGAAGAAGCAAATGCGTATACGCTTGGGGCAGTCATGGGAGGCGAGGACGGATGGCGCCCAGAGAAGTTATTTGCACATGATGAGAATGCTAAGATTATAGGTTATGCTATTGTAAGGAAAGGGAAGATTGTAAGTTTTAGCAAGAAAAAGGCACGCAATTCTTTACCCGTGAATGAATTTGGGTGCATAGCGAGGAATTATTATTCGGAATAGGGGAGAAGGGACATAAACAACTTTTTCAACAATTTTTAATTAACTTAGCAAAAAAGAATAAAATAATTAATGGAGATATTGTTGCGCAACATAGCAAAATGCGTCCTGCTGGCGATGGCAACGGCAAGCATGGCACAGAATAACCCAGTTTTGAAAGGACGATTTGCAGACCCAGAGGTGATGTATTCGGAGAAGACGGGTAAGTTTTATATTTACCCGACGAGCGACGGATATACAAATTGGCAGGGTGATAATTTTCATTGTTTTTCGTCGTCGGACATGAAGCAATGGACCGATGAGGGTGTGATATTGGACTTAAAGAAAGACGTAAGTTGGGCAGACAGCAGAGCATGGGCACCTTGTATAGAAGAGAAGAAACAAAAGGACGGCACGTATAAATATTACTTTTACTTTACGGCAGAAACGAAGATTGGCGTGGCAGTGGCAGATGACCCGACAGGACCATTTAGGGACTTGGGGCATCCACTGATAGCAGAACGACCTAAAGAAGCTGACGGCGGTCAGTGCATTGACCCAGACGTGTTTACAGACCCCAAGAGCGGAAAGAGTTATCTGTATTGGGGGAATCATTTTATGGCGATAAGCGAATTGGGTAAAGACATGACGAGCCTTGTGGCAGGGACGACACGGGAGTTGATACACTACAGCAAGTTGTATCGTGAGGGAACGTATGTGTTTTACAGAAAAGGGAAATATTATTTTTCGTGGAGCCAAGACGACACGCGTAGTCCGAACTACTGCGTGCGCTACGTGATGAGCGATAGCCCGACAGAAATGCCAGCACTGGAGACGAGCAAAGTAATATTGCGAAAAGACCCTGAAAAGGGAATTTACGCTACGGGACATCATTCGGTGGTGAACGTGCCGGGGACTGACATTTGGTTTATAGTGTACCATAGGTTTGTACGCCCAGACGGGATAGAAATGGGGCGTGAAGCTGGGTATAATAGAGAGGTGTGTGTGGATAGGCTATATTTTGATGCCGAAGGGAATATTGTGCCTGTCGAGGTGAGCAAGTAGGCGACGGGCGTAACAAAGTGAAAAACGGAGGCGTAGATAGACAAACTAACACAAGGAAGAGACAACAAACGCATGCAAAGCACACAAAAAGACATAAGGAGAGTGGTAGCGACTTTGCTATGTATGGCTGTGGGCGCACATTGTGCGAATGCGGACAGAATATCGAGCAAACTGTCGATAACGAACATAGGAATCCCAGAGGGTTTGTCGCAGAATACGGTGAGGGACATAGAGCAAGACAATGATGGCTTTATGTGGTTTGCTACGTTTGACGGGCTAAACAGATATGACGGCAAAAACTTTGTGGTGCATAAGCCGAAAGACAGACCTAATGGTCTGACAGATAGGCAACTTAGGTCGGTACGAAAAGACGACGTGGGCAACTTGTGGATACGAACATACGACAAGTCGTATAGTTGCTATAATCCGGCAAAAGACGTGTATTACCCGCTACGAGACAGATATAATCGGGTGTGTGAGTTTGCACAGAGTAGTTTGCAGATTCAGGACTCGGCAGTGCTGATACACGGGAATGCAAAGGGTGCATATTTGTATGACGTACGAGGCGTGGAGCCGAAGTGCATTTGGCAAGACACGTTGCTATATAGAGATGGGCTGCGATATGGAGGAGCCTTTTGGCTATGTGGAAAAGACGTGGTTCGCCTAAGTTCGGAAGGGACTGAAGAGAGGCTTGAGATTGATGGTCTGAAGAGTTCGTTTGGCTTTTGCGTGCAAGCCGATATTGGGCTGATTGTGGATGGGACGAGAATGCTGAGGCGATTTGATGCGCGCACGCTGCGCCAGTTGCCAGACGTAATGATTCCTGTGGCAGGCAAGAAGGTGAAGGGCATTAAGCCAGTGGGCAAAAGCATGGTGATCATGAACGGGATGAAAGATGGTCTGCTACTTTATGATGTTCGCCAAGACGAGATGTTGCCACTTAGCACGATAGGAGCAGAGGAGATTGAAGGCGTGGAAGTGGAAATCTTGCGAGACAATGCGGGGAACTGTTGGTTTTATGATGGAAAAGGGACATTATATTACTTGGACGAACAGAACAACGAGCTACAGAAGGTCTCGATACTTGACGACGGGACAGCGAACATTGTGGACAACCCACGAATATGCATATTGAAAGATAAGTATGACGAGGGGGTATTTTGGATAACGAGCTATGGCGGAGGCTTGATATATTATGATTCGGTAGACAAGACAAAGGAGAAGATAACGTCGAAGAATGCGGTGATGCCCAACTACTTGCTTAGCATAGAGCAAGACGTAGACGGGAATATATGGGTGGGGAGTGAGTTTGTGGGGCTGCTGAAGATAACACCACAGAAGTTTGTTAGCAGAATAATCCGTCCTTCGGTGGATGGATTTAACGCTCAGAACAACGTTAAGACTATTTATGAAGACAGGGATGGCAACATTTGGATTGGCATACGCAACGGAGACTTGTGTGTGTATGACCCACAGATAAAGGAGATAAAGCACAGGATTAAGGGTGTTAAACCATATACGTTCATTGAGGACAAGGACGGACACGTGTGGATGGGTACACGCGGTAGTGGCATATATGTGTATGACCAGCAGACCGTGCAAGAGATAGCACACTACACACACGAGAAGGGCAATGACAACACGTTGAGCAGCAACGACGTGTTTAAGATAATAAAAGATAGAGAGGAGAACATTTGGATTGCGACCTTTGGCGGGAGCATAGACTACGTGTCGGCAAGCCAGAGGAAAGACGTAAAGTTTAGGCGATTTTGGCTTGGGAACACCAAGAGACGCAATCAGATAAGGGATATACTTCAAGACTCGGAGGGGATGATATGGGCAGCGACGGCTGACGGCATTGCCGTGTTTAACCCCGACAACATAGTAAACGACCCGAATGACTTTTACATATACGGATATAATAGTGGCGACATTAATGGTTTGGAGTCGAAAGACATCAGGACTATATATGAAGACAAGAGCGGCATCGTGTGGATTGGCACAGGCGGAGGCGGACTCTACAGAGTCAACTTTGAGGTGGGACAAGTAAAGTTTAAGAAATATTCGAAAGAAAATGGATTGCCGTCGGACATTGTGAGTTCGATTTATAGCCCGAACGACAGCATACTTTGGGTGGGTACGGAGTGTGGTATGGCGTATTTTAACACAAAGAGGGAGACGATAGTAAGAGTGCAGATTGAGGAAAACTTGCGAGGAACGCTATATAACGACCATGCAGTGATATTGCAAAAGGGGACGAATCACTTGTTGTGGGGGACACTGGACGGCATATTGGACATTGACGTGCGAAGCAACGTGAAGACTACGGAGCGTAGCCCGATGATAACGAGCCTGACTATTGACGGAAGGAGGATTACGTTGGCCGACTACGCTGACATCACCGATGGAGAGTCGCTACACCATACAACAAAAATAAACATACCAGCTAGGACGTCGACATTTACGATACAGCTGACAACGCTTGACATGAATGCGTTGGTGGACGACGAGATACAATATAAGATGGAGGGAGTGGACGAGTGGACAAACATGCAGTTGACAGACAAGGTGACGTATAATAACTTGCCAGCAGGTGAGTATACGTTCTTGATGAAGACTAATTCGCAAGAAGAGAGGAAAGCTCGGAGTGTGGACATAGTCATAAGTAGTCAGTGGAGCGATAGCACGATTATGCGCATACTATATGGACTGCTGTTTTTGACACTGACAATGTTGCCGATGTACGTGTCGCAAAAGTATTGGAAGAAGATTGCGAGCGAAAAGATGGAGGAATCGTTGCGAAAATATAAGTCGAGATTCTTTCATAACATAAGTGATCAGCTACGACTGCCAATAAACACAATAAAACACTCGTCGAATTACTTGACGAATAAGATGATGCAGATGCCGACTGGCATTCGGACGCACGTGGACATAATCCAACGCAACACGACGCAGCTGAACGAAGTACTGAGCAGTCTATTATTGTTTAAGCAAGCAAAAGAGAAGTTGCCACTGAACATTGAGCAAGTGGACGTCACGAGCTATATTACAGAGATTGTGCACAGATATAATGAAATATCGAAGAAAAAGAACATAAAATACACACTAGACGTACAGGGCAATCAGCAGATAGCGATAGACAAGACACGAGTGGAAATGATATTGAAGTGCTTGTTGGACAATGCCTTTAAGTATACGCCAGAGGGTGGAAGCGTCCACATAGACATTAGTAAGAATGAGAGTGGCATGTGCGCGATAAGCGTAAGGGATAGTGGCATAGGCATAAATCAAGACAACATAGAGACGATTTTCAACGATGTATTTGACACAGAAAATGTCAGCACGAACAATATAAACTTGTCGGCAGCGAACGACTTGGCGTTGTCGCACCATGGGACACTGGAATATGAAGAGAATCCGATGGGAGGCTCGATATTTACACTATGGTTGCCAACAGACTATAGACAGTATTTTGACGTGAACATCATTGACGAAGATAGCGACATGTATGACGACAAGGAAATAGTGGAGAAAAGCAGCAAAAAGCTATTTCGGAAGTCGAATGATAGTGCGTTGAAATTGCGCACGACGATATTGCTTTTGGAACCGGACAAAGACTTGTGTCATTTTTATGCCGATAGGCTGTCGCCATATTTTGAGGTGGAGATTGCGCACGACACAAAGGAAGCCGACATGCTGGTTGAGAAAAACCGACCAGAGATAATAGCATGTGGGCATGGAGATGGCACATTGGACAGCATAAAATACATAAACGAAATTCGTCGATTGTTTAGCTACGGAATGGGCAAGACAATCTTGGTGACGAAAGACAAGGAGAGAACGGAAGAGACTTATAAGAACCCCAATACTATGTGTGCAGACGTAATATTGCAAAAGCCGATAGTTGCGGAGCAACTGCTTGACATGATAAAGAAGCTTGCAAGGCAAGTGGACCAGATTGGTGGACACTTGGAGGCGTTGCATAGGACGCATGACAATCTTGAAAAGACGGATGCAACATTTTGGAGTAAGTTTACGGACATCTTGACGAAAAACATAGGCAGGAAGAATTTCTCGATAGACGACATTGGGATTTCGCTCCAGATGCGCAACAGGGAAATTGACGAAAAGGTAAGGAACATAACAGGCTTGCCGACGGAGGAGTATGTCGAGCTATGGAAGATGGAGCAATGCAGAAAACTGATACAGACAGGCAGTAGAAGTTTGAAGCAAGTGTTTTCGGTGTATTCGGTTGGCGACATAAACTCGTTTTGCAGATATTACCGAAGATTGTTTGGCATATTGCCATTCGACGAGAAGACAAACACAGACATCAATCAAAACAATATATAAACTAAAGAAAGCAGAGAACTTAGACTATGAAAAGGATTTACATAGCCTCGGCAGTAATGCTATTGAACGTGTGCGGCACAGACGTTGTGGCACAGAAGACACCAGAGTGTGCGGACGTGCTGGCGGCAGCACAGAAGGTGAACGCATACTTCATGAAGACGAATCCAGACCCGACAGTGCCATCGTTTGTAAAGCGTATGCGCCCGAGCCACATTTGGACACGTGGCGTCTACTACGAAGGGCTGATGGCATTGTACGAGATATATCCAGACCCTACGTATTATGACTATGCGTATACGTGGGCAGACTTTCATAAGTGGGGATTTAGGCATGGCGACACGGACCGCAATGCTGACGACTACTGCTGCGCACAGACATATATTGACTTGTGCAGACTTGACGGCAAAGTAGAAAGACTGCGCCACACGAAAGCCCTCGTGAACATGCTGGTCAACACACCACAGACCCAAGATTGGTATTGGGTGGACGCAATACAGATGGGTATGCCCGTCTTGGCAAAGATGTATGCAGACACCAAAGACAAGCGAATAGGCGAAAAGATGTGGCAGATGTATGCGGCAACGCGCAACGAGATTGGCGGAGGACTATTTAGCGAGAAGCACGGGTTGTGGTATCGCGATGCAGACTTCGTCCCCCCATACAAAGAGAGCAATGGTCAGCCATGTTTTTGGTCGCGAGGCAATGGTTGGGCTATGGCAACGTTGGTGCGTGTGCTGATGGAAATCCCCCAAGATGATGCTCACCGACAGGCCTACGTGAACGACTTTGTGGCAATGGCGAAGGGGATTGCAAAGTGCCAACGTAAAGATGGTTTTTGGAATGCGAGCCTATTGTGCGAAGAAAACTATGGAGGCATGGAAGCCACTGGTACATCACTTTTCGTGTATAGCCTTGCATGGGGCATACGCACAGGAATCTTGCCCGAAAAAGAGTATAAGAACATTATGCTGAAAGCATGGGAAGGGCTCTACAACAACTGCATACGCAAAAATGGTTCGCTGGCCTACGTGCAGGGTACAGGTAGTAAGCCAAGCGATGGTCAGCCAGCAACAGCGACGTCGACACCAGATTTTGAAGACTACGGCATAGGCTGTTTCTTGCTTGCAGCAAGCGAAGTATATAAGATTTCGACGCCCGAAGTGCGCAATAAGAAATAAATTTATAGAAACAAGAGCAGACGGGACACTGCAGATGGTGGCAGTGTTGCCGTCTGACTTTATTTGACGACCCACAACAATTTGCCACAAACAATGAACACATACGTTGCGATAGACATATTGCCGACATGCATAAACACATACATGGGGCAAATAGGAGAAAATGGTCTGGAGATGCAGCTTGCAGACTCGTTTGAGATACACGAGGTGCACATTTTTGGACATTATTATTGGAATGTGTTCAACATATATGGCAACTTGCTCAAGTCGCTTAAAAAGGTGGCAGCACAGAGCGAAGAGATTAGCTCGATAGGCATAGATGGCTTTGGCGCAGACATTTGTTGCTTTGGGACAGATGGTCAGTTGCTGTCGCAACCGTTATCGTTTTTGGACGTGATAGACAACAAAAACAAGACTCGGTTGCAACACAGAATGACAGAAGCAGAGCTATTTGAGAAAACGGGAATGCCCAACTTGACGTTTAGCTCGCTAATGCTACTGAACACGATGCGAGAATATGGTAGTACGTCGCTATCGGTGGCAGACAAGATATTGTTTTTGCAAGACACGCTCATATATCTGCTGACAGGCGAAATGATTACAGAGAGTACGGTGGCGAGTGCAGGCGGACTGATGAATGCAAACAGCCGAGGGTTGGACGCCAACATTTTGTCGAGAATGAACCTGACGCCCCGAAACTTTGGGACATTTGTATATCCGGGCATGACAATAGGCACAATTAGCGAAGACGTGCGCAAACTGACGGGTCTGCCCAAAGTGCCAGTCGTGGCAGTGGCAGAACAAGATGTAGCCTCATCGGTGATTTCGGTTCCGACAGAGACGAACAAGTTTGCATATATATTTTCGGGCAGAATGTCGGCCGTGGGCATAGAATTGACGAAGCCAATATTAAAATATACGGCACTGCAAAACAAGGTGTGTAACCAGCAGGGAATAAACGACAGGATATGTTTTCATAAGTTCTTAAGAGGACTGCCATTGTTGCAAAAAGGTTGGGCAGAATGGGGCGTAGAAAGTGAGGCAGAGATGACCAGAATGGTGCAAGAGTTGCCAGAAGAAGCGAGTAGTTTTGTAGACACCGAGCTGACGGTTTTTGACAGTGCAAGCTCGGTTAATGAAGTGGTGGCGAACTATTGTAGACTGACGCATCAGGTTGTGCCAGAAGGCAATGGTGCGGTGGCGCGATGTATGATGAAGAGTTTGGCATTGCGATATGTCGAAGAGATTCAAAGAGTTTGCAACGTGGCCGAGAAAGAAGTTGACGAAATACACATGATGGGAACATCATCGGACAACGAATATTTTTGTCAACTGATAGCCGACGCAGCACAGAAGCCCGTATGTGGCAATAGGAAAAACGCTGCTGCCGAAGGCAATGTAATGGCTCAGGCGTATGCGGCTGGCGTGGTTGACAACGTTGAAGAATTGCGAAGCCTGAATAGTCGTTCGACTACGCACAAGTGGTATGAGCCTAAGAGATAGGTAGCCACACATTTCGGCACACGACGACCCAAAACTTGCCACACTATTTGTATGTGTGGCATTGCTGTTATAAAAAGGTTTCGATATTGTAATTAAAATTTCATAAACACGAAACTTTTGTTTTTTCTTTGTGCGTTTGGCACAGCACTTGCGGAGTCAAAGAGACGTAATATATGTAAGCAAAAAGACTATGAAGAAACTAATCGTAATACTCACCATATCGCTTGCATGCCTCTACATAGTTGGCAGTTGGGCACAAGACAAAACACCAATGAAAATGACGGACAAAGAGCTATGCGCAAAGGTTGACTCGCTTGTAGAAGTGGAGCAACCACTATCGGCAGCACCATTTATAGCCGAAGCCAAGAAACGAGCAACGGCACATAGGGACACAAAATGGATGCTTGAAACAATCGAAAAAGAGATCGTCATAAACAGCAGGCGAATGCTGAGGGAGGAGACCGTACAGAGCCAGATAAGCAAAAACATTGAGGGAGCATGGACACCACTCAAACAACTGCTATACTTGAACTTATACCAGTGCGACAAAGAAGAAAAATATGCTCGTGAGGCATTAACAGACGAAGCCGAATTGCGAAAGATTATGGCATCGGACATTGTGAGCGACAAGGAGATTTTTGAGGGGATGAACTTGTACGACTACATTGCTATGAGCCTCGTTATGAACATGCCGACCGAGACAGAATCGGCACTGACAGAAGAGCAACTGAACAACATTGTGGCTCCAATGGCAACGTTTGCAAATGGACAGATGTCGCTACCGACCGACCTTGACATTGTGCGCAACATGGCACGTGGAGCGCAAACAGAACTGTCGGAGATTCTCTCGCACGTGCTACGCATTATGCAGGCGGAAAAGATTCCGGCAGTGAAGTACGACGGCGAAAAAATGGAGACGCTGCATAAGGAGCTTAGTAGCCTAAGACCGAGCAATGGTTCGGCAAGAGCAATGGTTGACTTTGCACAAGCCAACGACTTGATAAACCGCGCCTCGGCAATGGACAACGTGAGAGAAGCAGACGAGAAAATTGCCGAAGCTACCAAACTATACGAAACGGTGACTAAAAAACTGCCGAAGGGATATTTTAGGACTTTGGCACAAGAGCAGTTGAACGACATTAGACAAGAGAACGTCTTTATTGGTAGCGACGGACAAGTAATACCGAACAAATATGTGCCAATTTATTTGAAGTATAGGAATGTAGGGAATATAACAATACGCGTCTACAAGGTTGGGAAAGAGTATGCGCTAAAAGTGGAAGACGACATACAATCGCTATTGGACAAAAAACAATTGGTAGAAACGCGTCGAATAGACCTGCCACAAACGCAACCTTGCATATTCTTGTCGAGTATGTATACGGAGCTTAAAGGTGTAGGCGCAGGCAACTACGTTGTGGCAGCATACGCTGATGGCAAACGCAACCCGATGGCTGTGGGGACATTTATTAGTTCGGGCATAGCAGCGACCCGATTTACACAAAATGGTCAGTGTGATTTGCTTGTGCAAGACTTTGAGTCGGGCAAGGCAAAGACAAACGTGGAGATTAGCGGTGAAAGCAAACCAGATATAGAAGGATGGGTAAGGCTAAAAGAAAGGAAAGGGAGTAGGGATGTTGAGATAAAAGAAGGCGACGACATTTTTTCATTCGACATAGGATATACCCGAGGCTTCACAGAGGAGCGTGGCGACAGGAGCGAGCGTCGGGGACAAGTGATAACCGACAGAGCGATTTATCGTCCGGGGCAGAAAATTTTGTTCAAGGCCTACGTGTATGACGCATGGCAAGACAAGATGCGAGCAATAGACAAGAACGAAGAAGTAAGCGTAACACTACGCTCGGCCAACGGACAAGAGATTGCGACACAAAAGTTGAGAACCAATACGTACGGGACTATAAGTGGAGAATTTGACATACCAGACGATGCGTATAAGGGAATGGGGAGAATACAGATATTGTGCAAGACACGAGGAAATAGTTATCCGCGCATAGTGGCCACGACACCCATTAGAATAGAAGACTTTAAGCGCACCGACAATGAGATTACGTTTGACACGTTCGACGAAGTCTTGTTGCCGGGTTGCAACGTAAATGTGAGTGGCAAATGTATGTCGGCCGCAGGGTTGCCAGTCGTGGGGGCTAACGTAGCATACCTTGTGCGCCCAGCATACATCTTGAAAGACGATGCCGACGTGGTCGGTACAACAACAACAGATTCTGACGGCAAGTTTGAATTTAACTTCGCGAGCGACTCGACAACTAAAAGCAGGATTTACAACATAGAGATACGCCTGACAGACAATCGTGGCGAGACATGCGAAGCACATACGCATTGCAACGTAAATGCTCAGGGAAGCAAGATAGGCTTGCACGTGCAAGATCAAGTAGACCTTGGCAACACGCCTAATGCTTATATTAACTCGACAAACTTTAATGGTAGGCCATATAAGCATAACGTCCATTTGCGACTTGAAGAATATGAACCACTAACGCGAATGCGCCCATTGGGAAAGCACGAAGAAACCGACACCATTGTTGGAGACACACATTGCGTATGGGGAAGCGACATGCTGACTGCAAACGGATTAATCGTTGGCAAGACTGTGTGGGGAAAAGATGTGGAAGCCGACGGAAATACGTCATTTGACATCGACTTTGCTTTTGGAGCAAAAAAATATAAACTGACCGCAACTACAACGTCGGCAACTGGGACAGAGCTTATCGAGACGTCCGACCTCTACATTGTTGGACAAAGTGGGCGAGCTGAGCACTTGCCGACATTACTCGTAAAGACACCAGAAGAGGTCTTTGCTGCTGACACACTGCGAGTACGCATAGGCTCGGGACTTGAGAGGGCTGAGGCTTTCTGCGTGATAAGCTATCGGAGCGAAATTGTCAAACGCGAACGCATTGATTGTTCGCATGGCATAGGCACATTTGAATACATCGTACCAGCCGATGCTGTCGAGAATGAAAGCATAATGATTTACGCCATCATTGACAAAGACGGGCGCAAGTATACCCAAAGTAAAACGTCTGTGGTGAAGTCGAGAGCAGACAAACTACGACTGACACTGACGACCTTTCGAGACCACTCTACTCCGGGTGCAAAAGAAACGTGGACGCTGAACACGAGACCTGACACTGCCGTCGAAATAGTTGCTTCGATGTATGACTCAAGACTTGACAAATATGTAAGCAATGCGTGGTGGACAAATTTTTATAGGATAGGCATTAACAACAGCCTATATGTGAACGGCATACAAGGCAAGACACCAAACATGTGGGGCAAGACTGCCCAAACCCATTGCCACTACAACGACTATACCGACAAAAATATCCGCGACAACTTTTTGCTTTCGGGCATCGTAGGCAACATGGCGTACGAATCGGAGCTTCAGCACCTGAGATACAGATATGGTCATTTTCTAGGAGGTGGCGTGAGAATGTACAAGACGATGTCGGCAGGAGCAGCTAATAGTCTACAAATGATGGATGACGGAGCGATTGTAGAAGAGTCGGCAGTCTACGACGAAGTTGCAGTGGAATCGGTAGCTATGGCAGCACCAACTGCCGACATGGCAGAGGCTATGGAGGAGGAAAAGATTGTCGTGAACGGGAGTGAGGACGACAGCGCATCGCAACCAAACAACGACTATGCTATGCGCGAAAACTTTGCAGAGACTGTATTCTTTTCGCCAAACATAACGCCAAGAAAAGACGGCTCGGCCGAAATAACATTTGAGTTGCCAGATAACCTGACGACCTATAATTTTAGGGCGATTGCACACGACAGAAGCATGCGAGCTAACCAGACTACAGCAAAGCTGACCGTCAGCAAAGCAATCAACGTCCGATTGGGACTTCCAAGATTCTTGACCGAAGGAGACAAGACAACTATCAGTGCCGACGTTAGCGTGACGGACGACAACATAAAGAATGCAGAAGCTGAAATAAAGATTTGCGATGCTGAAAGCGGACGCGAACTATCTGTGCAAAAAACGAATATGAGTTTTGCAGACACACGTTCGCAAAGAATTGAAGCACAAGTGCAGATTCCTGAAGGCGTGCAAGAGATAAAGATTTTGGCAGTGGCAAAGGCTGGGCAGCATAACGACGGCGAACAGCGGACGATGCCTGTCAGACGCAGAAACTTAGAGATTGAAGAGTCTCATACATTCGTAGTGTTTGGCAGTGGAAAACACAAAGAGACAAATCCTTTTGACAATCGTACGACACAAAACCTTACGTTTACGTATACGTCGAACGCATTCATAGAGGTGCTACGCGCATTGCCATCGCTTGCGAGAAACAAATATCCGTCGGCCGACACGTATTTGGGCATATACGAGACTTCGGCAATAGCCACATTCTTGAAGCAAAAGCCAGAGATTCGGAAAGCAGTAGAGTACATTAAAAAAAATCCGGAAAAGCAACGGAACATTGCGGACGCAGAAAAAACACCATGGCTCTACGTGGCACAAAACATACGTAGACACGACAAAGACATAGTGAACCTTTTCGAGGGGACAAACTCTGAAAAACAAGCAGAGTATGCACTGCGAAAACTGTCGCAAATGCAGATGTCAAATGGAGGGTTTGCATGGTTTAAGGGTATGGACGATTCACCGTGGCTTACAGCGTCGATTGTGTCGACAATAGGAGAACTTTTGCGACTGGGCATAGCAGAAAGCAGCAATAGAGATTTGCAACAAATTGTGCGCAAAGCTGTGCCATACTTGGACATACAGTTACAGAAAGAGACAAAGCGAATTGCAGAGCTACGCGAAAAGAACCAAAAGAAAGTTAAGCCAGAAAAGATTTTCATGAGCAGTTTGGCTCTTGAAACACTCTATGCACGTGCACTTGTCGACACGAAACAAACAGACGAAATGAAAAGCCTTGTGTCGATATTAAAATGCGCATGGCAATTTGGCACAACGGAAGAACGCGTAACGGCAGCAACTATTTTGACACATGTGGGCGAAAAAGAGGTGGCAGGAATAATTGTACGTAGTCTTGAAGAAAATCTTGTGCAGAAAGACAAGTATACTGCGTATGTGGTCGAGGGTGGAATGTATCGGCGTTCGACAGAAATCATGTCGCAATCGATGATGATCATAACACTTAGTCGCCTAAACCCGCAAAGCGAGAACTTGCCAAAACTGATAAATCATCTTATCGTGCAAAAACGTGGCGAAGCATGGCCAGACGTACAGTCGACCTCGCGAGCAGTGTTGTCGTTGCTTGCCTCGCAAAGCAAGATAGATTCGAACGATGAAATAGAACTTGACGGCGAAAAGGTGATGTGTACGGTTGAGAGCCCGACATTTTCGCGCCTCGTAGCGAGCAGTGAAACGATAAAAAATGTCGTCATAACAAAAAGTAATACGCTACCATCGTGGGGTTCGTGGCACAGAACGGCACTACTGCCGACCGACCAAATGAAAGCAGACAGCACGAAAGCGTTGGCAATAAACCGCACGATAGAGACGGCTGACGCTCATGGGAATTGGCAACCATATAATTCGGGACAGACGCTACACGTGGGCGACAAGATACGAGTATCGCTAACATTCTACAACGATGACGCGTTGAGCTTCGTAAAGATTACCGACCACAGAGCCGCAACTTTGGAGCCTAATGACAAGCTATCGGGCTATCGTGGATGGTGGTTTTGGAGACTGGTAGATGCAGAACTGCCTACCCCACCCCACTACATGATTATTTCGGACGATAAGTGCGAATTTTTTGTAGACCATTTGTTGGAAGGATGGCACAGCATAAGCTACATTCTGACCGTTACACATGCAGGCGATTTTGCGGCAGGATATGCCGAAGCGCAGTGTATGTATGAGCCAGAAATAATGGCTCACACAGAAGGGCTACGCATGCGAACAGAGTAAAAAAAGACACGCACCACGTTACGTGAAACGAAAAAAATATTATCTTTAATAAAAACAAGAAAATCCGAACAATGAACGATAGTCTGACAGAAGATTTTCTCAGCTACTTGCAACACGTGAGACGTTGCTCGGTGCTGACTGTCGAGGCATATCGGAACGACTTGCGACTTTTTACAGACTATTTGCAATCGAGCGGAGAGAGCGACCTAATGAAAATCAACAGCAAAGATGTCCGACACGGGATGATGCACCTGTTGAATGGAGGGATGCAAGTTCGAAGCATAAATCGTAAGGTGGCAACGCTGCGCAGTTTCTATCGCTACTTGTATCAGGAGGGGAAGATTAGCATTAACCCATGCAAGCTTATCGACAGCATGAAAACAGCAAAAAAATTGCCTATAAGCCTTGACGAGAATGAGATGGACGACATGCTGAGCCCAGACAACTTTCCAGACACGTATGAGGGTAAGCGCGACAGAGCCATATTGCAACTCTTCTACTTGACGGGTATGCGCCGAGCAGAATTGATTGGTCTGACCATTGGACAAGTAGATTTGAGTGTGGGTCAGCTGCTTGTCAACGGCAAAAGGAATAAGCAACGCATAATCCCCATAACGAAGACTTTGCGCTCCGTCATAGACACATATATGCAGGTGCGCAATGAGAAATTTGGACAAGGGACGAGAGATGAAGCATTTTTTTTGACCGAAAAAGGTAAACCTCTTTACCCAGTCCTCGTATATAGAATTGTACACCAACACATCGAAGAGGTCTCCACAATAAGCAAAAAGAGTCCGCACGTGCTCAGACACACATTTGCGACTGTTTTGCTTAACAACGGAGCTGACCTTATGGCCATAAAAGAGTTGCTCGGACATTCGAGCCTTGCAGCCACACAGGTCTACGCTGGAAACGACTTCGAACATTTAATTAAAATCTACAAACAGGCTCACCCAAGAGCCGAGAACTAAACACAAGGAGGAATCGAATTATGGAATTGACGATTCAATCTGTTCGCTTCGATGCACATCAGCAATTGAAGGACTTCGCCACACAGAAAGTTGGCAAACTGGAACACTTCTACGATGGCATAATTTCTGCCGAAGTAATATTGAGTCTTGACAAAGCAGAGAACAAAGAGAACAAAGTTTCCCAAATCACACTTTCAGTGCCCAACAGCAAGCTTGTAGCCGAGAAACAATGTGAGTCGTTTGAAGAAGGCATCGACTTGGCTTGCGAAGCACTTCGCAAACAACTACTAAAATACAAAGAGCAAAAATAAGAAACAGACATAGGTTAAGAAGAGCGATGCATTCTGCTTAACCGATCAAGATAAGATAAAAGTTGCCATTCACGAGTAAGTAGTGGGTGGCAACTTTTATTTAGTGAGTAAAATATTTCTTAACTTAGCGTATAAAATTTCTTAAAAAGGATATAAGAGAAAAGCAATGGAAAGAATCATCGACCCAGTGGATAGGGAAGAGCTGATGAGAGAACTGTCGCGAGCACGCTTTGTGCGAAACACGAACAAGGGTGGCAATCTCATTTACGACTTTGACGCGCACGAAACGCCATTGCTAATGCGCGAAGTGGGACGACTACGCGAGATTGCATTTAGAATGGCTGGTGGAGGCACTGGCAAAGAAGTTGACATCGACGAATTTGACGCGACAGACATACCATTTAGACAACTGATAGTATGGGATCCTAAGGAGCAAGAAATACTTGGTGGCTACAGATACATATTGTGCAAAGACTTGCCACAGAATCAGGAGGGAACGAAATATTTGGCCACGTCGCACATGTTTCACTTTACCGATGAGTTTATAGCGGAATACTTTCCACACATGATAGAACTCGGACGCTCGTTTGTGCAACCGCTCTACCAGAGTAGCAAGATGGGCGCAAAAAGTTTGTTTGCACTTGACAATTTGTGGGACGGATTAGGTTCACTGGTCGTTGACCACCCCGACGTATACTACTTCTTTGGCAAAGTTACTATGTATACACACTACAATACTCGAGCAAGAAATCTGATTATGGGATTTTGGCAAAAGTATTTTGGCGACAAGAGTAACCTTGTGTATGCATATAAGCCACTAAAAGTGGGACTATCGGTAGAAGAACAAAATGAGATATTTACGGGTGGGAATTTCCAAGACGACTATAAAATACTCGTTCGCAACGTGAGAGAACTTGGTGAGAACATCCCACCACTCGTAAACGCATATATGACATTGTCGCCAAGCATGAAAGTTTTTGGAACGGCGATAAACGATGAATTTGGCGACGTTGAAGAGACAGCAATAATAATTAATTTGCACGACTTGTATCCGAACAAGTCGGCACGACACATAGACACGTATAAAAAATAGCATGCTACGACTGACAGGCATACACACAAAAGGTTGGCTAACGACGATTTTGTTGTTAGCAGTGGTGTGTGTGTCGGTGTGTGGCGTGGCGCAAGTCGATGAGTGGACAATAGAAGACGAGAATAGAACGACGGACCGTTCTATCGAGATAGCCAACGCCATGTGGTATGCAGGTCAGACAGCAAAAGCCGAGGAGTTGTTCATTTCGGCGTATGAAAAGGCTATGCGCCCAAACGAAAGGCTGGACGCAGCAAAGGCACTGACCAACTTTTATAAGCAACAGAATAAGACGCGACAAGCCATAGCGGTGTATGAGAAAATGCTCAACGACGACAATATGGCGCAGAACCCTCATAACTTGATGCACATATATGATGGGCTTGGCAAGACGTATGACGCAGAGGGACAATATAAAAAAGCCATAAAGAGCTACCGAATGGCCGATGCCATTCTGAAGCGTCATGCAGAGATTGATTCCGTCTTTGCATCGCACTTGTATACCGACATGGCAAAAACGCTGTTGCAGGCAGGGGATGTCAATGAAGCACAAGCCCTTGTGGACACTGCACTGACGTTTTCGGAAATGAGCGACTACGTGACGTTGTCGGAAATAATAAGCACAAAGTCGCGTGTATTGGCGTCGCTTGGGGAGTACGAGAAAGCGTATGCGGGCATGGAGCAAACAATAGCTCTCAACCAAAAGCATTGGGACAGCCAAGTGAACACGCTTATAAACTCGACGAATCCGCTATACGCACAGCAGCGCAACGAGACGAAGAAGAAGTATGAGAAGCAATTACAGGAGCTAAGTAGCAGACTTGAAGACACTGAAAGCTTGAAAAACAAAGCCATAGGGGCAACAATAGGCATAGGGCTTTTCGCTGTGATGTGTGTGTTTGGTTTCATGATTGCCATTAAGCACTTGCGAGACGAAGAGAAACGTAGACGGACGGTAGAGCAGAAATATAGAGACAGTCAGAGAGTAATATCGATAGTGTCGCACGATGCAATTACCCAGTTTAATGCGCTACTTGGTTTTGCCTCTATACAAATGGAGAAGGCTCAGGAACACGATGAGGACAACGAGCAAAAAGAGTTTAGACTACAAATATTCAATTCGGCACAGAGGCTATATCAGATGATGAGCAACTTGCTGACGTGGAGTAAGACAAAAAGCCAGTTGAAGCCTAAGATGGAAGTTATAAACGTAGGTGAAAAGTTGCAACGCACACTTGACGTGTGTAGGATAATAGCAAGCGAGAAAAACATTCGCATAGTTAACAAGATTGGTAACGACATAAACGCGTATGTAGACCCGGGGCACTTAGAGATTGTCATAAGAAACCTCATAACAAACGCGATAAAGTTCACACAGAAAAACGGTGAGATAACTTTGCAAGCCTTAACGCATAGCGACCGGACATCGATAGTGGTGGAAGACAATGGTGTGGGCATGGACGAGACGATGGTAAACAACTTCAATAGCAACGTTGCGATTGCATCGACAAACGGCACAGAACACGAAAAGGGGAATGGGCTTGGACTGTCGATATGCCGAGATTTGGTGTTATCGAATGAGGGCGAAATAATAATTAATTCGGAACAAGATAAGGGCACATCGGTAACGATTGTGCTTCGTAGGGGATAAGAGAGATGGCAAAGAAAAATATTTTCTCATACGACGAAGCGATGCGCGAAGTGGAGCAAATTGTAGACAGGATTGAGCGTGGAGGCGACGAGGCTAAGTTTGACGACCTGATAGGCGATGTAGAAAAGGCACTAAAATTGTTAGCACAATGCAAAAAAAACTTGTCGGAGACTGAAAAGCAAATAGCAGACATCGCAAACAAGATTGACGAAAAGGACGACTAAAAGTGTTGCTTTAAAGTTGATAAAAATAAAAGACATAGTCATTTGCATACTCTGTGGCACATTGGTTTGTGCTATGGGTTCGTGTTCGTCGGGCAAAAAACAAGTAAACACAAAAAAAACGACCACAACCAAAAGCAAAAGTAGTAGCAATAATGGTGGGAGTAGCAAAACGCTTGCAGACGAAAGGATTGAGAAGCCATCGGCTTCATTGTCGGCAGCGTGTAAGAAACTTGGCGTAAGCGAGAACGGAGTAGGCAACAGCACTTTGTATATTGTGTCGGCATCGTGGATTGGCGTAAAGTATAAATATGGGGGTAATACAAAGAGTGGCACAGACTGCTCTGGGATGACAGGTCAGATATATAAGACAGTATACAACAAAAGCCTAAGCAGAAGTTCGGCAGACATACTGACGAATAACTGCACCAAGATAGACAAGAAAAAACTGCGCGAGGGAGATTTGGTATTTTTCAGGACGGACGGGAAAAAAGCGAAGACGCCCAATCATGTAGGGATATACTTGAAGGACAATAAATTCATACACGCTTCGACATCGAAGGGCGTAATAGTTAGTAGCATGACGCAAGACTACTACGTGCAAAATTACATTGCATCGGGGCGAGTGAAGTAAGCCCCTACGCGAGAAGAGACGACACTTCGTCTTCTGAAAGGTAATCGAAATGCGTTTTTACACTGTCGTCAGACAAGAATGGCGATGGGCGACCGACAAAGGTTATATAGACTCGTTGGCGAGCTCGCGACATGGCAACATAGAGAACTTTGGCGTCTTCGTCGGGACGGCGAGTGGAAAAGTGAGGAAAAACACCTTCGGAAACGTTGCAAATGATGACGTTATCGAATTCAAGTCCTTTGGACTTGTGAATGGTCATGACGTGGACAGACTCACGAATTATATCGTTTTGATAGAGGTCGGACTCGTTGAACGTGCGCAAATCGTAGAGATGAGCAAATAGCTGGTCGGCAAAACGTCTTTCAGAAGGGTGGCAGAAGACGACCGACTCGAAGAGTTGGCACATGTAGTCGAAGCGAGGAATGGGCTCAATGTATCCACCGACAAGGAGAGAATTATAGACATTGACAAATTCGTCGATGAAAGGATGCGGATTATTGTCATCGAACGAATAGACCTTGCGAACAGTAGAAGAGTAGAGCATACCATAGTTTTCGGACAACTTACGACGTGCTCGGAGCATTACGCTATGAGAAAGGAACGCCTGTTGCTCAGCCACTTTGGCAGACAATTTATGGGCAAGATAGACGGCGACTGAGTGCGTAGCGCGAATGTCGTCTATGGCGTTGTGAGAATTGATGCCTTCGAGATGGTAGACAGCAAGAAGATTTTCGAGCGTGTGGCTATTTAGGTCGGGATCGGACAGACGCGAGAGTTTAAGCGTGTCCCAAACAATGGCAGACGGAGGTGCTACGCCAACTGTCCGTCGACGAATATTAGCTTCGAGGATATGAATGTCGAAATTGACGTTGTGCCCCAAAAGCTGACGATTGCCGACATAGTCGGCAAAGAAGCAGAAAGCATCTTGTGGACTATCGAAAAACTTTTCGTAGGGCTGCGAACGCTCACCAACAGCACGACGCGCATATTCGGCAACCATAGGGTTTGGCATATCGTGCTTTAGAGTTTTGGGGATAGGCTTATCGGTAGCTATTATGATGTCGAGTTCTGACCCCGGGACAATATGCCCACCACGAACTTTGAGGGCAGCAATCTGTATAATGTCGTCTTCGAAAATGTTGAGTCCTGTGGTTTCTGTGTCGAAAATGACTATTTCTGCATCGACAGAAAGAAACGACGAACAGAATTCGGCGACATAGGACGAGCCTTCGTAGTTGAGTAAATCGGTTGGGCAAAGAGCAAGACTGCGCATTTTGGTGAGACAACGGCGCGTATGGTCGGGAGAGTCGAAGACCTTTACACTCTGAAAGATTCGTACCCAATCGGAAGTGGCCGTCTCGGAAACAACAACAGAAAAGTGCGAACAGAGAGTTTTGAAAGCATCGGTCTTGAAAATGTCGGCATTGGTAAGAGCGAGGTGAGCGATGTCTTGCTGAGTTAAGGCATCGGAAGCTCTGACGACTTGTGCGTTGGTGCGAACAAGCACACCAATGTTTTCGGCAGGATACTGACGACGAATATTGTCGACAAGTTTTGCCACAATGGAATACTGGCTCTCGACAGAATGGCAAGAGACGGCGAGGAGTGCATCGTCGAGGTGTTGATTGCCGACAGCTGTGGGGAGGTTACGCTTGTCGATTTTCAAGACGGAGTGGGCATAATCGTTGAGCATATCGAGCAAATAGACAGGCGAGCGATAGTTGTTTGAAAGGCTAAAAATGTTGCCCTTACATTTTTGACTTATGCTAAGTATGTTCTGACTATTGGCACCAAGAAACGAATATATGCTTTGCCGCTCATCGCCCAAATAAACTACGGTTGATTGAGAGTCGGCAATAAGGAGTTCTACGATGGCTATTTGCAGAGGATTAAGATCTTGCACCTCATCAACTTGAATCCAATTATAAGAAGAGTGTAAAAGGTGCTTGTACTTATCGGCTGCAAGTGCCTTGTAGCTGAGGAGCAAAATATCATCGAAATCGATACAGTTATTTTTGTTCTTATAGTCGACATAAGCCTCGCCAAGCGCAGCATAAGACGAAGCGTTGGAATGGATGTGTAGACCTTGCGGAAAATTGTTTTCGATTTCGAACTTACGCGAAGAGTAGTCGATAACACCCTTTATGTCGGAGGGTGTGAGTGCGCGCCCTGCAAGATTGGCAAGAATGGCAGATTGGTCAGCGTCGTCGATGACGGATGTTGAGCGCGACACTATAGCATTGTCGAAAAGGAACGACATGCAAAACCGATGAAGATTGCCAACGAAAACGTCGGCAGCACTGTCACCAACTACACTTTCGACACGAAAACGCATCTCGCGCGAAGCACGATTGGTAAAGGTTACGCATAGCATGTCGGAATACGGCACGCCATAGTC
Organism: uncultured Bacteroidales bacterium; assembly: GCA_937892095.1. Lineage (GTDB taxonomy): Bacteria > Bacteroidota > Bacteroidia > Bacteroidales > Marinilabiliaceae > W3P20-009. The sequence goes on along the minus strand of CALAVC010000168.1, from coordinate 2,295 downwards.
GGAATGGGCTTTAAGAATGCGTTGGCTAAGGATTTCGGTCTTGCCACACCCTGGCGCAGCAAGAACAAGAGCACGACTGCCACAAAAGTCTATTACGGCACGTTGTGTGGGGTCGTAGATCTTGTCCATCGGAGAATATGCTACAACTTTATTTTTAGCGGAGCAAAAGAGTCTCCACGAGCGACAACTTCGCCATCGACAAGGACAGAGATTCCCTTACCATGATTATAGCGACTCCCGTCTTTATCCCAAACGATTGTGATGACATGACCATGATAGTCGACACCATCGAGACAGAAATAGTCCCATTTATCTTGTGGGATAAGAGGTCGGACGATGAGCGAATTGTCGACCTGCGGACGGAGACCACAAATGCCAGTTATGATAAGGTCGGCAAAAGTGGAGTGATTATAATACCGCGAGCGTTCGCGGTCGCCCATTAGCCACGCACCAGTTTGTTCATCAAGGTATTCTCCGATATATGGTCGTCCGCGGTGATATTGGCTCTCGACATAAAGTTCCATCTGTCGGAAGAATGTACTATCGGATATGACAGGCGACGGATAGCCGTTGAGATAATTAATCATGGCTGTCAGGGTCTGACTGGTGGCGAAAGGCCAAATGGCACCATCCCACTCACACTTGCCAACGCCGTGCGAACGAAATTGCGGGTGGCGCATTTCGGCTGTTGTCAGTCCATAGGGAGCCGCAAAGCCTTTGGTGTCGACAACTTGCAACCAAGCCTTGTCGTGCTGCCCAGCTTCGGGCAACGAGAAATACCAAGGTATATAGCCAATGGCTTCTCGCACACATGCAAGCGTATCGGCTCGACGAGTTTCGTAGAAGTTGTCTTTATCGGACCATAAGTATTTCTCTATCAAACTTTTAAGTTCTTTGCAATCTTGAGTGTAGGAGTCGGACTGTGCTACGTTGCCAGCAAGCGCATGCAGAGCAGCGAGAGCTTGTGCGTTGGCTGCCATATAGCTATTGATTGTGGGACGCACAAACTTCTTTTTGCGTCCACCCGAGATGCTTTCTTCCATTCCGTCTTGCACATCGCCTTGCCAATAGAGACCATTGTCGAGACGATTGGTGCGTTGCCAACGAGCATATTCTTCATCGAGGCTACTGAGGAGCGAGAGCGTGAAAGAAGTGTCGGCACTTACACGATAGGCTTCGTAGACAGCAGCAGGATTCCACGAAGAGAAGTTTTTCATCTTGTTCATGGCATGCCCATTGTTGCCAAAATACCAAGTGCGAAGGATTTGGTGGAGATAGGTGGTGTCGCGAGCCCAACGCATTTCCATGACATGATGACCGATGGCGCAAGCTATGAGATTATACAAGTCGGCATAGGAGCGACGCACAAGGAACTCGGTCATTCCGTATCCTACTGGCGTACGCTCAATGTGCTTGCGCAAACTCCACCAGCGATAGTAGTATATCTGGCGGAAGTTTTCTTGTGGGCAGTCGAAGAGCGGGACGTTGCGAGCCATCCACTCGCTTGCCTTACTATTGGGAATGTCGGTTAGTATGTTTTCGTCTTCCATGCCGTTGAAATATGTGGCGTAGGAGGCAAAGTCGTCGTAGTTGAGAACAGAAGTTGACGGACGCCCATCGATGTTAGCCGTCGTAAGCTCGGAGACCTCGAAAACAGATAGAGCATCGGTTTCGTCAGCACGAGGCATGTCGTCATATTGGTCGGCAGGGGTGTTATGGTCGGGCTTATCGAAGAGTTGACCAGTGCGGAAAATGACTCGACAAATGCTACCAACAGGCGTATCGAACATGCGAGTGCATGCCTTTTTGCCGTCGACATAGTATACAGCCTGATGAAGAGCACATGAGAGTTCGACACGAATGCGATAGGTTCGGTTAGGCTGATAGTTTTTGACGAGTGAGCCGTAACGTGCCCCACCCTTGACCGACATAGAAAAAGCATCGTCGACAACAATCTTTGAGCATACCGAACCCTCGGCATCGGCAAATTCGATGTGCAAAGAGCCATTTGGTTGAGGGTTGGCAGCCAAAGAGAATTCTGCAACGAGTTCTTTTGTGGATGGGATGACGCGTTCTACCTTGGCGTAGTCGTAGGGGTCGGTGTCTGAAAGGACAAATTTGTTGTCAGAAAGTTTTACAGGAGCAAAGAGTGGACTGTATATATTCCACTTCTTAAGGTCGGAAAGTTTCGAGACATCATGTGGCTCTGCCGAGGCGTGTGAGGTTGCTTGCAAGACAACGGGTACGGCAATACGGCTGACCCAAATATCTTTTTTGTTATTACTATACGTCACC
>CALAVC010000167.1 GCA_937892095.1 uncultured Bacteroidales bacterium | reverse complement strand
GAGTTTTCAACTCAACAATCGTTACGGGCCCCTACTATGACCTTGCTGGACACGACGCACGCTACCTGACATCGGGCACAACAAACAGCACCTCAATAAACAACACCAACTGCGCAGGCACCACCAACGGAGCCGTCGGCACACGACTTATGTCGTATTACCGCTGGTCTTTTATGGACTATGGCTACACGGCACAAGGACACAACTCGGCAGTTGTCGACACCGATGGCAAGAAATTTTTGGTCTACCACACACGTTTCGACGACGGCACAGAAGGTCATCAGGTACGAGTACACCAACTCTTCACAGCACAGAATGGCGGACTCGTCTGCGCGCCGTTTGAATATCGTGGCGAGACACTCAGCGCAGAGGGCTACACAGCCAATGACATCGTGGGCACATACGGAATCTTGCTACACGGACGTGGAACCGACTATGCCAAACTTACGACTATCAAAGAAAAACAAATAGTGCTCGAAGCCGACGGCACTATCAGTGGCAACTACCAAGGAACTTGGACACTTAACGATGACAAGTTGCACATAAACGTTACCATTTCGGGTACAAAATATCAGGGCATCCTGATTGAACAAAACATTGAAGGGACTAACTACAAGACTCTGTGTTTTGGAGCTGTGAGCGACACCGATATGTCGGTATGGGGCTACAAGAAATATGCCGATGGACAAATTTTCCCCGATGACATCAGCGTTGCCTATAACGTAGCAAATGCGACGTCGGCACTGCCAAACGACGTCTACTCTGGCAACACCATTCAACTCAGTGCCGAAGGTTTGCTTGGCGCTACATATACATGGACACCAACAGACACCACTGTCATAAGCAGCTCTGGCGTAGTGGCCGACGTCGAAAATAACACGACAACAGAAATTGAACAGACCATATCGTGTGGCGACGCAAGCTATACAATAAAGAAAACCATCAACGTACACGCCGCGCTGCCACTGCCCATACCAGATGAATATATCGTGGCAACGTATGCTAACAATACAGAGTTTGAAGCCGAGACAAATAGTCGTACACAGATAACCGAGAAGACAGGCGTATCGATAAGCTTCACCGTCAGCGGACTCGCATCCGACTGGGACTTGGTGGCCAACTCTACCGACTCGAAGTATAAGATGTATTTGTCGGTCCTCCACTACAACGCTTCGTCGGAATATGACATCTACGAAGCCAAAGCCACCACAAGCGCAGAAGCCAAAGCAATAATGGCAGACGAAAACATTGGGGCATGGCAACTGTTATTAAATGGCAACTACTTCGTAACAATCAGCTACAACCCCGATGGTAGCATAGAATATTATCGCGACGGCGTCCTGATGCTCACCTACCCTGCCACGACGACGGCCTCGTGGTCGGCTGGCACATCGACCAATAATACGGCTGCTTCGCTGTGCAGCGCTGCCATACAATATTTCCAAAAGAATCAGATTCGTTTTGCTCGCACGGTCAGCAACGTTGTCGTTGGCTACTCCGCGCACCCCGACCTCAGCACCGATGCCACACCCGAAGTTGAGGCACAGCCTCTGAGAGCCAGCACCGACAATAATTCACTAATAATATCGGGCAAAGCAGAGTCCGACATCGTCTGCATATACGACGTGAAGGGTTGCAAAATATATTCTGGCAAAAAATCTGTTATAGACCTGCCAAGAGGACTTTATCTTGTAGTGGTCGGCAACACTTCGACAAAGGTTTTAGTAAAATAAGCGACCTATATTAATCTACAATCCCACTCACAAACTGATGTAGTTTGTGAGTGGGATTATTTTATGTGGCGAAAACCGACATCATTTTTTGAAATTTTCTCACAGATTAACTACATTTCCTAAGTTCAAGTTGATAATGCAACAGTAGGCAATCTTCAGAGGGGGTGGT
>CALAVC010000166.1 GCA_937892095.1 uncultured Bacteroidales bacterium | reverse complement strand
GTTGAGAGGCACTTCGACATACTTACGTTCGGCAGCTCCGATGGGTGCTGGTATGTCTTGCCACATTTGACGGATGCGAGTCTCGATGTGTCGGGGGTTGACGTCGCCAACGACAACTATGGCTTGCAAGTCGGGGCGATACCACTTCTTATAGTATGCACGTAGCTCGTCGTAGGCAAAGTTGTTGATGACGGCTGTGTCGCCAATGACGTCGCGCTTGGCATATTGAGTGCCGGGCATGGTGGCAGCCATATGTCCGAAATATAGTCGTCGACCTGCCGAGGCTGTCTGTCGCCACTCTTCGCGAATGACGCCACGCTCTTTGTCTATTTCTTCGGCTTCGAGGCTTATGTAGCCCGACCAGTCGTGAAGAACGAGTAGTGCACTATCGACAATGGCAGGGTCGGTGGTTGGGACTGCCACAAGATTATAGACAGTCTCGTCGAGACTGGTGTAGGCATTTATATTTTCGCCAAAGCGGACACCTACACGTTCGAGGAAATCGATTATCTTCTTGCCGGGGAAGTTTTTGGTGCCGTTGAAGGCCATGTGTTCAAGGAAATGCGCCAATCCGTTCTGATTATCTTCTTCGAGAATGGCACCGACTTTTTGAGCTATGTAGAAGTCGGCTGTATTTTTGGGCAATTCGTTGTGGCGAATTATATAGGTAAGTCCATTGGGCAAGCGACCTTGCAAAACGGCGGTGTCTGGTTGCAGAGGAGTCAGGCGTTGAGCAACGGCGATAGAACAGATTGCGACCAGCGGCAGAGTGGTCAACAGATGTTTGAGCGACATAATGGTTATGATATGTTTACGAGGTAAGAAGCGCACGAAGCTTTTCGGGGAACAAAGAAATAAAAAAAACATATCTTTGTGAAAAGATATAAAATAATACGAGCGATGAAAGGATGTTTAATAGGCTTGGTCGCAGTCATTGTGCTGATGTGCGTGGGCATGTTTAAGTATTATTGGGTGTTTGGCGAGGGCGTCAAGGCTGGCGAGCTGAACTACATAGTTAAGAAAGGATATGTCTTTAAGACTTTTGAGGGTCGGCTTATACAAGCGGGCTTCAAGGGTGGTCAGAATAGCACGGTACAGTCGAACGAATTTATGTTTTCGGTGGAAAAACAAGAGATTGCAGACTCTCTGATGCGTTGTTCGGGGCGCACCGTAGAGCTCTATTATAAAGAATATAAGGGGACACTGCCTTGGCGTGGTATGAGCGAATATGTTGTGGACAGCATCGTGTCGGTTCAGCCAATCAAATAGCAGTCGAACCTCGGAAAACAAGACATCGGGACGCAAAGCAAAAGCCTTGCGTCCCGATGTCTTTCTTATGCTTCCAAAAATGGTTTACTTGACAACAGAAGCCGATATGCCAAGCGACTGAGCTGCAATGACATTAACTTCGGAGTCGTCGTAGAAGGCTGCTTCGTCGGCACGACGCCCAAAATGTTCGAGCACCATAAGCCATGTGCGTGGATTGGGTTTGCTCAGGTGAATCTCTTGCGAATAGAAAACGGCATCGAAGAGTCCGTCGAGGGTTCCGGGACCGGGAAAGTGCTGACGGCAATATTCTGTGTGAAGGTCGCAACAGTTGCTCAACAAGGCGAGCTGGTAGCCTTGTTTGCGAAGAGCGAGAATAGTGTCGATAGAGGAGGTGAAGAAATCGCCAAGCATGGCATTCCAAGCTTCGGTGAGTTGGTCGGTGGTTGCCATGGGGCAGAAATCTGTTTTGACCGACGAGAGAAAATCGTCGGTCGAGATGCGCCCTTCGCCATAGAGCGAGAAACATCCACCTACGGCATGGCTATTGCTGATGGGGACGTCGGTGTGTGGCATGCCCAATTTTTCAAAAGCCGCGAGCGTGCGACGTGCATCGACTTCGATAAGCACATTGCCGAGGTCGAATATTTGTAGGGGACGAGTGGTGTCGATATTAATTTTCATAACAGAGTCTAAGATAATTAAATATTGTCAAAGTTGTTTGTTTTGCACAAATATTGCATATTTTTGCAATGAGTTTTGCAAACTTATGCAAGAAAACAGAAAAGATAGACTCGAAGCAATAGTTCGACTTGTAGGTCAGCGAAGCATATCGTCGCAAGAGGAGTTGCGAAGCCTTTTGATGTCGAATGGACATGAGGTAACGCTCTCGACCCTTTCGCGCGACATAAAGGCTTTGCGGATGTCGCGCATGCCCGATGGACTTGGAGGCTATCGGTATACCCTACCCGATCGAGTTGGTGCGACACACACCGAGGTTGCGAATGGCAAGAAAAATCTGGGTGTGGTTGGCATAGAGGTTTCGGGTCAGATGTCGATAGTGAAGACACTGCCGGGCTATGCAGCAATGGTAGCCTCGCGCATTGACGCAGAGAGGCTGCCGGGCATAATGGGCACGATTGCTGGTGACGACACGGTGTTCATTGCCTTGCGCAATGAGACTGACGAGGAGAGCATGCGCCATGCTCTCGGAAAGATATTACAATAAGGGCGAAAACCGAAGAAAAAACACAAAGAATAGAATGGGCAAGACAGACAACAAACCCGATTTTACAATCGTAGTGGCAGGCGATGAGCACCTTGGCTACGTAGACGAGATACTGAAAACAATTAGCGACGCGGCTAAGGTGCGAGGGACGGGCATAGCCAAGCGTAACCCGGGCTACGTCAAGCAGAAAATGCGTGAGGGCAAAGCCGTGATTGCACTTGACGGCGAAAAGTTTGCTGGCTTTAGCTACATAGAGACGTGGGGAGGCAAGCACTACGTGACGACCTCGGGCTTGATTGTGCGCGACGAGTATAGGGGTTGTGGGCTTTCGCGTCGGATAAAGCACATGACCTTTTCGCTGGCGCGCCTACGTTGGCCACAAGCAAAGATATTTAGCCTGACGAGTGGAGCTGCGGTGATGAAACTCAACACCGACCATGGCTACGTGCCAGTAACCTTTGCACAGCTGACCGACGACGAGGCTTTTTGGCGAGGCTGCGAGGGCTGCATAAATCACGACATACTGGACCGTACGGGACGTCGTTATTGCGTGTGCACAGGCATGCTATATGATCCTGAGCGAGCCCGTAGTGTGCGTGATGCTGACGAAGAGATTGCAAAGGATCCGGGAGTCGTGGAGCGCATAATGGCAGCATTCCCCAATGGTTTCCCCGAAGATTAAAGTTAAATTTATATAAAATAAAAAAAGAAAAACACAGACATATATGGAAGCGAAGAAAAAAGTAGTCGTTGCGTTCAGCGGCGGATTGGACACCTCGTTCACAGTGATGTACTTGGCCAAAGAGAAGGGCTACGAAGTGTATGCAGCTTGCGCCAACACGGGCGGATTTAGCGCAGAGCAGCTGAAAACGAACGAAGAAAATGCTTACAAGCTTGGGGCGAAGGAATACGTAACACTCGATGTAACACAAGAGTATTACTCCAAGAGCATTCGCTACATGATATTTGGCAACGTGCTTCGCAACAACACATACCCCATATCGGTGTCGTCGGAGCGCATATTTCAGGGCATGGCTATTGCGCGTTATGCCAAACAGATAGGGGCTTCGGCGATTGCACACGGCTCGACTGGTGCGGGCAACGACCAAGTACGCTTCGACATGACGTT
>CALAVC010000165.1 GCA_937892095.1 uncultured Bacteroidales bacterium | reverse complement strand
CCACTTCCACCTTGCACCAAAATATAAAGATGGTCCCGACTACGGTGGCACATTCCAAATGAATCCTGGAAAAGTCTACCTATCCGATGCAGAGTATCAAGAGCTAATAGACAAGATTAAAGCAAATCTATAAACGGGAGAGAGGTTGTCATTTTGACAACCTCTTTTTTTACACAAAAAAAGTCAGGTACGCAAAACGTACCTGACTTTTTAAATTTTAGTAGGGTAGGGTGGGTTAGTTTACACTTCTCTTTCAATCTTACGAAGCGCACGCAGATTATGCCTTAGGCTGCTCACCATTTCTTGCGTCTCTTGCAACACGTTCAAATATACGTATATCACCGAATATCGGTCCATATCTTCGTGTATATGACTAACAAGCGACTTACGCATTTGCGAAATTTTATCTTTCACTTTGTCGCCTTCGTTTCGAAGCCCAACCGTTGCATCGTAGTCTTCTTTTGATATCGTTTCACTACTCTTCCTAAATAGTTCTATGACATCTTTTTTAAGTGGCTCAAACTGGTTACGTAGGTCTTCTGGTAGTGGTGCGAAGTTATTGTCTACGTGCTCCAAACATGGTTCACACATACGCATAAGGCAGTATATAACTTGCTGATTGCTATTATATATCAAGTGTAGCCATGTGTTGTTTTCGATGGCCATGCGCGCTTCTGTCTTGCGAAGCATCATAGTTTGCTTGCGTCTAATTGCCTTTATTATCGTTTTCTGCTTAGGCAACTCGTTGTTTACCTTTCGAAGTCGTTTGACTTCTTCGTTCAAGAAACCAGATGTTACATTATCAAATTGTTCTGCAAAGAAATTCAGGTAATCGACCTCATTTAGTGCAATATATTTTTTGAGTAGTTGCCATGTCTTAACCTTATCCTTAGTTATGCACATTTCTGCATAAATCTTTTCGGTCTCGGTTTTTTCTGCATGTGCTTTTTTGTTGAATTCTATATTGTTGTGAATCAATATGCCTATCGAGAGCAATATTATTGCCGCCGATACGTACAGACCACCATAATGCATTGCCACAACAAATATTGCCGCAAGTATAAACGATACTCCAGCTGTTACTATCCAGCCACCAATCACAGAAATTACACCAGTTATACGGAATACCGCTGTTTCGCGTCCCCATGCACGGTCGGCCAAAGAAGTACCCATTGCCACCATAAATGTCACGTATGTTGTCGAAAGTGGTAGCTTCCACGAAGTGCCAAGAGCAACAAGCAGACCTGCAAGTACAAGGTTAACCGACGCTCTCACCAAGTCAAAAGCAGCACCTTCTGGCATTATAGCTTCCGATGCGTCAAGGCGTCTCCCCACCCATCGATGCACTCTCACTGGCGTATGTTCGTCTACCCATTCGCCTATGTTGCGAGCAAAACGTACGATGTGGCGAGCTGCCCTCGACGAGCCAAACATCTCATCGCCAGCTTCTTGACTCGATAGGCTGACCGATGTTTTGACCACATTTTTTGCTTTCTCACTCCTCATCAACGACATGACCATGACAAGTCCTGATAGCATTAGGAATAGCCACGAGGCATTATTGGGGTCGTTGAGCCTATGCATGTTCATATTCGAAGGATCGCTTATGCCGTCGGCAATTGCTTCGCGGAAGTATCCATATATCTCATAGCCAGAGAGTGGTACGCCAATAAAGTTTACAAGGTCATTACCTGCAAATGCCATTGCAAGAGACATCGTACCAAACATTACTATAAGTCGAAAGACACTTATGCCCAATGCATGTAGCAGATATGAAATTAGTGTCGAGACAACAAAGCTAATGAACATTATTAGCTGCGTGTTGCTTGCAATAAACGACTTGAATGTTGGTGTTGCAAAACTCATTCCCGACACTCCCTTTATAAGCATAAAATAGAGTATGGCCGTAAAACAAGTGCCACCAAAGAGTCCTATTTTCCACTTCAGATGTCGCTTATAGTTGAACGAAAATATAAGTCTCGTTATATATTGCACAACAGAACCGAAGAAGAATGCTACGGCCACCGATAAGAAAATAGCTATTATAACGGTCAGCGCAGTCTCTGCATTTATGTAGTCGCCTAAAGACAACAACTGTGGTGCCGATAGCCACTTTACGATTGCAAGTACAAACGACGCACCCAATAGTTCGAACACTCGCGAAACGGTTGTAGACGTCGGCAATCCAAGTGAATTAAATATGTCGAGCAAAATTATGTCCGCAACCATTACGGCCATAAAAATGTTCATTAATTCGCTAAACGTAAAGTGTTCTGGTTTAAAAATGCCGTGCCTTGTGAGGTCCATCATGCCGTTGCTGAAAGCTGCACCTATGAATATGCCCACAGCAGCTACCCATAAAACCGTCTTGTAAGAACCAGCTCGCGCTCCAACAGCAGAATTAAGAAAGTTTACGGCATCGTTGCTTACGCCTATCGAAAGGTCGAGTATGGCCAAAGCAAAAAGGAATATGACTATTCCAAGATATAATGTTTCCATATTGCCCTATTTGAGGGTTAGGTTTAGTATCTGCTTACAAATATACGTTTTTGTAACGATAGTTTAACACTTCGTGCCTATCGAGTCCTAAAACTTAGTTTAGGCAACCTTCTGAGCATAAATATGTTTTTGGCTATGTCTATTTTCTCGCTGTCTGTGTCTGTTGCGTCTATATCCACATCTTTATGATGCATGGCGACCCAATATGCTGATATTCCGACGCCGCAATTTTCAACGTGCACATCAACTTCTTGTTTGTCTACACTTTTGATAAATCTACTTACGTCTTGTTCCAAATCACTTCCTCGATAGGCATAGAGCAGTTTTAATAAATCTTTATAGTACACATCGGTGTTTGAATGTTTTTCGCACATTTCTGCATATTTATTTCGCACGACTTCTTGTATGTGTCGTGTATATTCTGTCACCCTATCTGCCAGTATCACGAATTCTTCATCGAGCAACATGACATCTGTTTTCGCCCGCATATATAAGAATCCAGATTGCTTACCAAGAATTTTATCGTTGCCATAAAAAACTACGACTCTTACAGGTATTTGCATTTCTGCAGCCAACATAAATGCGCCCTTATGAAATCTGTGTACAGCTCCATCTGACGAGCGAGTCCCTTCTGGAAATACAACTACCGAATAGCCCCACGATATATATTTTCTTATGCGTTTCTTTTGTTCTTCGGTCAATTCTGCTTCTAATCCAAAGTAGCCCAATCGTCTTGCCACAAAACCTATCAATGGCGACTTAACGATCCAATTTTTTACCACAAAAACACTCTTCGGGCAAGACGATATGACAGACACTATGTCAAGCGACGACAAATGGTTTGCCACATAGACGTACGACTTATCCGTATCATTCACTTTAAACGTTGGTTTATGTCTCCCACAAAACGATGCCAACCAAGTAAAGAATCTTACAATATAATGCACAGCATAATGACTAACGTCGAATCGAATCTTTTCGGATGGGATTAGTGTCGAAATTGCTATAATAACTTGTGCCAAAATACAAGCACAGAAAACAAGTGCGTTAATGTAGATGCTTGATAATAAGAGGCTTAGAGTCAACGGAACGTATTTTTCCGATGGTCTGACAACGAATAGTCTAAATAGTACGGGCTGAACTACAAGACTCGTTATGATGACTGCCGTAAGTCCAAAAATTGATATTAAGCCAAGAGAATGTACTGCAGGATGTTTTCCAAATGTTTGTGCTCCAAGACCAATTATGGCAACCAAAGCCGAAAGTACTATTGCTGTTTTATGTCCACTAAGAATGTCATTCTTCCCTGTTCGATATTTTTGTTGTAGCCCGTCCATAATGAAAATGCTGTAGTCGTCGCCCACACCAAAAATAAATGTTGAAAGTATGATGTTTACCACATTAAATTCTACGTCAAAAATAGCCATAAGCCCCAAAATGATTACCCAACTCACTGCCATAGGAGTTATTGTCATCAGAAATAGCTCCGCTCGTTTGTACGATAAGATTAGTCCCAACGACACAATTATGGAACTTATCATTAGCAAATAATTAAAATCATCTACCATGTTTTCTGACATTTTAGATGCATAATACCCCATGTCGGTTACAGCCACACCCGATATATTTCCAACGCAATTTATTATCGCATCTCTTCTTTCGCGTGGCGTTGATATGTTTATCGGAACAAGGGCTTTTCCTTCAGCAATGGTTATCATGTCGGCAAGCAAAGGCATTGCATGGAGCTCTTCAAAACTCGGAGCCGAAAGGGTGGGGGGCGTGTGAATCAACTTAAAGAAATCTGCAAAAGCGTCTTTCTTAAATCCGTTTTTTTCTGCGACACTCTCCACCATTTGTTTTATCTCGTCGGCATGAGAATTTATCCTTCCCCATTCTTTAGCTCCAATAGTTCTCTGCTTCTCTGTTGGCAATAAATAGTTGCTTATCGATTGAACTTCTGTTGCCCCAACCGAAGTCGCCACCTTACAAGCTCGGTCAAGCATTTCCGGCAAGCTATCTGCCGATTCTGTTACCAAGATGAATTGTGCAGTCTCGCTATCTGGGTCTATACCTAAAATTTCAGATATAACTGTTTGTGATTCTTTCAAGTGCGTATCTCCCGAATAGTTAAGCACACTCATGTCGTTATTAAACCTGACATCTGTGAAGTGGAAAAAACACACGGCAAACACTGCAACAATAGCTATTATCAAGGATGTGTGGCGCGAAAAGTCGTATGACGCAAATTTGTTTAATACGTCCATTGCATACGTTTTCTTTCCACCACTAATTTTTATCATGTGTGGCAAAAAAATTAAGCAGAACAATAGTGTTGCAATCAGCGCCACCGATGCTAATAATCCCAAATCTTGCAAAACTCGCGACTTTGTAAATAGCAGTGCTACAAAGGCTCCCACTGTTGTCAGACTGCCAATTGTCATCGGACGAGCCATTTCGGCTATTAACTTTTTTACGTCGCTTGTATGTTGTGCGTGCGTAAGCATGTGTATTGAGTAGCCGAGTGCTATGCCGAGTACTGCTGCTCCTCCACCTGTCGACATTATGGATAGCGGACGCCCCCAAAGCCCAAAAGTTGCTATTGCAGTTGTCGCTCCAAAGATTACTGGCAACATCAGAACTACAACAGAATATACCGACCTAAAAACAAGCAAAAAAAGAATGACTATTGCCGTCAGAGCAATGCTCATAGTTATTTTTTCATCGCTATTTACCCTGTCGCTATTTTCTTTGGTCACAAGCGGAGCTCCGTAGCCCCAACATGTTACTTTATATTCGCTTGATACACTGTCCGTTACATCTTTTATAGCACGACAAAAGATGTCATTATAATCTTCATTTAGAAGGTCGGCAAACATTAGTAGTTTCGTCCCATCACGATTTGTCATGTAGCCGTCCGTAATTGTTATACTACTACTCTGCGATGTCGAATTTGCCACTTTATTCAAGATTGGCATTCCAAACATTAGCGGATCTCGACCTACAAAATCAGAAATGGCACTTCCACCTGGCGACAACAACAATTGCTTAATGTTTTTAATCCTATCCTCGATGCTGTCGAGTGTCAGCCGTGCATTTATTTGTTCGTAGTCGTCCTCTGTCAGCAACTGAGAAAGGTGAGTATATACATATTCACTCGTCGCATTAACAACTTCGTCGTCATAATACAAGCTAATTTTGACTTTATCTGCAAGTTTTTCTCTCAATGCTTGTGCAATCTCTTCTGCCGCATTGGTCAACGTTTCAAAATCTCCCGAGTCAACAGCAATAACCACCCTTTCCATCGTCGAAATATGCGTCATTGCAAACTCTGTTTCAGCATCTGTCTCTGGGAAAAAAGTAGATATGCTTTTGTCTATCTTGAGCCGACCGATGCCAATAGCCAAGAATAATAGAAGTAGCAATGCTAATCCTATTATTCGAAATCTCGATTTTTCAAGAGTTTCGTATATTACCCCAAATATTCTTACCATTTAGGTCGTTATTTTGTGTTTGTTTTTGTACTTCTTTTTCGTCTGGCAATAGCCAATAGTAGCCATGTAGGTAACCATACAACTGCTGCCAAACAAACACCCAAAATCGTAGCTCCCAATGCATACACAAGAAATGAATTACCTAACTTCTCTGCACTGACATTTTCTGTTGTCACCATTACATCTTGTCCAGTTATCAGACTTCCAAGTCTTGCCGATGCAATGACTATAAACGGAATAAATGGTGGCAACGATATGTTTGTGAATGCCGTTACTACAATCTTATTTAATCTTAGCACGTGAGCTATTGCCAAGGCAACAGCCATTTGTCCACCCCATATTGGTAAGACCGACATGCACACTCCAAGCGACACCGATGATGCTATGCATGCATTACTGTCTTTGCAATGCAACAAATTCTTATCTATATACCTTTTTAGCCCACCATTTACCAGCCATTTCCATGCCGTTATGTGATGACGAACAAAAGCTTCCAAAAGCAATACAGTGTGTCGCCGTATGTGTGCCAAAATATTCTTTCTTCCTAAGCTTCTCAGCCCTTTCTGAACGCAAATGTTCCTTATTTTCACACCTTTCCAATTCAGGCGAACCAATTGCTCAGTCATTCGGTCGCTAACAAAATATTTATCACCTATCTCCTCATATATATTTGTAGGCAAATACCTAATGCACCCCTTTGCATCATCTATTTTTGTTAGTGTCTCAATCCTATATAGTGCGTTTGTCAGACGTGAAATACTCGTCCCATCTGAACCAACTAAAACCTCATTATTCCCGTCTCTTACATTTCGTACAATTTCAAATATTTCTTTTTCCGTCATTTCACCGCACGAAAATACAATACCATCGTACTCAACTTCTGAATATCCGTCAGTCCATACGATGGCATATATATTCTCTGTTTTTCGCTCGAATTTTTTTAGTTTTATTATGGCTTCTGAGCCACTATTGTCTACAAAGCGTGGCACGTATGCGTGTCAGTGTTTCTTCTTTTTCGTTATCTATTTTAGCTTGAACATTCAAGTTTTCGTCCACTGTAAAACTCACTTTTAGCGCTGTTCCGTCTGGTATTATGGGGGCAAAATACACTGCATCTTTAATGCTCGCCAAGCGCGTAGCACCAATCGATAGAGCATCTTCCACACACTCTCTTACAGTCATTATCGACATAATGCCCGGAGTAACTGGTTTTCCCGGGAAATGACCTTTAAATACTTTGTGCTCTTTATTAAGCACCAATTTGTAGACGTACGTACCGTCTGCTTTTTGTTCTTTTGATAATATTTTAAAAAAATCTTCCATAAGGAGAATTATATTTTATGCACTTCGTATTACTCCCAAAACTTTCGATAGACTACGTATCTCATTCTTGCGTATCTTGAACGGAGCAACGTCCGTATTATCACTCTTGCAGATGAGAATAGATTCATCTTCTATGTCTTGGAATATTCTTTTAAGCATTGCTCCTTGCTGACTATCAACAATATACACCTCGCCATAATCAAGCCACATATTCGTATTCGCTCGCTGACATGCTACAAGGTCACCGCTAATATAAGTCGGCACCATAGAACTTCCCTTTATCCTGATTAAAAAATCAGCCCCAGCATCGGCAAATTCTGGCACATAATAATTAACGCAATCCTCGAACCTTACGCCATTTGCGTCGACACCATTAAATCCTGCAATTGCCGTGATAGGTATCAAAGGCAAAAAGCCTTTCCGCTCTACTAAATTAGGTCTATTGTCCCCATACGTCATCTCACTACCATTGTCGCTCTTAACAATAGGTCCCACGCCAAGCAACAAATAGTCTGTCGATACACCATACGCCCTCGAAAGGCTACATAAATTATCAGTCGACACATTTGCTTTGCGTTCAAGCAACAGCGATAGCCTACCCAAATACAGACCAAGATTGGTCATTATCTCGTTTTTATTTCTTGCATACTTATTCTCCAACAAATAATATACTGCCGTACGAAATCTTTCGTTTATCTGCTCTCTTAGGGTAACTGCTTCTGCTGGCTCCATACATTCCTGATTTTCTACAAAGTTAAATGTTAATTGTTTAAAAACCATTTAATTACAACTTTAAAAACAAAATTTGTTTTTATTTCTGATTATGCGTATCCGCAACCAGGTGAATTCTACCTGTAAGTTCTGTGCTTAAACGTA
>CALAVC010000164.1 GCA_937892095.1 uncultured Bacteroidales bacterium | reverse complement strand
AAACACACCTCTTTAAAAAAAGTGGATGCAGAATAAGAATTACGTTAGAATGACAAAAAAACGATATAAAGAATTTATCGATGAAAACACAAAAGAAGAGGGTATCTACGAATGGAATGTTGGCTGGCGAAGTGGCAAAGGGCATTCAACACTGCTTAGACGAAATAGTGATAAAACGTTAGAGTTAATAGACCAACAAATAGATTATAAAGCAGATTTAGACTATTGGATAAGCGAAGCAGAAACCAAACTTACAAATGAAATTAGGGGAATTATGCGAGTAGATAACGCTCTATTTAACGTAAAATATTACGATATAGTGTATAAGGTTAATAAATAGTTCCTTCAAGACTTTTCAAAATATGGAAAGAATCAGGAGCGCAAATTGTTTTGCAATTCTTGCCGTCCCATAGATATACTTCTGGCAAACCAATGGTAACATCTTCGTGGAAGTTTATGATATACACTTCTTTTTGTTCGTATACACCTATCATTTGAACTTCACAATCATAAGAAGACAAAAGTTCTCTTGCTTTATTTAATACCGCTTGCGGTATATCTTTTTTTGAACGTGTCATAGCCTAATGTTTTTGAGTCGTTTTATATGATTTGCGAGCAAGCGATTATGCTTAGAATGAAAGCTATTGTAACCACAAGTGCCGCTGCTATATATCTTGCGGAACAACTGTTTTCGTATTTATCTAACCTAATTCGCTCCATTGTTTGGCACTAAGTTAGCATTTTTCTTCGTTGTCTGTTATTGGTTCAATAGACGTTATCTCTACGTCCATTTGTCTTGCTCTGTTCCTGTCGGCTGACCATACAGCTTCTGTTGCTTCGTCTTCGAGCTACTTTTGAAGTATTTTCTTATCGTCTGAACCTCAATGGCGAAGACTTTTACGTTAACAAATCATCTATTTCGTTCAAAAAAAAATATATTAATAATCTAAACAAATGAAAATTTATAAATTTGCATAGACTATCGTATTGCGTGCAATACAGATATTACACATCCAAAATAGAACTCATACAAAAATGAAAAGTACAACAGGTCTTATCTTGAAACTTGCTTTGCTATGCGTTGTCTTATTGTTAGGCTATAAGATATACCAAAGCATCAACGAACCAATTGTTTACCAAGAGCAATTCAACAAACGCAAAAATGCAGTTGTAGAGCGCCTCAAACTCATTCGCGATGCGCAAGTGGCCTACAAGACCATAAACAACAAATACACTGGAAGCTTCGACACGCTCATCGATTTTGTCAAAAATGGCAACCTCAAAGTCCTCAAGATGGAAGGTACCCTTACCGACAGCATGCTTCAGGCTGGCATGACCGAAAAAGAAGCACTCAAGCTTGGAATCATCAAGCGTGACACAATGTACGTTTCTGTAAAAGATTCCATCTGCAAGAAAATTGACCCCGAACTAATGCGCAAAGTTCCCTATGTCGAAGGTGAAGAGTTCGAACTCGGTGCCGCTGCGCTCACAACAGGCTCTGGTCTCGTAATCCCTGTGTTCGAAGCCAAGGTCCTCAATAAGGTCTATCTCCGTGGTCTTGACGAGCAGCAACGCATTAACCTCGACAACGAAGCCAAACAACTCGACCGCTATCCAGGTCTCAAAGTCGGTTCGCTCGAGGAAGCCAACAACAATGCTGGCAATTGGGAGTAAGAGTACGCTCGCTTCCGTAAACATGTCTACGGAGTCGTCTGCTCTCTCGCCAAAGTTCGATTGGGGGCTAACCGAATCATATTATTTGTCCGTCCAGCTTTGTCTGGATGGACTTTCTTTTTCCATTCAAGACCCTGTTACCAACACTTATCTACTCCTCACCTCTGTCAACTTTAGTGTGCCCGACCCAAACTTTGCCAAGCACGAAGAGTATATGCTCACGCACAAACCCTTTGGCTACAAATATCGCAAAGTAATTGTAAGTATAGACAGCCCAGCCTTCACGCTTATGCCCACATCTCTTTTCGACGAAAAGCGGGCAAATGAAGTCTTGGCCCTTCTCGGCATTAACATACACTCTGACGACCGCATAATTCATAACCACATTGAACTTGCAAGTGCCACTTGTGTCTTTGCCATACCAAACTTTCTATACTACTTCCTTCGCACGCAGTTTCCGGGCGTTGTCATACTTCATCGCACCACACCCCTCGTCTCTTCTCTGCTCCTTAAGCGCTCCGACGACAAGAAAGACGAAATAGTCAATCTGGTTTTTACCGATGATAGCATGATTATGGTTGCCGCCAAACGCAACGAACTTCGACTTTGCAACAAATATTATTGCAAATCCGTGGCCGACTATGTCTATATTACCCTTTTTGCTCTCTCTCAAATAGGCTTTGAACACCATCAAACATCTATTGTCTACAGTGGAGACGTAGCAGAAAACAATCCAATTTGCAAAGAACTCTCACGTTTCGTCGGAAATGTTACGCCTGCGCAGTCGCCTTCATTCTTCAACTACGAGTTCACCTTGCCACACAATATCCATAAGCATCACACTCTATTCCTCATACCATTATGCGTGTAGTCAGTGGAACACTCAAAGGACGTCGATTCTCTCCTCCAGAGTCTTTCGAAGCTCGTCCGACAACCGATTTCGCCAAAGAAAACCTCTTCAATATCCTTTGCAACTTTGTCAATTTTGACGAAGTAAAAGTGCTCGACCTATTCGGTGGCTCTGGTGGAATAACCTACGAGTTTGCAAGTCGTGGCTGTACCAACATCACTTGCATCGAAAAAGACCCTCGTAATCAACGTTTTATCGCCAAGACAATCGCTGATTTCAATATTAGCAATTGTGCACGTTGTTTGCGTGCCGATGCACTCCAATATATCACACATACACAAGAAAAATACGACATCATTTTTGCCGATCCCCCATATAGTTTGCCCGAAGTCGACTCACTGCCCGACAATATCATACAAAAAGGCTTATTGTCAGCCGACGGATTCTTCGTCCTCGAACATTCTAATACAGGGCGTTTTGCCACACACCCCAACCTTTGGCAAGCACGCACCTACGGCAAAGTGAACTTTACTTTCTTTCGCCCATAATGCACCACACACTCAACATAAATCGTCAGTTGATTGCCTTCGACCGCCCACTCGTAATGGGCATACTCAACCTAACGCCCGATTCTTTCTACGATGGCGGACGTTATGACAACGTCTCTAAAGTGCTACATCGCGTAGAGCAAATGCTATCCGAAGGAGCCGACATTATCGACATCGGAGCTTGTTCTACACGCCCTGGCTCCGAAAGCGTCGATGAAAATACGGAATGGCAACGTCTCGAAAAAAATATTATTCAGATAGTCAATCATTTCCCTCAAGCCATACTTTCTGTCGACACCTTTAGGTCCTCCGTAGCTCAAAAGGCAATATCGCTTGGCGTAGCCATTATAAACGACATTTCCGGAGGTGCTGCCGACAATCAAATGTTCCCTATTTTGTCGCAACTTCGTGTGCCATACGTACTCACACACATACAAGGAACACCCAACACAATGCAAATCGCACCACAATACGATGGCTGTGTGACCGATAGTGTCTTAAAAGATTTAAGTGCTCAAATTGATATACTGCATCAAAGTGGGGTAGGGGACATCATAGTAGATCCCGGTTTTGGCTTTGGCAAAAGTCTTGTAGATAACTATACACTCCTTGCAAGCCTCCATAAATTCAAAGCACTCAACTGTCCCATCTTGGTAGGCATCTCGCGCAAGTCTATGATATACAAACTATTAGACACAACTCCCGAAGAAGCCATTAATGGCACCACAGTCTTGAACACAATAGCTTTGCTCGCTGGTGCCGACATACTGCGTGTTCACGATGTCCGTCAATGTGTCGAGGCAATAAAGATTGTGCAAACTTTGCAGTCCACCATGCCTAAGTAATGTTTTCATTCCTCGAAATACATATTGTCGACATCATCGACATCTTGCTCTGTGCCTACGTGCTCTACTTTATCTATCGGTTCATACGTGGCACCATGGCAGCAAACATTGTCATGAGCATTCTTGCGTTCCTCTTGCTCTGGGTCATCGTACGCACCCTAAACATGAGCATGATGACCGCCATTA
>CALAVC010000163.1 GCA_937892095.1 uncultured Bacteroidales bacterium | reverse complement strand
ACCGCAGCAGCCCGCCGGCACGGTCGCTTCTCTCGAATACGGTAACACTGTAGCCCATGTAGTTGAGGGAGTTGGCGGCTGAAAGTCCAGATGGGCCACTACCGATGATTGCCACTCGTTTACCGTTCCGCTCAGGATGCTCGATAGTTACATACCCCTCCTGGTAAGCACGCTCTGCAATGGCGTTTTCATTCTCACGGTTGGTTACGGCTTCTCCTGTGGTGAGATATAGAACGCATGCCTTCTCACACAGAGCAGGACAAACTCGACCAGTGAACTCGGGGAAGGGATTGGTTTTCTTCAGTAGTTTGTAGGCCGTTTCCCAATCTCCGTGATAGAGTGCGTCATTCCATTCGGGGTCTTTGTTGCCAAGAGGACAAGCCCAGTGGCAGAATGGTACTCCACAATCCATGCAGCGAGAGGCCTGCTCCTGCCGGTCTTTGGTGTTCAACGTCTGTTCAACCTCGCTGAAGTCGTGGATGCGGTCATTCACGGGACGATATCCGGAATCCTTGCGAGGGACGGTCAGAAATGCTTTAGGATTTCCCATATTTTTGTCTCTTTAACTATTAATAATCACGGCTTACCGCGTCTATTTTCTCTTTCAATTTTTTCATCTGTTCCTCTTGTAGGACACGTTTATATTCGATAGGCACCACCTGAATGAAGTTCCCGACATAGCGGTTCCAATCGTCGAGCATACGTCCTGCAAGTATCGAGCCCGTATGCAAATAGTGTTGGCGGATTAGCTCCAAGAGTTCTTTACGACTGACAGTGTCTTCGACAAGGCTAAGTTCTACCATGTCCATGTTGCAGAAGTAGTCGAAAGTGTGCAAAGCGTCGTAGACGTAGGCCACGCCGCCCGACATGCCAGCAGCAAAGTTTCGACCCGTCGGCCCAAGAACGACCACGCGTCCGCCAGTCATGTATTCACAGCAATGGTCACCCGCACCTTCGACAACAGCAATGGCACCAGAGTTGCGCACAGCAAAGCGTTCCCCTACCCTACCATTGACATACAATTCGCCTGCCGTTGCTCCGTAGAGTCCCGTATTGCCAGCAATGATGTTGTCTTCGGCCCGAAAGTCTTGACTATATCGTGCAGGCGGCAAGATGCTTATGCGACCACCCGACAGCCCCTTGCCAAAATAATCATTGGCTTCTCCTTCAAGTCGCAAGTTCAGTCCACGGACTGCAAAAGCACCAAACGACTGACCTGCCGATCCCTTGAACTTTATGTCGATTGTAGAGTCGGGCAAACCAGCCTCGCCATATCGCTTGGCAATGACTCCCGAAAGCATTGTGCCAACTGCACGGTCTGTGTTACGAATGGCATAATCGAGGCTTATCTCCTCTTTCTTGTCGATGGCACGTTCAGCAGCTCGTATTATCTCTTCATCTTTCACACCATCTACTTTGCTAAAATGTCCACGATCCCAATAGAGAGGCTTGTCGGTTGGGACAGAAAAAAGCAGACGTGAAAAGTCGAGCGTCCCTTGCTTTGACGCACAATCGGCAGTATGTAGCTCAATGAGGTCTGTTCGTCCAATGATGTCTTTCAGACGACGGACACCGAGTTGGCTAAGATATTCGCGGACATGCTGAGCAAGGAAGGTGAAGAAGTTAACTACATAGTCGGCATGCCCCATAAAACGTGCGCGAAGTCGTTCGTCTTGCGTGGCCACACCCATAGGACAAGTATTTGTATTACACTTGCGCATCATGACGCAACCCAACACGATGAGTGGCAACGTGCCAAACGAAAACTCATCGGCACCAAGCATTGCCATAATGATGACGTCGCGAGCAGTCTTCAGCTGTCCATCGGTCTGCAGTCGCACCTGACTACGTAGCCCATTGAGTACGAGCGTTTGCTGAGTTTCGGCAAGACCTATCTCGGGCGATATGCCAGCAAATCTCATGCTCGATGCTGGCGAAGCACCCGTACCACCCTCGGCACCACTTATGACAATGAGGTCGGCCTTGGCCTTGGCGACACCTGCAGCAATGGTCCCTACCCCACTCTCGGCTACAAGTTTCACACTGACAGCCGCTGATGGATTGATGTTTTTAAGGTCGAAAATCAGTTGCGCCAAATCTTCGATAGAATATATGTCGTGATGTGGAGGTGGCGAGATGAGCGAAATGCCCGCAATGGCATTTCGCGTCTTAGCAATGATGTCGTTGACCTTGAAACCCGGCAACTGTCCACCTTCACCAGGCTTGGCACCCTGCGCCACCTTTATTTGAATTTCTTCGGCATTGACCAAATATTCGGCCGTAACGCCAAATCGGCCACTTGCCACCTGCTTCGTCTTGCTACTGAGGCTCACGCCATCGACCGACGAATGGTAGCGCGCATTGTCTTCGCCACCTTCGCCAGTGTTGCTACGCGTCCCAAGCCTATTCATGGCAATAGCCAAGGCCTCGTGCGCCTCAATGCTGAGAGCACCAAAC
>CALAVC010000162.1 GCA_937892095.1 uncultured Bacteroidales bacterium | reverse complement strand
TTGAATTTAAATGCGAATTCTATGTTTTTTATGCAAAATTATGAATTAATTACGAGTTTTACGACAAATTTGCGACTTTTTCATTAACTTTGCAGCAAATTTATGACTTTTTTACTCTTAAAACCACTTTTCGACAACAAAAATGGATGTTTTGAAACACATCCAACAAAATAATCACAATGGACTCAATCACCCAATATCTTGAACTGCCTGTGAGCAATCCCACTGGAGTGTTCTCCATTGTGTTGGCCATTATCCTTTTTGCGCCTATTCTCTTCTCCAAGATTAGAATACCACATATTGTGGGATTGATTATTTCTGGAGTAATCATAGGAGAAAACGGGCTGGGAATACTCGAGCGTGACGATAGTTTCAGGCTGTTTGGACAAGTGGGTATATACTATATCATGTTCCTTGCCGGACTGGAAATGGATCTTGCCGGAATGAAGGAAAGCCGTAAGCCAGGTGGAATATTTGGAGCCATGACGGCATTGATACCATTTGCCACTGGATATTTCACAGGACTTTACATTCTACAATATTCTCATCTGGCTGCATTGCTGCTCGCCTGTATCTTTGCCTCTCACACTCTTGTGGCATATCCTATTGTAAGCAGATACCAACTCAATCGTCAAAAGAGTGTCATGGTATCGGTGGTGGCTACCATGATTGCACTGATTTTTGCACTCATCACGCTGGCACTCATTGCTGCAAGTTTCAAGGGAGAGGATATAGGGTGGAAATTTTGGCTGTGGATTTTTGCCAAATTCGCATTCTTAATTGCCTTCGTCACTTTAGTCATGCCGCGTGTCATAAGGTTTTTCTTCAAGAAAGTGTCTGAGCCTATCTTGCATTTCATCTTTGTGCTTGCTATGATTTATGTTGCAGCAACAGTGGCTGACATTGCCGGATTCGAGGGAATCCTCGGAGCTTTCTTTGCGGGACTCGTATTTAATAGATATATTCCTCATAATGGGCCACTTATGAATAGGGTGGAGTTTGTGGGAAATGCAATTTTCATACCATTTTTCCTGATAGGAGTGGGTATGTTGGTGAATGTTCGCCCAATATTCACAAACAAGGCGGTCATTGGAGTGGTGGCGGTCATTGTCCTTGCATCTACATTGTCAAAATATGTTGCGGCATGGCTCTCAAGGAGAATGCTAAAGCTTAGCAAGGCAAGCGGACTGATGATGTTTGGGCTATCCGAGGCACATGCTGCCGGTGCACTGGCGATGGTGATGGTTGGAACGACGCTTGTCTATCCCGACGGAACCCCACTCATGAGCAATGATGTGCTCGACGGAGTTGTGGCGATGATTCTATTTTCATGTCTCATCGGCTCTATAGCAACCGAAAAGGCTGCAAGGCAACTCAAGACGGAAAATATCGATAATTTACATAACGAGAGACCTAAGAACGACGACGAGAAAATTCTCGTTACTATCAATAATGAGGATTCCATCAAGTGGTTGGTCGGTACTGCCTTGTTGATGAGAAATGAGAAACTGAAGAGGGGAATTATTTGTCTGAACGTGGTAAACGACAATGACGAGAGCAAGAAAAAGATGATGGAGGGAAAGGCATATCTGGAAGCAGCCAAGAAATTGTGCTCGGCTGCCAATTTGCCTGTGCAGACTCAACTCAGGTTGGGTGTCAATTTTGCCAATGCTACCATTCATGCGTTTAGGGAAAACGATGCATCAGAGGTCATAATGGGCCTACATACAAGACGAGCAGATGACACTTCTTTCCTCGGACTTTTTGGAAAGGCACTTATCGGCGGTCTAATGAGGCAAATCACCATTGTCAAATATACGGTTAAGGATTTCAACAACATAAGACAAATTGTAGTGGCTGTTCCCGAGAATGCTGAACATGAGGCTGGATTCTATAGGTGGCTCGAGAGAATATGTAGGATGTCACAGTGCTTGAAATGCCAGTTGGCTTTTCATGCAACTGAGAAGACCTGCAACATTATTATGAATTATGTAAAAGCCTATTATTCAAAACTCACGGTCGATTATGAAGAGTTTGACATGAGGGATGGGCTGGATCAACTTAAAGACGAAGTAAACCCCGACCACTTGCTCGTAATTGTTATGGCAAGACAAGGAACGGCAAGTCACCAGGCAAGTTTCAGAAAACTTCAAGAACCGATTGAGAAGTTTTTCTCCAAGAACAGCTTGATGATAATTGTGCCTGATCAACAAGGAGACACCGACAACAATCAGGTTACATTCACCGACCCTCATTCTCAAGACGACTATGTCGTACCGGGAATCACGCAGTGGATGTCAAAATTTCAAACAAGAACCATTTAAATTGAAAAAAACTGACCGTCAACATGATTGAAGCAAGAAACATAACCAAGAGTTTTGGTAAACTTAAGGTGCTCAAAGGTATTGACC
This sequence comes from uncultured Bacteroidales bacterium, assembly GCA_937892095.1. Classification (GTDB taxonomy): domain Bacteria; phylum Bacteroidota; class Bacteroidia; order Bacteroidales; family Marinilabiliaceae; genus W3P20-009. The sequence goes on along the minus strand of CALAVC010000162.1, from coordinate 17,744 downwards.
TCAACATAGGAAAGGGGGAAATCGTTAGTGTTGTTGGACCAAGTGGGGCAGGGAAGACCACTCTGATTCAGATTATTGGTACACTCGATACGCCTGACGATGGACAGGTAATAATCAATGGAGTTGATGTAACGAAAATGAGCGACATGGAATTGTCTAAGTTTAGAAACCTGCACCTCGGATTCGTGTTTCAGTTTCATCAGTTGCTACCTGAGTTTACAGCACGCGAAAACGTCATGTTGCCAATGCTGATTGGTGGACATGGCAAGAAAGAGGCTTCTAAGCGTGCAGAAGAATTGCTGACATTCTTAGGTCTGACAGACAGGTCAGAGCACAAGCCATCGGAAATGAGCGGTGGCGAGAAACAACGCGTGGCTATTGCACGTGCACTATCAAATTCACCCTCGGTGATTTTTGCCGATGAGCCATCGGGCAATTTGGATTCGCACAATGCGGCAGAGCTACAGAGCCTATTCCGATCGCTTCGAGACTATTTCGGGCAGACGTTTGTAATTGTTACGCACGACGAGCACATGGCAGAGCGTTGCGACAGGCGCATAAGGATGTGCGACGGACTGATAGTGAACTGACGCAAATGATGACAAACGACAAGAGATATGGCACGGTGGTGCGCTCGACGGGTGGTGCATACGTGGTGCGCACAGACACAGGCGACTACATAGAGTGTAAGCTAAGGGGCAAGATGCGCCTTAGCAAGACGAGTACGACAAACCCAGTGGCGGTGGGCGACAGAGTGCAAATTGACACCGACGACGGGCAGACACACGCAATTGTGGAGGTTGTCGATAGGCGCAACTGCATTGTGAGGCGAAGTACAAACCTAAGCAAGCAAGCTCACGTCATAGCAGCTAATATTGACCAAGCTTTGCTGGTGGCGACATTGGCACACCCCGAGACGTCGACGGTTTTCATAGACCGTTTTCTTGTGTCGGCAGAAGCTTTTGGCGTAAGGACGATAATAGCTTTTAACAAAACAGACTTGTATGACGACGAGACGCAACGAGAGCTTGAAGAGTTGGAAAGCCTATACACAAAAATTGGCTACAAGACGGTGCGACTCTCGGCCACGAAAAGAGAAGGGATTGACACACTATCGGAAATATTGAAGGGCAAGACAACGGTCATTTCGGGCAATTCGGGTGTTGGTAAATCGACCATTATAAACGCATTGGAGCCAAATCTGAACCTGCGAACTGACGAAATAAGCGTGCAGAACGATACGGGCAAACACACGACGACGTTTGCCACGATGCACCCACTTAGCATTGGTGGCGACATTATAGACACTCCGGGCGTGAGAGGTTTTGGTATATTCGACATTCCACACAGCGAAGTGGCACACTATTTTACAGAATTTTTTAATCGGCTGAGCGAATGTAGGTATCCGAACTGCACACATACGCACGAGCCTGGGTGTGCTGTGCGCATGGCGGTGGAAGAGGGCGAGATTGCAGTGTCGCGCTACAATAGCTATTTGAACATACTCGACGAAGACAAGGACGAAAAGTATAGGCAGGGGTATGGGTTGAGGAGGTGAGAACACCTTATCGGCTTAACATAAAAAGAAGAATATCTTGGACAAGAGATATAACAAGAAAATAATAAATATAATAAAACACATATCGAAGAGAGGTTTGACCACTGCATAGATTGATTTGCCCCAAAGCAATACGCCACAAAGGTAGGAAAATCATAAGATTATTTTGACAAAAGCACAGCGCACAGCCCTTGCCGACATGCGACAAGGGCTGTGCGAGCATAAAAAACTTTGAGAATTAGCCGAGTAGAGAGTATGTAATGGTAAGACCAGCCATTACGACAGAGACCATAGACATGAGCTTGATGAGAATGTTGAGGCTGGGTCCTGATGTGTCTTTGAATGGGTCGCCGACGGTGTCGCCGACAACGGCTGCCTTATGACAATCGCTACCCTTGCCACCATAGTTACCTTTTTCGATATACTTCTTGGCATTGTCCCATGCGCCACCAGCATTGTTGAGCATGACGGCAAGCGTGAAACCAGCAGTCAGACCACCACCGAGCAGACCGACTACACCGGGCACTCCAAAGATGAGACCTACGGCGATGGGGACTATGATGGCAAGGAGAGACGGAACGACCATTTCGTGTTGAGCACCTTTGGTCGATATTTCGACACAGCGTGCATAGTCGGGTGTGCCAGTACCATCCATGATACCTTTTATTTCGCGGAACTGACGACGGACTTCGTCGACCATCTTAGAGGCAGCACGCCCGACGGCTTTCATGCTCATGGCACAGAAGAGGAATGCCATCATGGCACCTATGAAGAGACCACCGAGTAACATGGGGTTGAAGAGCGAGAGGTCGAAGGCTGAGACGAAGTCGCGCATGGTGGCTTCGGCAATCTTGATGGTGCCATCGCGGCCGTCGGTGCTAAACAAAGTGTCGCCTATTTGGTGTATGCCGTCGGCCTTGGTGGCGAGCCTACCAAGCCACATGCGAATTTCTTCCATATAGGCTGCGAGAAGAGCCATGGCAGTGAGTGCGGCAGAGCCGATGGCAAAGCCTTTGCCTGTGGCAGCTGTGGTATTGCCAAGACTATCGAGTGCGTCGGTGCGACGACGGACTTCTTCGGGTAGTCCACTCATCTCGGCATTACCGCCTGCGTTGTCGGCAATGGGTCCGAAGGCGTCTGTGGCAAGCGTTACGCCAAGAGTGGAGAGCATGCCGACGGCAGCGAAGCCAATGCCGTAGACGCCATAGGCAAACGAGTGTGCTTCGCCTGCGAAACCACCTGCAAAGCCAAAGGCTGCAATGATGGCAGCAGCAACGACAACGACTGGTAGCCACGTGGAATACATACCGACGGCGATGCCTTCGATGATGGTGGTGGCATAGCCTTGTTGCGTCTGACTAGCGATGCCCTTGGTGGGTTTATATTCATCGGAGGTATAGTATTCTGTACCCTGACCAATGATGACACCAGAGAGCAAGCCTGCGACAACGGAACCAAATATGCCCCAGCTAATCCAGCCAGCCCAAGCCATTAGCGCAACGGCCACGAGAATGAGAGCTGAAGCACCGCCCGTGCCGAGCAATAGGGCATTGAGCAGATTTTTTTGTGAAGCACCTTCTTTGGTGCGAACAGCATAGATGCCTACAACCGACAGCAGAGTGCCAATGGCAGCAACAAGCATGGGCGCAATGACCATCTTTAGCTGGTTGCTATCGGAAAGGGCTGGAATGGCGGCTCCGAGAGCAGCCGTTGAGAGCACTGAACCACAGAAACTTTCGTAGAGGTCGGCACCCATACCTGCAACGTCGCCAACGTTGTCGCCAACGTTGTCGGCAATGGTGGCAGGGTTACGTGGGTCGTCTTCGGGGATTCCGGCTTCGACTTTGCCAACGAGGTCGGCACCGACGTCGGCTGCTTTGGTGAATATGCCACCACCGACACGAGCAAAGAGAGCTTGAGTGGAAGCACCCATGCCAAAGGTAAGCATGGTTGCGGTTATCTCAATCATTTTCTGGTGTTCGTCTGTGCCGGGGTGTACAAATGTCAGTCCACAGAAGTCGAGACCATTTGCCATATTGGCAACAGAAAAAACAACGTCGTTGAGTAGCCAGAACCACAGAGCTATATCGAGCAGACCGAAGCCCACGACGACAAGACCCATGACTGCACCTGAGCGGAAAGCTATTTTAAGACCTGAGTTGAGGCTCTTGGTGGCACCACAGGCTGTGCGAGCAGAGGCGTTGGTGGCCGTCTTCATGCCGAGATAGCCGCAGAGACCCGAGAAGAAACCACCTGTGAGGAATGCCACGGGTACGAATGGATTCTGGACTCCCATGAATGCCAAAATGGCAAGAACAATGGCAAGAACAATGAACACTTTGATTACGACGCCATATTGTCGGCGCAAATAGGCCATAGCACCCTGACGGACATAGCTTGCAATCTCGCGCATACGGTCGGTTCCTTCGCTACTTTTCATCATATCGCGATAGAATATCCATGCGAAAAGGAGAGCGACAACAGAACTCACGGGCACGAGCCAAAATAGTGATTCTGACATAGTTATTGTAAGAGTTTGGTTTGTAACACTTGGTAGAAAGTTTGCAAAGAGCCATTTCTTTGCTACTTGGCTAATTTACGTAAATTAACCACAAATGTTAACATGTGTTTATTATGTCGTGCAACATAAAAGTCGAGGGACGCGAAACTAATATCGTATCCCTCGACTGAATATCGTGAAGAACTGCTCTAAATGGTATCTTGACGCGCTTGTTCGACGGCTCGAAGAAAATTGGCATAACAAGAAACGAGAGCATCTTGCCACCTGACAGCTGGTGGCAGCTGCGGGAAAGTACGATATATTTTTTCTTTCGAGAGTACAGAATAGGCTGGTCGGACAGCAGGTGTGGGGTAGGAAGACGTAGGGATGGCATTAACCACGCAAGCTGCACCAGAGACTGTGGCTATATGAGTGGCAAATTCGTGCCAAGAACATTGTCCATCATCGGAAAAATGATATGTTCCTTCGCGCCCAGTGGTGTCGGACGTGGCAATTGTAGTTATAACGCGAGCAAGATTTTCGACCCAAGTGGGTGTGCCAAATTGGTCGGCAACTACACCTATCTGCTTTTTAGAGAAGAATAGGCGAAGCATAGTAATGTAGAAGTTTTTGCCAGCATTGGAGTAGAGCCACTGAACACGCAATATGATGTGTCGGCAGCCAGAGTGGCGAATGGCTTCTTCGCCGCGAAGCTTGGTTTGTCCGTAGACGCTCAGTGGGTTGACGGGAGAGTCTTCGGCAATGGGACTATTGGCAGTGCCATCAAAAACGTAGTCGGTTGAAATGTGAATAAGCAGAGCACCGACACTGCGAGTTGCAAGAGCAATGTTGGCAACTGCAACGTTGTTGAGCAAGTCGGCTTTTTCGGGTTCGCTCTCGGCCTTATCGACTGCTGTGTAGGCGGCGCAGTTTACGACGATGTCGGGCCGGTGGGTGGCTATGCATTGACCGACGGCAGAGGCTGACGTGATGTCGCAATCGGCTGAGCCAAGGCTTATGAGACAAACTCTATCATTGAGCGCAAGAAAGTGTTTTCGGACTGCACGACCAAGCATGCCTGTGGCACCAAAGAGAAGTATTTTCTGAACAGACATCGACTAATATAGATTATCACCATAGACGAATGGCGACTGAATGTTGGCAAGGAGTGGGTGATGTTTGTCTTTTTCGGAGAGAATGGCATTGGCTATTGGTATTCGCCAATCGATTGCGAGTGCAGGGTCGTCGAAAGCGATGGCTCCTTCGGCTTCGGGGTGGTAGAAGTTGTCGCACTTATATTGGAAAATGGCGGTAGGGCTGAGGACAGCAAAACCGTGAGCAAAACCACGTTCCATAAAGAGCATGCGTTGATTTTCGGCAGAAAGCTCGACTGCAACGTGCTTGCCATAGGTGGGGCTACCACGCCGAATGTCGACAGCGACGTCGAGGACTGTGCCAACGACGACGCGTACAAGCTTGCTTTGTGCAAAGGGTGGACACTGGAAATGCAGACCTCGAAGGACCCCTTGCGAAGATTTACTTTGATTGTCTTGTACAAAATCGACTATACGGACTTGGCTATCGAAGTCTCGTTTTGAATATGACTCAAAAAAATAGCCTCGGTCGTCGCCCCAAATTTTGGGTTCTAATATGGATACTCCTTCGATATGTGTTTTGATGACGTTCATTTCAGAAATGGTTGTGAGTATTAGTCTTCGTCCTGCATGCTGAGCTTGATGAGATACTTGCCGTAGTCGTTGTTTTTCATGGGTTCGGCAAGAGACTTGAGTTGGTCGCGAGTGAACCACCCTTGTGAGTAGGCTATTTCTTCGAGACAAGCAACTTTAAGCCCCTGACGCTTTTCGATGACTTCTATGAATGTAGAGGCTTCGCTAAGGGAGTCGTGCGTACCGGTATCGAGCCAAGCAAAACCACGTCCAAACTTTTGAAGTTCGAGACGACCCTGTCGGAGATAGTCTTCGTTGACGGTTGTTATCTCGAGTTCGCCACGAGCCGAGGGCTTGATATTGGCGGCTATATTCAAGACATCGTTGGGGTAGAAATAGAGACCTGTTACGGCATAGTTAGACTTTGGGTGAGTGGGCTTTTCTTCGATAGAGACTACGCGACCCATACTGTCGAACTCAGCGACTCCGTAGCGTTCGGGGTCGGAGACGTAGTAGCCAAAGACACATGCTTTGCGACGTTGCTCGACACACTTGACGGCAGAGGCAAGCATGACAGAAAAACTTTGTCCATAGAATATGTTGTCGCCAAGGACGAGGCACACGTCGTCGGAGCCTACGAAGTCGCGCCCAATGATGAAAGCTTGAGCGAGTCCGCCGGGAGTTGGTTGGGTGGCATAGGAGATGTTGATGCCGAAGTCGGAGCCATTGCCAAGCAGTCGTTTGAACGACTGAGAGTCGTGGGGAGTGGTGATGACGAGTATGTCGCGAATGCCAGCAAGCATGAGAGTGGAGAGGGGGTAGTATATCATGGGCTTGTCGAAGACGGGCAACAATTGTTTGGAGACTCCCTTGGTTATGGGATAGAGGCGAGTGCCACTTCCGCCTGCGAGAACTATGCCTTTCATGGTTTGTGATATTGATGGTTCATACAAAAAAGTTAGGAAAGCTACAAAGCTACTCCTAACCTCTGAATATTTTATTGCGAGGGACGAATAGGACTTTTCCTATCGTTTCAAGAATTCGTCTTGCGAGTTGTCGTAGTTGAGATAATACTTCCCTTTGGTAAGTGTAGAGATGTTGATGGAAGAGCCATAGCCTTTGAAGACTATGCCACCAAACTGGTCGTAGACCTCGTACATTGTCTCGCCACTGAAAGAAATTTCGTCGTTGGTGGCTTTGTATTTGATAGGAGCGGAGGCAACTATGGTAACGGCTTCTTTGGAATAGGATTGCACTTTACGATTGGCAGTGGACTGGCGGACACGGAACTTGTTGGCACCTGAGTGTGTGCGCACTTTCACTTCGTAGGTATTACCCTGATTGCGTCCTTTGCCACGAACTTCGCCGACCTTAACCCATTTGTTCCAACGGTATTGTTCGATGACGAAAGGTAGGGAGCCTGTCTCACCTGCAGTGGTGAACTTTAGCAACCCATCTTTGACGGATATAGACTCAAAGGAAGCTGGCTTTTGGACTTGCAAAGCTGTGGCATTGAGGACCATAGGGGTGCAATCGTCCTTATAGCGGATGACGATGTTTACTTCATCGCCTACGACAAAGCCGTAGACAGAAAGGTCTATTTCAAAAGCCGAAGAGTTGATTTCGTCGGTGGTAATCATACCGTTGACAGTAACCTCGTAGGCGCAGAAGCCAACGCCAGAGGGAGCAAACGGATTCTTGACATATATATTTTCGCCTTGATATGTTCCTTTGACAACGAGTTCTTCGGCGAGTGTGGATTGCAAGCCGACAAGGGACATAAAAGCGACTGCTAATGCTCGAAATGATAATCTCATTTTCAGATACTATTGCTTTTGAAGTTCAATATTAACAACTTTTGCGCCAAAAAACAAAAAAAAGCATTTAAATATTAAAAAGGGTCTTTCCATTTGCCATCGCCTCGAATTATTTGTTCGAGGCGTGCTATTGCTTGCTCGGTAGGTATGTTGCGTTCGATAAGTGTTTTGCCACGATAGAGCGAGACAGAGCCACGCGCTGCGCCGACATAGCCATAATCGGCGTCGGCCATTTCGCCAATGCCATTGACTATGCAACCCATGATGCCAATTTTGATGTCTTTGAGATGTCCAAAGCGTTGTTTTATGGTACGAGTGGTGGTTCGGAGATCGTAGAGCGTGCGTCCGCAGCCCGGACAAGAGATGAATTCGGCATGCGAGAAGCGAGCACGAGTGGCTTGTAGGAGCATGTCGGCAAAGTTGGATAACTGGCTATGAGTCAGATTGGGATTGGCAAGATAGAGTCCGTCGACGAGTCCGTCGATGAAGAGTAGTCCGAGGTCGGCAGCGGCAACGACTTGAAACGCTTCGTAGTTACGGATGTCGCTATTGTAGCAGACCACAATGGGGCGATGGTCGGCAGAAGCCTCCATGCGTAAGACTTCGGCACGAACTTCGATGGCTGGCGAAGCGGACTGTGGGGTGAAGATGCGTACAGAATCGGCAGAAAGGTCATCGAGCGAAGAGAGGAACGTGGGAGGGTTGGAGCCACCGAGCATGCCGACGGAAGACGATTGTCGACGGCGATAGGCGTAGGGCGAATAGGCAGACGTGTCGGAGAGATGCGGTACGGAAACGCCGTGCCAAGAATCGACGTGGCTGACGAGCATGCGTGCGACGGGTATTTCGGCTTCGGGCTCTTCGGTAAGTGATACACGAATGGTGTCGCCAATGCCGTCGGCGAGAAGTGCACCAATGCCAGCGGCAGACTTTATGCGTCCTTCGGCATCGCTACCAGCTTCGGTTACACCAAGGTGAAGTGGGTAGACACGAGAGCGAGAGCGAAGAGTGGCGATGAGCAGACGGACAGTGTGTACCATGACACGTGTGTTGCTACTCTTGATACTGATGACGGTGCGAAAGAAACCAAGTTCTTCGAGCGCATCGAGGTATTCGGTGCAAGAGGCGACCATGCCTTGTGGAGTGTCGCCGTAGCGAGCCATTATACGGTCGGAGAGTGAGCCGTGGTTAATGCCGAGTCGGAGAGCAGTGTTGTGTGATATGCATTCGCTGACAAGTGGACGAAGTTTTTCGATTAGGAGATCGTGCCACTGACTGTCGGACATATTGTCGGCAGAGGAGTCGAATTTTTTGGCTTCGCCAGTGAAGTTGCCTGGATTGATACGAACAGCATCGACGAGAGCAGCGGCTGTGATTGCGGCAGTGGGCGAGAAATGAACGTCGGCGACAATAGGTGTGGAGACTCCACGACGGAGTAGTTCTTGCTTGACAAGACCAGCACTACGAGCTTCGCGGACACCTTGTGTGGTGAAACGTACGAGTTCGCCTCCTGCAAGGACTATGCGTTCGGACTGGTCGGCTGTGGCCGTGACATCGTTGGTGTCGGTCGTGGTCATAGATTGGACGCGAATGGGAGCATCGGCACCAATGGATATATTACCGACATTGACACGTTCGGTCGGTATACGATTGTAGGCGAAGAGGTTATCGGTATATGCCGTTTCGTTCATTGAGGTTGATTTATATGAAAGTGAAGAGGTTGTGGTAGAGTTTACCTAAGAAGGGTTGATAGCGACGTCGTCCGACACGAGCTGAGTTGATGCCGACGACGGCAAAGAGGAAAAGGATAATTATGGCGAACTGTGCTAAAAGCCAAGCATCGACAAGATAGTAGAAGAGAACGTAGGAAAAGATTTCGAGCAGACTAAGTCCGAGAGATTGTCGGAGGTGGAAAGTGGTAAAATCGGAGCGATCGTTTTTTATGTCGCGAACTATCATGGCCAACATCCAACCTATGGGCGTGACGTAGGCAGCGACGGCGATGTCGTTGCGCGAGGAGGATTGCAGAGGAGCGTAGTCGGTCATACTGAGCAGGGGTTATATTTTTCTATTCGGATGTCGGAGCCATCGAAGACGGCATAGGTAAAGTTTTTTATCCAATCGCCAATAATGAGAAGACGGGAGGGTGTGGTGGCATCTGCACGTTGGATGGGATAATCGAGGACTTCGTGTCGGTGTCCGAAGATAATGTAGTCGACAGAAGGGGCGGCAGCAATGCGTTCTTTGGCGAAGCGCACTTGATATTCCGTGTCGACAGACAGTGGTCTGGGGTGGCGAGCGTGAGATTGTCGACTATGAGCGCTCCACGTGGTGGCTATCTTGTCGGCCAAGTCGGGGTGTAGCCATTTGTAGCACCACTGAAGGGTCTTATTGTGGAAGCACCACATAAGAGCAGAGTATAGTTTGTCGTAGCCCAAGTTGTCGCCATGACCTACGAGAAACTGTCGATCGAAAGCCCGAAATAGGTAGTCACTTGTGTGAATGGTTGCGCCCAACTCTGTGTGCATGTAGTCGAACATCCAAACATCGTGATTGCCTGTAAAAATGTGTAGTTCGAGACCATGGTCGACCATGTGGGCAAGTTGTCCGAGAAAGCGAACGTAGCCACGAGGGACAACTGACTTATACTCAAACCAATAGTCGAAAACATCGCCGAGGAGGTATAGGTCGGTGGCATCATCTTCGATGCTACGGAGCCAACTGACAATTCGTTCTTCGTGCTGACGTCGATTACTGATGTAGGGTGCTCCGAGATGAAAGTCGGACGCGAAATATATTTTTTGTTGCCGCCCCACGCCTACTTAAATAGTTCGGACATTTTTTCGTCGAGTCGAGTACCGAAGAGGTCTTTACCGATGAGTGTGCCATCGGTCGAGAGAATGTAGTTAGCTGGGATTTGGGTTACGTTGTAGACACGCGAAGCTATGCCCATGGCACCAGCGAGATCGCAGACGTTGTGCCATGTTATACCATCTTGGTCGGAGGCTTCTTCCCAAAGGACACGACTGGTGTCGAAAGAGACAGAATATATTTCGAGACCTTTGTCGTGGTATTTTTTGTAGAGTTTACGAAGCTGGGCATTCATCTGACGACTGGCACGGCTATCGGATGCCCAAAACGAGAGGATGACATTCTTGCCGTGGAGGGACGACAGAGCCACTTGTTGCCCATCGCGATTAGGCAGATTGAGGTCGGGAGAGTTGGACGTGGTTGCACTTTGCAGAAGGGAGTCGCGTCGGGCAATGGCGCGAGCTTGCGCACGAGCTTGGAGGATATAGTCGCAAAGATGATTTACTTGTTCGCTACGAGGATAGGCGATGCGCAGAGATGTGGCAGCTGCGGAGAATACTTTTTGGTCGTCGCGATTCATGACATCGAAGACCCGACTGCCCATAACGGTCTGAAAGACTGCATAGTAGCCCACCATACTTTGAGGGTCGGATAGGATTTGTCGACGGATGTCTTCTTTGTAGTTGGCGATGACTCGTCGGAGCGAATCGGGTGCGCCTCCATTTTTAAGACCTGCGAGTATGTCGGAAGCACCGACTTGTATTTTCTGGAGGTTTTCGTTACGAGGTGAATTTTCGAAACGAGCGCCACGGACCAAAAGTGGTGCGGAAGCGTCGAGCGAAAGGCGGAGCGTCTGTGCGGAATCGAGGAGAACGGTCATTGCACGCCCGTCGGAAAGTCGGAGAGAGTAGAATGTGGGTTCGGTTTGAATGGCTCCTTGCAGACGGAAAGAGCCGTTGGGCTTAACGACGGCAGAATCGGTTATCTGCGATGACGACAGACTATTTTGTTCGAGATATATTTTGACATTATCAGAGCCTACGAGAGTGCCTTCGACAACAGAGGGAGTGCCTTCGGAAGAGCATGCTACAAGGGCGGGAAGAATGGCGAGGACAGAGGCTAAACGGATGAACAATTTTTTCATACGAAAGTGAGTCATTTTCGTGGTAAGAGGGATTGTTTTTCTTTCTTTGATAGGGTGTCGGAGAGTGTGCGAACATCGGCGACGAAGTGTGCAACGAGGTCGTTACGAAGGTGGCGGATTATGAGATTTTCGGCGACACGCTTGTAGATTGCGAAGTCGGCAGAGGGGTCGAAAATGGGTAGTCGGAGTAGTGGAATGGCGACAATAGAGGTGTCGGCGACGGCAAGGCATTCGAGGGCTTCGCGTCGGAAACTTTGTCGGAGAGACAGAAGAGTGTCGGCAGCAAGGACGCGTGTCTTAGGCGAGCGAAGGTCGGAATGGGCAAGTATGGTGTCGGTTTGCAAGGCAAGCCGACGCCTAATGTCCTCTATACGCGAAAGGGTTTGTGTCTCGAGGTCGGAAAAAGAGACGTGAGTAAGACTATCGTTGTGCATTACGCCACAGACACGTTGACTAACGCCACGCTGGATAAAAAGTGGAATGTATGTGAGAGAGTCCCAAGAGGCGACATAGATGTCGGTCGAAAGGGTGTCGGTATTGACGACATAGGCACCAAAAGAGTTTGCACTGATGATTTGTGCAGGGGTTGGCGTGGTGGAAACTCGCTGAAGAGTAAGAGGAATCGTGGTGGTGCGGTTGAGGTCGATGATGAGCAAATGCTCATCGGCATGACTGGAAGAGCACGCCGAAGCTACGAGAAGAGCAAGCAACAAGAAGAGATGGCACCTACGCATAGCACTTGATTAACGGAGCAGATTATCGAGAGCGTTGTGAACATCGGCAAAAGAGAAGGCGGATAAAACCTGTTGCATTTTGTTGGCAATGCGGTCGTTACAGAGGTTGCCGATTGAGCCTTCGTGTGTGTGGTTGAGCGTTCCATTGAAGTCGAAATGCCCATTATCTATTTCGATACCGACTTGTCGGTAGGCATCGCGGAATGGAGTGCCTGCAAGGGTTCGTCGATTGACTTCTTCGACACTGAAAGCGTATTTATAGCGAGGGTCTGACATTATGTCTTTTTCCACTTCGATGTTTTCGATGGCATAGGTGGTGATGTCGATACAGTCGCGCATTTCGTCGAAGAGAGGTATGAAGACTTCTTTTATTATCTGCATGTCGCGGAAGTAGCCCGAAGGGAGGTTGCAACTAATGAGCCTGATGGTATTGGGCGCACCTTGAATCTTGTTGCAGTGTGCTCTGATGAGTTCGAAGACATCGGGGTTTTTCTTGTGAGGCATTATGCTAGAGCCTGTGGTCATTTGCTTTGGCAAGTGGATAAAGCCAAAGTTTTGACTTGTAAAGAGGCAGCCGTCGTAGGCAAGACGTCCGATGGTCTCGGCAACGGAGGATAGCGCAAAGGAGACGAGACGCTCGGTCTTGCCACGTCCCATTTGAGCATAAACGACGTTGTAGGCGAGATCGGCAAAGCCGAGTAGGCGGGTGGTTAGAGTACGATTGAGAGGGAACGACGAGCCATAGCCTGCAGCAGCACCAAGAGGGTTTTGGTTGGCTACGTCCCATGCAGCAAGTAGTACACGCATGTCGTCGGATAGACTTTCGGCATAGGCACCGAACCAGAGTCCGAAAGACGATGGCATGGCCACTTGGAGGTGAGTATAACCAGGGAGTAGGACGTCTTTGTACTTCTCGCTTTGCGACTGCAAGGCATCGAAGAGTTTCTTGACGCGTAGAGCGATGTCTTCGATTTGGTGGCGAATGTAGAGCTTGAGGTCGAGAAGGACTTGGTCGTTGCGAGAGCGTCCACTATGTACTTTTTTGCCCATGTCGCCAAGAGCACGTGTGAGCATTAGCTCGACTTGTGAGTGGACGTCTTCGACATCATCTTCGATGACGAAAGAGCCATCTTGTGTGGTGGCATATATTTTTTTGAGCTCGACAAGGAGAGTTGCGAGTTCGTCTTTTTCGAGAAGTCCGATAGAGCAAAGCATGGTTATGTGAGCCATGGTGCCAAGGACATCGAATGGCGCGAGGTGTAGGTCGAGGACTCGGTCTTGCCCAACGGTAAAGTTATCTATGCGTTCGTCTTCGGAATAGCCTTTATCCCAAAGTTTGAGGTTTTTTTGTTGTTGTGTCATAGTGATAGTTGGTCGAGGAGGGCTATGTAGGTGTCTATACCTTTGTCAATTTCTTGTAGTTCGATATATTCGTCGGCAGTGTGGGAGCGAGCAGACTGTCCAGGACCAATTTTAAGAGATGGGCAGCGAAGAAGAGCTTGGTCGCTCATGGTGGGAGAACCAAAGGGCTTCATGCCCATTTGAATGGCACGTTGTACGATGGGGTGCGAGATTGGTATGGAAGAACTGCAGAGGCGAGTGGAGCGTTCGGAGACGCTTACACCGACTTCTTGCTTTATGATGGCGAGGAGTTCGGGGTTGGAATAGAGTTCGTTGACGCGGACATCGACAACGAAACGACAAGTGTCTGGCACGACATTGTGTTGCGTGCCTGCCGAGATTTGCGTAACGCTCATCTTGACTGGTCCGAGGAAAGAACTTATGCGGTCGAAGGTGTGCGTGCGGAACCACTCGATGGCAGGTAGAGCGACATAGATGGCGTTGACACCTTCGGCCCGAGCGGCATGTCCACTCTTGCCGAAAGCAGTACAATCGAGTACCATAAGACCTTTTTCGGCAACGGCGGGTTGCATGCCCGTGGGTTCTCCAACGATTGCGAGGTCTATTCGCCCGAGTTCAGGTAAGATGCTTTCTATGCCATTCTTACCGCTCACTTCTTCTTCGGCTGTAGCTGCAAATATGAGGTTGTAGGGTTGGTCGGTTGTGAGTAGGTGTCGGAAAGCAGCAAGTAGACTTACAAGAGGTCCGCCAGCGTCGTTGCTACCTAAGCCGTAGAGGCGTCCGTTGTCGATGGTGGGTGTGTAGGGGTCACGAGTATAACCTGCAGCAGGACGAACCGTGTCGATGTGCGAATTTAGCAAGATGACTGGTGCTGTATGGCTACAAGAAGGCTGTCGCACCCACAAGTTATTGCCTTTGCGAGAGACGCAGAGCCCCCACTGCGATAGCTGCGAATAGATTAGGTCGGCCACGGCGCTTTCGTCTCGGCTGACGGAAGGCGTGGCAATCATGCGCTTGAGGAGGGCAAGAGAGTCTTGCTTTAAAGAGTCGAGGTTCATAGGACAAGGGTTGTGCCACGGCCAGTACGAAGACCTTCGACATTGGTTATGACAACGCTATTGACACCTTGTCTGAGTGCAGCGAAGCCGTTGTCGAGTTTGGGAATCATGCCAGCGACGATGACTCCCGAAGCCTGATGACGCTTAAAGGTGTCATAATCGAGGCGTTCGATTAGTGTATTGTCGTCGTCGGCATTGAGAAGGACTCCGGGTTTCTCGAAGCAATAGACGAGACGGACTTTCATTTGTGAAGATAGCGCGCGTGCGAGCTCAGAAGCTATTGTGTCGGCATTAGTGTTGAGGAGTTGTCCGTTGCCGTCGTGCGTGATGGGCGACATGACAGGAACTATGCCACGGCTAAGGAGCAGAGCAAGCACATCGGTTTGAACAGAGCGAACGTTGCCCACAAAGCCAAAGTCGACAACAGAACCATCGGACATGGTCATGGGCGGACGTTGCTGAGAGCGAACGACATCGATGTCGGCACCAGAGAGTCCGAGTGCGTTTATGCCACGCGATTGCAACTGAGCCACAATGTTTTTATTGACGAGACCAGCATAGACCATTGTAACGACTTGAAGAGTCTCGGCATCGGTAACTCGTCTGCCTTCAATCATTTGTGCATTGTAGCCGAGTTGTTCGCCTATTTTGGTGGCGGAGCGTCCACCGCCGTGAACGAGTATTTTGGCACCACTGAGGGCTGCGAAATCGTCGAGAAGAGAGGCGAGAGACTTTTCTTCTTCGACAACTTTACCACCTACTTTGACTATGCTGATGTCCATACGATGACTATGAGTGATTAGATAAAAATTGTTAAGGGTACAAAAGTAATGATTTTCGACACTACGAGAACGAATATTTTACTGAAGCGGAGCGAGCACCGAAACGAGACGACGTAGTCCTTCGGCAAGGCGAGAGCGTTGAGTGGCTATGTTAAGACGCATGTAGCCTTCGCCAGATAGCCCATAGATGTTGCCTGGCGACAAACGGAGATGCCCTTCGGAGAGGAGTCGATGGTGTAGAACGTTAGACGAGACTTTCAGACTACGGACATCGAGCCAGACGAGATATGTGCCCTGAAGGTCGATGACTTGGACCTTTGGAAGGTGCTGAGCAAGATAGGTGCGAACGAATTGGTAGTTATCGAAGATATAACGACAGAGTTCTTCGAGATAATCTTCGCATTCGTTGTAGGCTGTTTGGAGAGCTATTATGCCAAATGGATTAACATCGCAAACTTCGTTAATATTGATGGCTCGGTCGATTTTCTGTCGCCAGAGTTCGTTGTCGGTAAAGATGTAGCTTATTTGTAGCCCAGCGGTATTGAAACTTTTGGAAGAAGAGGATGTGGTTATACTATTGGCAACGATGTCGGGAGCGAGCGAAGCGAAAGGTACGAAGGTATGCCCTGGCATGATTAGACCGCTGTGTATTTCGTCGGAGACGAGGATGACGTTGTTTTGCAAACAGAGGCGACCGATATGCGTAAGTTCGTCGGACGACCAGACGCGACCAGCAGGGTTGTGTGGGCTACAAAGGAGTAGGATTTTGGCTTCGGGCTGGGCAAGAGCTGCGGAGAGCGCATCGAAGTCGACAACGTAGCTATCGGCAGTGCGCAAAAGAGGGACTTCGAGAGGTTGACAACCGTTGTTGCGAATAGAGGAAAAGAAACAATTGTAGACAGGCGTAAGGACTACGACCTTATCGCTAGGCGAGGTAAGCGCCTTTATGATGGCGGATACGGCTGGTACGACACCAGAGGTGTAGAGTATAGAGTCGGGGGCGACATGGCAGGCATAGCGTCTGGCATACCAACCTACAATGGAGTCGTAGAAAGACTGTGGGACTCGTGTGTAGCCAAAGATGCCATGGCTGACTCGATGCGATATGGCTTCGATTATTTTGGGTGCGGTGGGGAAATCCATGTCGGCGACCCACATTGGCAAGATGTCGTCGGAGGGTTTATCTAAATCCCATTTGTAGCAGTCGGAGCCACGTCGAGTTGTAAGAGTATCGAAGTTGTACATAGGTTAGTAATGGTTAAGATATAAAGAAATAGCCTGCCCACCTCACGATGAACAGGCTTCTAAGAGAGAGCCGATGACGGGACTTGAACCCGTGACCTTCAGCTTATGAGGCTGACGAGCTAACCTCTGCTCTACTCCGCAATATATTGTGGACCATCTACGATTTGAACGTAGGACCTATTGATTATGAGTCAATTGCTACTAACCATCTGAGCTAATGGTCCATTCACTTTTTTTTGTGTACCCGGTCAGATTCGAACTGACGACCCTCCGCTTAAAAGGCGGATGCTCTCAAGCCTTACGCAACCAGCTGAGCTACGGGTACATAAATTATCTCCCTCTCCTAACCACTTATGGAAACTCTCCTAAAGGGGGACTGAGTTTTATACATAATATGCAAACTTTACAGTTTTTTTTTCAAAAAAAATGTTTGAAAGAAAAATTAGAAGAGTATAACTGTTATGTTGATTTCTGCAAGAATCGAACTTGCTACCTATTGTTTACCATATACAATTGCTCTATCCAAATGAGCTAAAAAAATCGAAGTAACTCTATCCGTAACTATCCAAACTATATTATCTTACTTTATTTATTCTATTTCTTTTCACTTCCGGGTTTCATAAAAGCAGCCTTTTCTTTTATATTGTTCCAAAAAGCAATTCTTGCTTCAAGGTTTTTTAATCTCTTTTTGTATTTCATATTTTCTAATAATTAATTTTTTAAAAACTATTAAATTTTCGATTGGAATTGAACCAATAACCACTTGTTGTTACAAATATACAATTTATTTTTTAACTAAACTCTGAAGTTGTAGAAAATCTTATACCTTCATCAGTTGTGTACTCAAAATTAGATGTGTGTAAACTAAATATTTGATATTTTGGCGGATGCTTTTCATCATATTGTTCTCCATTAATGTATTTTTCAGGATTATTATATAATGATTCCCCAACTTCTTCATTCCAAAATTGTTCGGGTGTAAAAGTTCTACCCTCTTCATCCTCAATTACAATATCATCTCTGTTTAAAAAATTTTTAATGGAATCTAACTTATCTTCCCACGGAT
>CALAVC010000161.1 GCA_937892095.1 uncultured Bacteroidales bacterium | reverse complement strand
CCTTACGCCCCTTCAGCCACTGGTTCTTGGGGTCCTTGGGGTTGATGCACATGGCTGTATCGCCCATGATGGTTTCGGGACGAGTGGTGGCCACGACTGCATAGCGTCCTTCGGGGTCGCCCTCGACACGATAGCGCAAATAGTAGAGTTTGCCATGTTGCTCGCGATATATGACTTCTTCGTCGGAGAGGGCGGTGAGTGCTTTGGGGTCCCAGTTGACCATGCGAACACCACGATATATGAGTCCTTTGCGATAGAGATCGCAGAACACCTTTATGACGCTACGGCTACGAGTCTCGTCCATGGTAAAGGCAGTGCGGCTCCAGTCGCACGAAGCACCGAGGCGACGCAACTGCTTGAGGATTATGCCGCCATGCTCTTCGGTCCAATCCCAGACGTGCTTCAAGAATTCTTCGCGTGTGAGGTCGGTTTTCTTGATGCCTTGCGAGGCAAGACGAGCGACGACTTTGGCTTCGGTGGCTATGGAGGCATGGTCGGTGCCAGGCACCCAAAGTGCGTTGTAGCCAGTCATGCGAGCACGACGAATGAGAATGTCTTGGATGGTATTGTTGAGCATGTGACCCATGTGTAGCACACCGGTCACGTTGGGTGGTGGGATTACTATGGTGTAGGGCTTGCGTCCGTCGGGGCGTGAGCCGAAGAGGCCTTTTTCGGTCCAATATTGATACCAACGGGTCTCAATTTGGTCGGGACTGTATTTGGCTGATAGTTCCATGCGACTCTCTATCTGGTGTTTTATTTAATATTGATTTTTTGTGCGAAATTAGTTATTTTTTCTCATTAACATCTATTTTACGCATGGGCGCACGGCTACATGGTGGGCTGAGCGTACAAGTTTACGACTGTTTATAACTACATTTGCAGTAAAAACGTAATAAAAGCAGACGTAATGTCGGAGATAACGAACAGATACGAAGAGCTACGCGAAGCATTGAGCCATCGTGTGCTGGTGCTCGATGGGGCTATGGGTAGTCTTATACAACAAGAGGGGCTAACGGAAGAAGATTTTCGTGGGGAGCGATTTGCAGACCACCCATGTCCGCTAAAAGGGAATAATGACATCTTGTCGCTGACGCGCCCCGACGTGATAGAAAAAATACACGTGCGCTACCTCGAGGCGGGAGCCGACATAATAGAGACAAATTCGTTTAGTGGAACGGTCATTTCGCAAGCCGACTATATGTGCGAGGCATACGCTGCCGAGATAAACACAGCGGCAGCACAGATAGCTCGACGTGCTGCCGACCGATATTCTAAACCTGGCGCGAGGCGCTACGTGGCAGGTTCGATTGGTCCGACAAACAAGACGGCGTCTATGTCGCCCGACGTCAACAACCCGGGTTACAGAGCCATTACCTTTGCAGAGTTGACAGAGGCATATCAGACGCAAGTGGGTGCATTGCTCGATGGTGGAGTAGACATTTTGCTTGCAGAGACTGTGTTTGACGGGCTAAACGCCAAGGCAGCACTCTATGCCATTGAAGCAGAACTTGAGAAACGACATATAGACCATTTCCCGGTAATGATTTCGGCCACGGTGGCCGACAAGAGCGGACGCATACTATCGGGTCAGACGTTGCCAGCCCTCTTGGCATCGGTGAGCCATGTTGAACTACTGACCTTTGGACTTAACTGTTCGTTTGGAGCACGCGACATGATGCCATACCTTACTGAAATTGGGCGACGTTCGCCCTACATGGTAAGTGCATATCCTAATGCTGGTCTGCCGAACCAGTTTGGGGCATACGACGAGAGCCCAGAAGACATGGCAGAAAAGGTCGACGAGCTACTGAAAAGTGGGACGGTCAACATCATAGGCGGTTGCTGTGGCACGACACCCGAACACATTGCAGCCATCAAGAAACGCGTGGAGCATGCAAAGGTTCACGTGCCAGCACGTCGGGAACATCTTATGACACTGGCAGGCATAGACGACAAACGAGTCTGTCGAACCGACAAGCCATTCTACAAGATAGGCGAACGCACCAACGTGGCAGGTTCGCGAAAATTTCTTCGCTTGATAAGCGAAAAGAAATATGACGAGGCATTGGATATTGCACGCGCCGAGGCGGCAGCCGGAGCCGACGTGATAGACGTAAACACAGACGATGCCATGCTGGACGCTGCTGCCGAAATGACAGAATTTCTCAACCTGCTGATGTCGGAGCCCGACGTGGCCCGACTGCCCATAATGGTGGACTCGTCGAAGTGGGAAGTCATAGAGGCAGGTTTGCGATGTTTGCAGGGCAAAGCAATAGTCAACTCCATAAGCTTGAAAAAAGGCGAAGAGGAGTTTTTGCGTCAAGCTGCCATAATCAAGCGCTATGGAGCTGCAGTGGTGGTCATGGCGTTTGACGAAGTTGGGCAGGCCACGTGTTTTAGCAGACGTACTGAGATATGTGCGCGAGCATATAAGCTGTTGACAGAAAAAATAGGTTTTGAACCAGCCGACATAATATTTGACCCCAACGTATTGGCCATTGGCACAGGACTGACAGAGCACAACGACTATGCCGTAGACTTCATCAGGACTGTGGAGTGGATAAAAGCAAACTTGCCTCACGCCAAGATAAGCGGTGGCATAAGCAACTTGTCGTTCTCGTTTAGGGGCAACACGCACGTGCGCGAGGCGATGCATGCAGTCTTCCTACACTACGCAGTAGCCGAGGGTATGGACATGGGCATTGTCAACCCACAAGCCATGTTGAGGTATGAAGATATAGAACCCGACTTGCGCGACAAGATTGAAGACCTGATTTTCAACCGTAGGGAAGACGCAACAGATAGGTTGCTTGCAGCAGCTGACGAATATAAGCAGAAAAAAGACGGCGCAACCAAAACGGCGAACGACGCATGGAGAGAAGCACCTGTGGCTGAAAGACTTATGTATGCCTTGGAGAAAGGCATTACGGAGTACTTAGAAGCCGACCTGCAAGAAGCCATGCCACAATATGAGCGCGCACTCGACATCATAGAGCAACCACTTATGGACGGCATGAATAAAGTGGGTGAACTATTTGGCGAAGGCAAAATGTTCTTACCACAAGTCGTAAAGACGGCTCGTGTGATGAAGAAAGCCGTAGAGATATTGCGTCCGACGATAGAGGAAGAGAAACGCGCACAGGGTACAGAGAGTGCGTCGGCAGGAAGGGTTATAATGGCCACGGTAAAAGGCGACGTACACGACATTGGCAAAAACATTGTGTCGGTGGTGTTGGCGTGCAACAATTTTGAGGTGGTAGACCTTGGCGTGATGGTCGAGACCGACGCCATTGTGGATGCAGCCGTAGAGCAAAAGGCTGATGCAGTGGGGCTGAGTGGACTCATCACACCTTCGCTCGACGAAATGATTGCAGTGGTGAGGGCGATGAAACGACGTGGGTTGACGATACCAGTAATGATAGGTGGAGCAACGACCTCGGCAGTGCATACGGCAGTGAAGATTGCGCCAGAATATGACGGGCCAGTGGTGTACGTGAAAGACGCATCGAAAAATGCATATATACTAAACCACCTACTCTCGCACGACACAAAATTTTTAGACGAGATACAAGCCGAGCAAGCAGAACTCAGACGACAGAATGAGCTAAAAAACAAAAAAACAGAAGAAGCCCCAAAACCACAAAACACTGCTGCAGAAGAAAACGGAAGTCGTGTCGCGACTGGTTCTGACGTTGAGAGACGCGACTGGTCGACGACGGATATTATCCGTCCGAAGCATGTGGGCATAACCAGACTGAACGACATCGATTTGCGCGAAGTGGCAGACTTCGTCAACTGGCCAATGTTTTTGCACACATGGCAAATGTCGCCATCGAAAGCAAAAGGCATGTCGGCAAACGAGAGAGAAGACGAACGCGAATCATTGATTGCCGACGGCAAAAAACATCTGCAAATAATGATTGAGCAGGGAATTTGCAGAGCAAGTGCAGTAATTGGACTTATGCCAGCTAACTGTGTAGACGGCGACACTGTTGAGATATACAAAGACGACAACAGAAAAGACAAACTTGCGGAGTTTAAGTTCATGCGCCAGAGCGGTGGCGAACGACTGTCTTTGGCCGACTACGTGGCTCCTGCACCCACCACAGACTACTTCGGACTATTTGCTGCCACATCGGGATTAGGGCTTAAAGAACACTTGGACGCGCTACGCCAAAGTGGAGAGCTATATACAGCACTGATGTACCAGATACTTGCAGACCGATTGGCAGAAGCTCTGTCGGAGTGGCTACACTACAAAGTACGCACTGAGCTATGGGGCTACGCACCCAATGAACCCAAGGATGTTCGGAAAATATTGAGGGGCGAATATGTGGGCATACGTCCAGCAATAGGCTACCCCATTTCGCCCGACCACAGTCATAAGCAGACTCTGTTTGATGCCTTAGACGTCACGACGGCTACGGGCATGACACTGACAGAGACACTGATGATGATACCAGCCTCATCGGTTTGTGGGTTTTACATTGCCCACCCATTTGCCAAATATTTTAACATCAAATAGCAATGAAGAAACTACTATTGTTGCCAATGGCAGCACTGCTGAGCTTATCGGCATGCGACTCGGAAGAAAACGACGAAGAAACGCCAGATTTTTATCGGATACCAGTAAGCGTGGTAACCGACATGACAGGTGCAACAACTTTCTTGGCAGACAACGACGCAGTGTTGCGCCCAACTAACTTGAGCCAGATGAGTGGCTTAAAAAGTTTGAAGCGGGCACTGATAAGTTTTAGCCTTACGAGTGGTAGCCTCGAAGTGAAGAGTGGCGGCGAATATCCGATTGTGCTAAGCACAAACAGCGCACATCATGCACAGATACCGACATTCGACACGTGGGTAGACACATCGACCGAAGAGTATAAGACAAACGGAGCCGACAGCTTGGCACAACACACGACACATATCAACTACTACAAACAGAGTGGTGAACCATACGTGCAAAACGGCTACTTGAACCTCATGCCAACGTTCGACTATTCGACTACATGCCCTGTGTATATGGGGATATACTTCGACAGCGAGAACGGCGTAGTGGCGCAGAAAGGAGAAGCCAGCGCAACGATAGACCTATATTTTGACGATGGTAGCGACTTGGCACTATATAGCATAACGACTCAGGTGAGCATTATGATGCCCGACGTGCTATATGACCAGATGAGAGCAGGAGGACTGGCCGACAACGACACGCTGTCGATTGTGTTCCGTTCGGCAACACAAAATGGCACAGAAACTTCGACACTAAAAACCACCGTGGGCGACCTACTACTATGCAACTAACGCCATTTAGAGTGGTCGATAGCCTCAAAAGAAAGTGTTGCACAACAGAGGAATTAGGTCATAACTAATGGTTATATTTGTCGTAGAAGGTTAAAAGAGAAGTTTTATGTCTGCTGATAATTTATATTGTATCATTATGGCTGGAGGCACAGGTACGCGCTTGTGGCCAATCAGTCAATCGTCGTTGCCAAAGCAGTTTATCGACTTGGCAGGCGTTGGGCGCACAATGCTTCAGTTGACCTTTGCACGTTTTCGCAAATTGTGTACGGCCGATCACATAGTAGTGGTCACGCTAAACGACTATCGAGAAATAGTGGAGAAACAGCTACCAGAGTTGCCGTCTGAAAACATACTTTGCGAACCATTTAAACGCAACACTTCGGCATGCATAGCGTATGCCGAAGCGTGGGTTAAGCAACATGGAGCCGACAACATCACTGTGGTCAGTCCGTCGGACCATCTGATAATAGACGACAATGTGTTCATAGACAGCATGCACCAAGCCGTTGAGTATGTGCAAGACAAGAACACACTGCTGGCAGTCGGCGTAAAGGCGTTTAGACCAGACACAAGTTTTGGCTACATACAAGTGGGCGAGCAGATTAGCGAAGGGATAAACGCCGTAAGAACGTTTACAGAAAAGCCCAATCAGGAGATGGCAGAAACGTTTTATGAGTGTGGCGACTTTTGTTGGAACTCTGGTGTGTTCGTGTGGCGTGGTGATGCCATTGGCGAAGCAATGCACAGATACTTGCCAGAGTTGGCAGCACAATTTGACACTTTGGACAATATGCCATTGTCGCATTGGACCGAAGCTGCCATACGCCGAATATATGAAGAAGTGCAAAGCATATCGGTAGACTACGGCATTATGGAGAAAGCTCGCAATGTGGTGGTTACGCTTACCGATGCCGTGTGGAGCGACCTCGGTAGCTACGATGCACTGTATGAACAAGGCACGAAAGACGGGAATAGCAATTGCATCATAGGTGGCACGACGTTGCTAAAAAGTTCTTCGGGTTGCCTTGTGCACACCGACACGGACAGCACGTGCATAGTGGAGGGACTGACCGACTATATTGTGGCACAGCGTGGCAAGACAATAATCATTTGTCCACGTAGCAATTCGCGAATGACGTGGCAATACAAAAGCGAGCTAAAAGCAGAATTTGATTAATGAGAAAACGAGGTGAGCAAGAGAAGATTCTTGCTCACCTCGTTCTTTTTGCTTGAATATAGATTTTATTTTGTGGGAAGGCAAACAGGGCGAATAGGAAATGCACTCCTACGAAGGGCATAGGAAGAAGGGCGGAAAAATGAAAAGTACAACGCCCAGATTGTATAACAACAAAACAATCAAAGACTTAGGTTTGATGGGTCAAAAAACAAAAAGTACAAAGAGTTTGGATTCAGTTGTATTTGGCGGTGATTTGAATGCCGCAAAATGGTGATTGCGTTTGAAGGCGATTTGAATGCGGTTTGATTGAACCACGAAATAACCGCAAAAGCCCCAAATAACGCACCTTTAGGGGTAATTTAAGGCGTTATATAAGAACCATACACGAAGCTTGCTGAGGAAACTTGGCAGGATATTTTTATGCTTACCAACTTCCATCGGCGAACTCGAATATCACTCCCCAAAAAACGAATTGGTTCTTCAAATGCTTCTTCAATTGGTTCTTCATTTTTGCACCCTACGAGATGGGGTGAAATATTGTGCTTTGCAAAACAAAAAGTACGAATTGGTTCTTCAATTGCTTCTTCAGAACTTGGGGGTAACCATACACTACCGAATGGGGGTAATACACGTTTTGAAGCGCACGGCAAATAGATACTTCCGAAAATAACAGCTTTACGCCGTGGGGGTACTTCCGTACATAAAATAGATTAACTTATTGTATATTAGTCAATTGTGCTAAAAGTTGTGCAATTTTTCGCTTTTCCGCCCTTGTATCATTTGTCGGGTGGATAAATGCACATATCTGTTATGCCGTGTGTGAACTCGCAGAATCGGCAAGCCCTTTTATTTGCGCACGCAATGTGAGAACTTGATTTCTTAGTTCTGTAATCTCCATTATCAACTCTTCATTTTTCTGTTCTACACCTTCGTAATGTTCAATCTTGGCTTCTAAACGCCCTACCTCTCTGTTAAGTTCTTTATTGTCTTCTTTTAAGATTCTATTTTCCCTTTCCATTTGCTCTATCCGCCCTTGCATAACGCTATTTTCTTGATTGCTATGTTTGCCACCACCATAAAATAACGACACAGGATCGCCACATAGTGGTACTTGATTGCACTCTTTTTTTACCTCGAAATCCCCAGAACCTAACAAAAGCCACTCAGGAGAAATCGCAGTAAATACGGAGCAAAAATTCTCCACCCATTGAGTGCTCGTATTTCCATCTGCCTTAAGTGCTTTAGCAAACACCCCTTTACTTGCCCCTAACATAGTCTCGAGTTTGTTAACTGTTATGCCTTGCGACTTGGCATACTCCGCCATTCTAAATAAAATTTTACCCATAAGAGCGCATTTTCTCCATTAAATGATTTAGAGAAGAAAAGAATCTCCATCTTTGCATCGCGTTCACTGTGAATGCGCCTTAAAGTTACAAAAACAAAATGGATAAGACGAATAGGATAAAGCTGCCCGTTGGTGGTGTCGACTTGGTGGCGAAGCTAATGCACGTGACGCGGAGGAGCGTCTTTTTGGCACTGTCGGGCGAGCGAACCAGCGACCTCGCCCTGCGCATCCGCCGTTGCGCACTCAACCACGGCGGAGTCATTGTCCGCACGGACATACCCAGAGGACAGTGGCTGACGGAGTACAACCACGTGGCGGGCTGGATGACCTGCACGTTCTGGAACGGATACATCTGCCGTGTCAGCCTGCGAGGCGAACCTATGCAGGTGGAATCCCCGAACGGCAAGGTCGAGGAGCGCCAGGGCCCTCTGATTGGCGAACTGCTCGGCATTTTCGTGGAGATTGCAGAGCGTGCCCCTGAACTGCAATCTGCGTGACGGGTCATCCTGGACGACGCTCAAAAGACGTTCAAAAAGCATTTCAACAAGCGAAATAATGGAAACAATCAAGAAACAAAGAATTGCGGTCGCGCTGAGAAACTATTGCGACCGCTATGGCAGCCAAAGCAAGGCAGCCAAAGCCCTCAAAATGAGTGGCGGAATGATTAGCCAGATGCTTACGGGCGACTGGGACAAGATTGCCGACCAACAGTGGCACACCGCTGCCGCAGGCATTGGCTACAAAGAGGATCGTTGGGAAGCGGTGGAGACCTCCGACTTCCGAACGCTGAGTGCCATACTTGCCGATGCGCAGCAGAACTCGCTCGTGATGAGCATCGTTGGTGCAGCTGGTACGGGTAAGAGCTTCACGTGCCGCCACTACTCGGAGACGCATCAGAACGTAGTGGTGGTATCGTGCGACTCGTACTGGACACGCAAAGACCTCATAGAGGAACTGCTGACGGTGATGGGCGAAGATACGGCAGGACTGACGCTCGCTGGCCTCACGCGTAAGGCGGTGAAGAAGTTGAGGATGACCGACTGCCCACTGCTGATTCTCGACGAGGCAGACAAGCTGAGCGATAAGGTGCTCAACGCGTTCATCACGCTCTACAACCAGTTGGAGGGCATCTGCGGCATAGTACTTATAGCTACCAGCCACTTAGAAAAGAAACTGCTGAGCGGTGTGCGCCACAACAAGCAAGGCTATAATGAGATCTGGAGCCGACTGGGGCGCAAGTGCATACCACTGAACGGTGTGAGTGCGCAAGATATAGTTATGGTATGCCAAGCCAACGGAGTGGACGACGAGAAGACGATTGACAGCATAATAGCCGATTCGGATAGCGACCTGCGCCGTGTGGCTCGCAAAGTACATGCCGCCAAGCGCAAGGCGGCACAGCACGCTAAACGTCAAGAGGAGGTAACTGCATGAGACGAGCCTACAACGTTCACCAGATACGCCAGTTCCGACCCACTATGCTCGACTTCGACGGCGAGTGGCTTGCTGTCATAGGCAGACCTGAGCGCACAGGCTCGTGGCTCATCTGGGGCAAGAGTGCCAACGGCAAGACGCGCTTCGCGCTCCAGCTGGCACGCTACCTCTGCAATTTCTGCCGTGTGGCATACGACAGCCTCGAAGAAGGCTTGAGTCTGACTATGCAGCACGCTATAGCTGAAGTAGGCTTCTCCGACGGCAAGGCCAAGCGCAACTTCTCCCTCCTCGCTAAGGAGCCGATAGAAGAGCTTGTCGAGCGACTACGCAAAGAGAAAGCCCCCAAGATAGTCATCATAGACAGCCTCCAGTACACAGGCATGACCTACACAGCCTACAAAGCCCTCCGAGACGAGAACCCCGGCAAACTGCTCATCTTCATCAGCCATGCCGACGGCGCAGAGCCAAAGGGCAACGTGGCAAACTCGGTCAAGTTCGACGCCAACGTCAAGATCTACGTCGAGGGCTACAGGGCTATGCCACAGAGCCGCTACGGAGGCGGACAGCCCTACGACGTCTGGCCGCAGAAGAGCGCGGAGTACTGGGCAGGGAAATAATCAATTAAATCAGGAATCATGGATACAACGGAAAGAACATCGCCCTGGCGTCGCGCCGCCCTTGCCGACATCCACCGCATGAAGAGTGTGCTATGTATGAGTGATGAAGATTGGCGCGCATTCCTCGCACAATGGCGAGTGGATAGCTCGAAGGATCTGACGGACGACCAGCTGAAGGAGCTGCGCCAAAGGCTGCACGACATCACTGACCCGCGCCAAACGGCGACAGGGCGCGCCGAGGCCGACAGCAAAGCGACCGACATCATCAAGTGGCGCAAGCGCGTCTATGGCGTAATTGGCGCATGGCTTCGCGAGGGACGCTACAAGAGCGACGCAGCCGCCATCCGCACCGTCGCCTGCCGAGCCACGAGGCGCGACGACTTCAACCAGATAAGCCTCTCGGAGCTGAAGCAACTCTACCATTCGTGGTGCAAGAAGCGTGAGACGGCTGCTAACGCCGAAAAGCTCAAGATGGCTTTCGGTTCTGTCAGTCTAAACTAACCACAAGCGAGGAGGAGAAAGTGATGATGCAGTACTACAAAGCCAACCTCTGTGTCGAAGCCTCGTGGCTTGTCGAGTGTGGGGTGATGACAGAATCCAACTATCGCAACTTGAGTGGTCGTCACGACATTCGTGTCGTCCGTCGTGGTTGTCGTGGCGTCTCGGCTCTGGTTGACTACGAGAGCCTGCCTGGGCGCTTCAAAGAAAGCATTGTCCGCCTCCTCGGCAATCCCTATGACTACGTGAAAGAAAATGCACTCGTCCGCTACGTGTCGCCCTGTGCCGAAGCTGCCGACTATTTCGACTCATACCTTGTCGACGGCGTGCGTCACTTGCCTCAGGAGACCATTCGTCGCTATCATGCCGAAGCGTGCATACTCGATGGTATCGGCCGACTAATAAGCGAACGCCGCGGCAAGACATCGGCTCTCGGACACCGCAAGGCTAAGTTGTGGGACGACCTGACGGAGATGGTCAGTCTGCTCGACAACGTCCGTTGGCCACACTCTCTGCCCACCAACGCCCGAAGCCTCGAACGCAAGTATAAAGCCTACGTGCGCGACGGCTACGAGAGCCTTATCCACAAGAACTGGAAAGGACGGGCAGTCGCCGCCAAAGAGACAGAAACAGGAAACTCCGAGGGGTGGAGCGTGGCGGACAACATGAGCAAGATACGCACCCAGGCACAACGCGACGCTCTGATAGGATACATGAGCGACCCTCGCAACCTCTCCGATGCGCAAGTGACGGAGCTCTACAACGTCCTCGCCCGTCAGAACGGCTGGGAGACGGTTTGCGCTCGGACCATTGGCGTATGGCGACGTGCCAACGAGCAGGAGATATTCGCTCGTCTCCACGGCGCAACTCGTTTCCGTGCCGAGCGCACCATGACCGTCAAGCGCAGTGCGCCTACCGCCCCGCTCTACCTCTGGACGCTCGACGGCTGGGATGCCGAACTGCTCTACCAGAAGACCATCACCGACAAGAAAGGTCACAGCGTGACGACCTACCACAACCGCGTAAAGCTCGAAGTGATTCTCGATGCTTGCACGAAGTATCCCATCGGCTTTGCCATTGGCGACACCGAAAGTCCCGAACTCGTCCGCGCTGCCTTGCGCAATGCCCTCAACCACACCCGCGAACTCTTCGGCGCTCGCTTCAAGCCTGCGCAGATACAGATGGACCACGCCGGCTACAAGACGCTCGAAAGCACCTATCAGCAGACCGCCAAGTACGTCACCCCCGCCGCCGTCCGCAACGCCAAGGCCAAGATCATCGAGCCATGGTTCCGCTCTTTCAACGACCGCTACTGCCACCTCCAGACCAACTGGAGTGGCTATGGTCTGACGGCAAACAAAGACCTCCAGCCCAACGTCGAGTACATAAACAAGTTCCGACACTCCTTCCCCGACCGGAACGGCGTGGTTGCGCAGCTGACGAAATTTATCAACACCGAGCGCGCACGCCTCCACGACGAGTTCCTCCAGAAGTGGAACGATATGCCCGTCGAGAACCGGTTCCCGATGACCGACGAGCAATACCTTCTCGCCTACGGCACTCGCACCGAGCATACCTACCTGCTGCGCAACACAGGCATCAAGATAACACTGCCGAAAAGCGGTGGGCGCACCCTCGACTTCGACTGCTTCAGCCACGAGTTCCGCCGTCATGCCTCTGTTCGTTGGACCGTCATCTACGACCCCGATGACACCTCTGTCGCCCTCGCCGTCAACGACGACCGCTCGCTCCGCTTCGAACTCGAAGAAAAACACGTACAGCCAATGGCGCTCATCGAACGCAGGGACGGCGACGCCGAGCACTTGCAACGTGTTCGCGACTTCAACCGCGCCGAAGAGCAACGCATTGCCGACACGTTCGCCGCCATCGACACAACCGACCCACTGCGAATAGGTGGCGACACTGCAACACTGCCCATGAGCCCCGAACTCGAAGTGCTGAGCAAACTGCTAATAGTCGACTCCGACGGACAACACAAGGCTCAGAAAGACAAGGCGCGCCTATTGGCAGAAGCCACCGAGACGGCAGATGCCGATGTGTCAGACCTTTATTGAACCACCTTTCAAAAACATTTCAAATATGCTTCAACCACTCACTGAAAAGGCCCTCGCCAAACTTCCATCAGCCACAACTCACGTGCGTGTGTTATTCACCACACGAGGTACGCTCTATATTGCCGACTACGGCACAGAACAGAACCTACGCATACGTGAACACCTCACCCGTTGGTCGGGTAGAGCGCGAACCGTCATCATAACCCGACAAGAAGCCGAAGAACTATCTCGTAATCAACTAAAGCAATAATACTTACATGAAGATTTACATCAGCGGTCCTATCACAGGACAAGACAAACAAGAGGTGGGGCGTGCCTTTGCCGAAGCCAAACGCCTCATCACCGAGGCTGGTCACACGCCCATCTGCCCGCTCGACAATGGGCTACCGCCCGACAGCTCCTACGAGGCGCACATACTCGAAGACTTCCGCCTTCTGCTCGCCTCCGATGCCATAATGCTACTCTATGGTTGGCGAGCAAGCAAAGGCTGCCGAATGGAGAACTGCATAGCCATCAACATGGGCAAAATAGTCTTCACCAGCTTTGCTGGACTCCGACACGTCAAGATGAATAACTAATCAATAACCAACCACTAAAAAACAAACAGCAATGGTAAAGAAAAAAGAAAACGAACGCATGAGCGCAACGGAACTCATCGAACTTGCTCATCAGTATCGCGAGCTCGCTTTGAAGGCAAAAGACATCGAGGCGCAGCAGAAACCAATCAAGGAGGCCATCATAGCCGAATGCAAGGCGCAAGGCGTGCAGGGTACTCTCGACCTCGAAGCCCTCTTGGTGGTCAGTCAGACACGCTCAACTCAGAAGCTCGACGTCAACTTTGTGACGCCCGACTGGCTCTACCGCTTCCAACAGAAGGGCGGCGCATTCAGCATAAAGCTCGACGACACGCAGTATGTACCGCAAGACATCCTCGATGAGGTGCACTTCAGCACGTCCGAGAGCCAAGGTTACACCCTAAAACTGAAAGCGTGATGGAAGTGCTGATTCTTCTTTTGGGCGTAGTGGCTGGCGCTGTGGGCATGGCTGCCGTGCTCAGTGTGCTGAGCCACCACCAGAGCAACGACTGGGATGACACCGACTACGACCTGCTATGATTAACGGGTTGCATATCAAGGATGCGGGCGGGCTTGCGCCTAAGTACCGTCTCGGGCGGTGGAAGGGGCGGATCTACGTCTGGGAGAGAGACGACACCGTCCCGCAGCACGCCCCCGGCTACCACGCCTACCGACCGCGACTGCCACCATGCGCGACGGCCGCCGAGGCGACGGTTTTGCTCAGGCGGCTCAATAGTGAGAGAAAATGACGGAAGGGAAGCCTGCAAGAAACCCGTCAACCAAGAGTCTGGCATGACTCTATTCAATGGCGATGGCGCACAGTCTGAAACGGATTGTGCGCCATCGGTGTGTTTTGGAGTGAGGGAGAACTCTCAAAAACTACTCAAAACTAAAAGGGACTGTCGCTATTTTGAGACAGCCCCTTTTTACATAGCCCAAGTCTCATCCCCGTTGGAATGGCTAACTTTGGCGTATAAATCTTGATACAATGACAAATCTAATTACTTCAGACCAAAAGAACAAGGTGCTAATATTTTTCTGTCAGCAACAGAAAAATAAAGCATCTGTTCACTACTATCAGTGGAACGATTTCTTAAACTCTCTTGAACTTGACAGAGAGAAAGCAGAGCAAATCATGCGTTCTCTGCAACAAGATGGTTTCATTCATCGTGTTGGAGCAACTCACGCTTCATTGCCTTATTTTATCGTCGAGCTGAAACAATATGGCGTTGAGTTTTGCCTTTCTGTTCGTCTTCCTCACGACCAATCGCAAGAACAGCCACGTAAAAACATTCTTGAAAATGCTTCTTACATAGCCGCAATCATCAGCACCATTGTAGCAATAATAAGTCTCGTTGTCATTTTTTTGTAAGTCGAGATTAATAGTGGCTTGTAGCCATTTTGAGAGAATGTCTAACGTACGGAACGGATAGTGGTCGTCAACTATATGCAGAAGGTGTACACCGCAATAGTTTACGTCGGTTTCAACTCTTGTTACATTTCCTTTTGCCTCATCTGCCGACTCACCATCGGCGAGTGTCAACGTCTGATGTATGACGTATTCGATTTCTTGCTTCATGGTAACTATTTGTTTTTTGTTTCGTATATTTGCAGTGCGGAGGTTAGCGAGTTGAAAAACTCTCGGCTTCCCTTAGAAGAACCCAAGATGTCAGTTGCGTTGACCTTACAAACGTGAGACGATCTTGGGTTTTGATTTTATAACAAACGGAGAGCCCAAAGCACATTTACGTCTCTGTTGCGTTTTATTTTGATTTCTACGGGTTCTCCGTCAATAGTTCCTACAAACACATCAAATGCTTCGACATCGGGATGGTGCTTGGAGTCTTCTGTTCTGACGAATTTGAAAGTGTTGGCATTTTCTGGAACATGTAGCCGTTTGGCAAGTTGTATTCGTTTTGAATAATCTGGACTTGCTTGTCCCTTGTTGGCAATCTCACCATAACTATTTTTATTTATGGTTATGGAGGTATTTCCTATCTTCAGAATAATTCGTCGAGCCTTTATTGGTGATCCGTTTTTGCTTGTAGCTATAATTTCTTCTGGCAGGTTTTTGTTGACCCATTGGGATAAGTCTTCTCGTATAGATTTAATCTCTTTATAGGCTCTTGTTTCTGCCTCTTTCTCCATGCACGCCACCCTGTACCTGCACTCGTAGCACGAACTCGCCAGCGTCCGCCCGCCCTTGCCGCCCAGATTCCCCAGCAGGTGGCGCAGCTGGCTCGCACTGCGCCCGAAAAGGCACATCCGGCAGTCGCTCGGATAGTAAGCATGGTCGTCGCTGAAAACCTCGCCGCTGCCGGGCTTAGCGCACAGCCCGGGCTGAGGGGCGTGACGCCTCCCGCTCACGCGCGGCGTGGCGGTCGGTGCTTTGTCGGTCTGGCGTAGGCTACACTTGCAGTTCCATCGGTCGCCGGGGCGGTGTTCCGTCCAGAACGTATCACCTATCGGCAAAACCGTCCCCCAGAACACCTTGTGGTCTGCTCCAGGCTCCGCGCTCGTGCTTGGCACCCATTCGAGGTTCGGGTATATGTCCGCGTCCTCACGGAATCGCACCCAGTCCGCTTCATCGTGCGCACGCCGTATGGCGGTGGTGTATTCCGTCTGAAGCCACGCGCGGTTCTGGTGGTTCAAGTACGGCTGAACCCTCTCAGCCCACTCGCCAAACGAGCGTCGGTTGCCCTGCTCGTCGGTTAGTTCGGCAGCCACATCTTGCGCGCATCGGTGCACACGGAACGCCGAGAACACATCCGTCGAAGTCTTCAAACGCTGTTTGAACGCCGTTCGATGAGGTGTCGAACGTGGCACGCCCTTCTCTATCGCCTTCCCGAAGATAGCCTGCGTCTCGCGCAGGACTTGGCTGTCGAGCAGCTCGGAGACTCCCCACTCGTCACGGTATATCTCCGCCAGCATCTCCGCCAGAGCCTCGTCCGTCAGGCGTATTCCGCCGTCGAGGTCGGGCAGTCCGCCACTCTCGCCATAATAGAGTTCGTCTATGCTTTGGGGGGCTACTTTCTTTTTGCCCCCTCTGCGAAAAAACGCTCCCAGAGCCTCAATTGGCGGCGGTCGGAGAGGTCGCCCTTCTCCTTGCCGTTCTCCTTGCCCCCGTTTGCGCCCTCCTCCGCCACCTTCTTCCCGCCGTCGGTAATATGGTTCGCCTTCTTGACCCCGAACTTCTCGTACAGATAGTCGTCGTCGATGGCGAGCCCCATGGCATTGAGGCCTTGCACGATGCGCAGCTGCTTTTCGAGGTCGTCGTCTTCGGTCTCCTCGTACTGGAATTTGCCCGAGCGTGTTTCGAAGCCGAGCGCCGCAAAGATGTCTGTCAGCTGGTAGTTCAAGACGTTGAGTACGTATTTACGGTCTTCGCGCAGAATCATATCCTCCGACTTCTTCTGCACTGTGCCGAGCGCCTGTGTACCCGTGTCGCCCGCTTGGGTGGTGAGCGTGTTGCCGAGGAAGAGCTTCGATAGTTCGGCATTGCAGAAGTCGGCAAGACCCTTGTACACGTCCAGGCTGCCCGTCTTGCCTCCGCTCTCCACGAGGTTCAGGCTCGTCCCGTCGGGGTGGATGTACACCTGCGCCGCGCCTTGGTTCTGTGCATCCGTCAGCAGCCGCTGGCGGCTCTCCTCGTCGGTAGCGTCGTAGGTATACTCGCGGATAGGCATCCCGAATATCTCGGCGAACTCCGCCCAGTCGCCTATGTCGTTGTTTTTGTATATGACGTAGCGGGCGGCCTTGGCGAGCATACCGAGGTCGTAGGGGTCGCCCACAAGGAGCAAGTTGTAGAACTCGTCAAACGGTGTCCCCTTTTGGTCGTACTGCTCGCTCAGTATCTGCCTCCGGATGGGGTCCACGTGCTTGCGACGCACCATCTGGCACGTCGGCCAGCCGTCTCTGTCCGTGTCGAACTGGAAGAGCGAGAAGCCCCAGAACTTGGAGTCGAGCGTGTCCTTTAGGAAGCGGTCGAACCACGGGGCGTGTATCATCTCGCAGATGCGCTCGTCGGTCGTTCCGTCGGGTTTTAGGAATGTTATGGGCGCGCTCGTGACGTTGCTCTTGCGTTTCTCTATCACGCTGGCAAGGTGGGCGTCCAGCATCATGTCGGCGTAAATATCCAAGAGGCGCACGCGCATCGGGTAGTCCACGTTTTCGGCGCTGGTGATGGCCTGCTTCCACTCCTGTATGCCCACGCCCCATCGGCGCGGCGGCGTTATCTTCACTATCGGCTGGGGGTGCTGCGTCCGCGACCCCTGAGTTATGACGGTCTTCTTCATGGTCTCTCTCTTGGTTGTTCGGTTGTTCATTTGTTCAGTAGTCTTTTGAGGTCCTTTAAAATCACGTCGTATATGCGCTTCATGAGAGCCTCGCTCCGCCCCATGAACCGTCGCTTCGGAATCCTTATCTGGCTCTTCCGCGTCAGCGCCATGCCCTTCCAGAACTCCGTCTCGGGGTTGCCCTTGCCGTGCTTTTTCTTGGCTTCGGCGTGCATCGCCCAGAAGAATCTGCGCATCCTTGGTGTCACAGTCGCCTCCGCGCCCTCGTTGTGGTACTTGGCGTGCCCCGAGTCCGAGAAGACAGTCACCGCCCCCGGCTTCGTCCGCCCGTCTATCGAGTGCATCAGGTCGCCCGTGCGGCTGTTCAGCGGAGAATACTTGCCCTCCGCGCCGTTGAACGGCACGCTCTGCCTGCGCGTTACGTCCCACTTTTCGAGACTCGTGTCCGTGAACCCTCCGTTGCGAAAGCCCTCGTGGAAGTGTTCGATAGCCTCGGTACGCATCATGCGTGGCCATCGGTCGGCGTATGCACGGCGTAGCTCTTCGGCGTGAGCTCGTATCTGTTTAGCGAACTCTTCGGGTGTCATAGGCGAGGGTTGCGTTTGGTGTTGCTCTTCATGAGGTAGTAGCCGTTTTGCGCTATTGTCTCGCTGTCGTGCCGTGGCGCACCATCTATCACCACTTCGCCTGTCTGTACACCTTTCAGCCACTCGATGGCACGTTCGTAACGTTTCTGTCGTATGGCGGACATCTTCTGTGGGTTGTGGATGCAGAAGGCATGGTAGATGCTGATGTCGATGGCCATCATGAAGACGAGAGGGTGTCGGTTAGCACCTTCAGCACTGAAAATGGCATCGCAGTCGTAGCGTGTGCGCATATACGAGCGCATCTCCGCTATGGCGCGGTCTTCACATATTTCAATAAGCGTTAGGTCGCTTCGCAATAGGCTGTCGAGTATCTCGGCGTGTATGCTGGCGTCGTAGTCGCTCGGGTCGATAAAATTGCTCATAGTCTCTGTCGGTTTTTGTGGCGGTAGTATGATGTGGATATAGTCACTGTAGGTTCGGCGGTGGCGGCTTTGTCTTTCAGCCAGCGCAGCGCACCCTCCACGCAGTCAGGCCCGTCGGCTGGGAACTTCAGCGTGAGCGAGAACATGAGGAACTGTTCCTCCAGCCGCTTCATGTGCGGGTTGTTGCGTTCGGCCTCGTTGAGCACAAGGCGACCTTCGCGGTTGAGCGGTTCGAGGTTGGCCTCGATGCGCGTGGCCTTATCGGTCTTTTTCTTCGTGTCGGGCAGCACGGTGAAGTGTGGCGCGCCCATCGCCTTGCGTTTCTCGGCCACAAGCGGACGGAACACCTGCTGAAAGAACGGGTCTTGCAGTTTGTTGTTCTCCATAATATTATAGACCGTCACCTTGCCATCGACGCTTGCGTCAAGGTCGGCATACCAGTCGATAAATTCGCTGTTGAGGCCACGGTCGAGGCGGCAGTTGAATACGTATAGAACGCCTTTCAAAAGACCAGCAAGCACCACCGATTTGGTCGACGACTGTTTGCTCTTGTTCTCCGATGGTGCAGGGTCGCCGTATGCCACGAGGTAGCGGAACTTCGAGAGTGGCGGCATACGTCCCCACGTAAGCTCTTTGAACACGTCACCCTCCGAGAGCGGATTGTTGAAATACTCCTGCTGTGCGCTGCGAGCCGATATTTGCCTAAGTATGCGGTCAATATCCTCTTCGCTGTTCTTCTCGGGCCAAGTGCTGCGGCCCTGCTTGTCGCGAATGTTGATAACGTCCACGTGCGTAGCCATCTTCATAGCGCGCGTGATGCAGCAGTCCTTAGCTATCACGTTGCCGTTGAAGAGCACGCGGCACGCCTCCGAGACGGAGCGCGTAGGCAGCAGGGTGCTCTCCACCCAGTCCCACGTCTGTTGCACGCGGTCGGGGTTGCGGCACGCCTCGTCGGTGTCGAGGTCGTCGATAAGTATGAAGTCGGGGCGCACCTCGCCGTTGCGCGTGCCGCGGGGGCTCTGACCTGCGCCTATGGCACGGAACGAGCAGCCGCAGCGGGCGGTGAACTCGCCGTCCTCCCACTTGCCCTCGGTGGGCTGCGAGCCGTAGTCGAGCGCGATGCGCATGTCGTTCTCCAGCTGTCGTTTGAACGGGTCGAGCAGTCGGCAGGCGTTGTCGTAGCTATTGCTGACCACAAGCACGTTGCGCACGCGTCCCGTGAGTGCTAAGTAGCATATCTCCATCATCGAGCGTGCGCTCTTGGCAAGTTCCCTGCTCCACGCCCTCACCTCGTAGATGTTGGCGTCGTTCAAGAGCCGTTTGGTGGCCTTTCGATGGAACGCCGCTGGCGTGCATCGGCAGTAGCGATGGAAATAGTATGCGAACCACGCCTCGGGGTCCGATTCAAGCTTTGCACGGCGCTTTGCACGCGCTTCGGGCGGCTCGTTGACGTCCACATCGGCATTCGACATAAACGTCTCGTAGAACTCCTCCCATTCGGCGCGCGCCTGGCGCGGGGTTAGTTTGCGGCTGCGTCCTTTCGGTGTCATAGGCATGTCTTAATGTAACCGTCGAAGAGGGCGGCTATGACCTTCACCGTGTCGGGCGAGTCGGCGGCTTTGCGCGCGTAGTTGAGAAACTCCTTGCCCACCTCAATCTTGTCGCCGATGTTGGTCTCCGTTTCGAGGTTGCGTATGGCTGCAGTGAGTTTGGTGAGCGTGTCGGCATCTTTATTATTGATGTACCGTTCACCTTCGGGTCGCATATCGACACTATCGTTGAGTTCGCGCAGATGGTTGTAGAGCCTGCTGAGCTGTGTGGATTTAGTGGTGACGACCGACGTGCGCAGTTCCTCCCACTTGCCCTCGGCAGCCCAACGGCAAATGGTATTCTTGCTCACGCCTACGCGTTCCGCAAGTTCCTTTTGCAGTATGCTGGGCTCTGAGAGGTAGAGATGCTTTGCGAAGTCTCGCTTCTGCTTGTTGGTCAGCCCTCCGCCGTTATTTGTAATTTCATCCATTTTTGTTAGTTTTGCATAGTTAGTAGCCTGTCTAATGATTCTGCCATGAATACCTCCACCGCACGCCGCATACAGATTGTCAAGTCGCTCATGCGTGACCGTTACGAGCCTGGACGGCAGGACAGGAACAAGACTTTCGTGTTCCGCACGGAGGTCTTTCCACTTCTCGGTATCAGCAAGCGGACGTTCATCCGTTACATCAACACAAGCGACGAAGACGTCAGCAAAGCTCTGCGCTCCAAAGAGGATCCACGTCAGGGTTCTCTGTTCCCCGATTTCTTTTAGTCGTAGATCGACAACGGCAATCCGTCAACTCCACGAGGAGGATCATACGGTTCGGCATCGAGCACTACGCACGTGTAGGTTGTCTCGTAGGCCTTCCAGAGGTGTGGCAGGTGGTACAGTCGTGTGGAGGTTCGTATGAGCTTTGTGGTCTCGGTGGGTTTCCAGCCTTGGAGAGCCCAGTGCACACGCTTGGCAAGAGCCATACGGTCGGCAATGCGTGCGCGTTGATCTTGGTTGTGGTGAGTGTCGTCGTAGCAGTCGATGGCGAGGGTGATGACTACCGTGACCGTCCCTTGCTGACCGCTCCGTGCGAGGTTGCTCCAGCCTATGTCCCGAGCATCGATGAAGACGGCCGGTGCGACGACAGGGTAGATGTCCGATTCCTCGTCCTCTTCGAACATTTTCTGGAGCTGGCCGTAGTTCTCGTCGATGGTCTGGAGTTGTGGCACTTCCGCACGCAATCGGTCTTCTATGTCTGTTATCAGGTGTTCCATGCGCCTTCTCTGTGTCGGTCAGATTATCTTGATGAGTTTGAGCGGGTCGGTCGAGTCTGCGGAGTACTTCGGGGTGTGCTCCTTTTCCCCGTCATGAAAGGTAAAAGCGAATTTATAGTTAGCAAGCAACTTTATCGAGGCTGTCTCGAACCTGTCTATGTAGCCTTCCCAGTTAGCTCTGACATAATTAAAGGCATAGGGGAGCGCTATCCACGGCATCCATCCATACGGTATGTGTTCAATGGGCATGAGGCGTGTCAAATCCTCCAACGTCCACATCGTCTCCACAATTGTCCCTTTGGGCACTGTGTGGTGGCGCACTTCGGCGAGGCTCGTCTCCAAGAGCGTCTGCAGGTCTGCGATGCTTTTGTCTAAGACTTCTTTGGTGTCTTCGAGGTCGCTCTCTACTTGCCGAGTGTTGGCGTCTTGCTGTTTGTTTGTGTCGTTGACGTTCTTGGTCAGCCTGTTGATGCGAGTGATGAAGTCGTCCCGCATCAATTGCATAGCCCCCACCAATTCGCTCACAGAGCGTCGCCCGTGCATGACGTCGAAGTCTTGGTTGGTCAGCCTTGTCGGACTGGGGCTCAGCTGTAGTGTGGCATAGCGCGAGGTGCGAAAGGTCTTGTTTTGTCCGTCTTGGTAGTCGAGGTTCTCGGCGGTCTCGGTCTTGACGACCACGTAGCATGCACCGCTCTCGGTGGTATGCCTAAATGGCAATAGCTCGCCACGGACAACGATCCACCCGTCGGTCGTCCCATCGAAGTAGGCGGTGGTGTCGTTCTCTATGGTGATTTTGCCACAACCGCTGACCACAAAGCAGTCGGTTTGGGTGTATTGATAGTCGTCTTCGTTGCCGCTCTGACCGTAGTAGTCCCATGCTGTCGGGAGCAAGGCGGCGGTGAGGGCTTTGTCGATTTGCGCCCAGCAGTCTTGCATACTCCGTAGGCGGTCTACGGCAAGGGGGAAGCCCCCAGTCTCGAATGTGAGTTTGTCCATTGTGTGTTGTTGGTTTGTTAGGTGTATTCTATTGCATAGCCCACGCCAGCAATCTTGGTGTCGTCAATCGAGACACGCAGGCTCGCCTCGTCGGTCTCTATCTCTCGTGGGGCGAGGACCACGAAGTCTGCCACCACTTGGTCGGCATAGTCGGCATCTGGCAAGACGTAGAGGGGCGCATCGTCCGCCCACAACCACGTTGAGAGGTCGGGCTGAAGGCTTATCTCGTTGTCGGTGTAGAGCCACGTGCGCACTCCGCCACCGCAGTCGCGCACCACGATGCGTCGGCTCTCTGGGTCGTGGCGGTCGTTCAGCAAGCTCTCGAGACTACAGACTTGCCCCGTGTGGCGTAGCCTGTACATGGTGCCGTAGGGTGCGCCGTTGTGAGCAGTGTCCAGTGTGTCATGATGCTGCCCCAGGACGCTGACAGCAGAGCGGACGATGGCCGCCACCAGTGGGCGACGCAGGCATACGGGCAAGAGCCCCAGTGCCATGTTCGTAAGGTCGAAGCGTCTCATGGGCGGAAACGATATTCGATGGTCGAGTAATAGTCGTCGCTCGAGTCGAAGCTGATGACGAAATATCCACTGTCGGGCGTCACACGCACGTCTACACTCCGAGCATCGGAGTAGGCGGTGGCGGTCTGACCGTCCGACGACACTTGTGCCACACGTGCGAAGTTGATGTGTGGCACCTCGACGCCGTCCAGTGTCTGCAGGTAGTCGGTGAGGTGTTCGAGGACCAGCTCACCATTGAAGGGCAAGCGTTGCAAATAGGTCTTGACCGCCACCTCGACAGGGCGCACAGGCTCGCTTATTAGCTCGCCACTCTTTTTGTAGACCGTCCCATCGACATAGACCACCATGCCCAGTGTCAGGCGGTCGCCACTTCGGCTAATGATGGTCGTGCGGATACCAGCATCTTTGACTCTGCCGATGTAGGTCTCGAAAGCCTGTAGCTTGTCGGTTGGCAAGGGGCTAAGGTTGCCAGCCTCGTCGGCTGTCGCCACTTTCAGGACCAGCCCGCCACCACTGCCCTCGCTGACGGCGCACTGACTGACGGGCTTCTCGGTGTCGGCTGTCTCGTCGGTGATGTAGTCGGCCGTGGCATCGTCGATGGCTTCGCCGTAGCGGAATGCGAGAGCCTTCTGCTGATACCATGCGAGCGTATGTGGGCGCAACGACGACACCGTTTGCGTCACTTGTCGCAGGTGCGTCTCCGTCAGACGTTCAATGGCGTAAGCGCATACGGCAAAGACGTAGAACAGTATGCTCTCGATGCTTGCCTTGCTGAAACGCGCCGAGAACTTCAGGTTTTCACCGAATCCGTAGGCGGTCTGCGCCGCCGTGTCGCTCATGAAGGCGGTGGTCATCGCCTCTTTTATCTCTTCTATTGTTCGTGCCATAGGCTTATTCGTTTTTGTTTGGTGAGACCACGAAGACCGGCACTGGCGTTTTGATGTACCAATAAGATATGCCTTCGGGGTTGAGTTCGTCAATCTCGTCTTGGCTGGTGGCGGTGGCGGGCGTGATGCCGTTGAGTGCGTAGGCACTCACCACGGCGCGGTCGGTCTTCCTCTGGATAGCTCCGCTTATGCCATCCACTGTCGGTATTAGCAGAACTGTATTTGCCGTCACTTCGTCCGAGAGCGTCAGGTTGTTGGCTTCGGCAAGGTCGTAGGCAAGTTCGGCACGTCCCCAAACAGTGAGGGCTATGTCAAAAAGCGTCTGGCGGTCTTTAGCTACAATCGTCTGCATCGCTATTCAACCTCCATTTGAATGATGTTCGAAGAACTATCAACGGCAAGGCTCTTCACCTTCAGCCCCACTGCCACGAGTTGCTTGCGCAGTCGGGTGAGCCATAGCTCCTGTCGTGGACTGCCCAGCTGTCGGTCAGCCTCGCCGCCAATGAGCGGAAGTTCCTTCAGTTCGCCACGGTTGGCGGTGGTTACTATGGTCGCTATCGTCGTCTGTGGACGACCCAGCGCAATGCATCCGCCATCTATCAGCAGGTCACAGGTGGAGGGATCGAGTGTTAGTGCGAGTGTGTTCATAGCGCATAGTTTACGTCATTTACCGCATCGATGAGCGCGCGCGCCACCATGTCGCGGACGTCGCCAGCGGCTTGCTGCATGTTGGTCGTTGCCACGGTGAAGTTCTCCACAACCTTATCTATGGTTATGTCGATGCGCTTTATCTGGCTCGACTGCGCGGTGGCTTTGCTGGCCGTTGTCTCGGTGGCGGTGTTGATGCCAAGCGGCGAACCAACAGGAGAGGTCTTGTCGGCATTCTTTTTCGCTACAGGTTTGCCAGTGGCGTGGTCTATCTCGCGTTTCTTATCTTCTTCGCTGACAAGGTTATGGTCGATGCGCACCTCGTGAACCCATTCGGCGGCTTTTTTCGCCCAATCCCAACCGGTGAGTTCCGCCACCCAACCAAGCAGTTTTTGCACGGGACGCAGAAGCACGTCCATCAGCACCTCGCCTATGCGCTTCAGACCGGCTATTATGCCATCGCTTTTGAACGCCTCTACAATGCTATCCCAATGCGTCTTGAAGGCAAGAATCATCGAACCCAACGGACCGAAAAGCAATAGAGCCTCGTCGCCCCACTTCTTGAACGCCTCTATCACGCCATAGACGGCAGCCACAAGTAAACCTATACCTATAATTATGAGCCCTATTGGATTCATGCTCATAATTACATTGAGTACAGACTGTACGGCAGCCCACGCCTTGGTGGCAACGGCGGCGATCCTTTGCGCCACCGTGGTCTGCATGATGGCAGTGCGCATGGCGCGTAGACGTGCCGATATTGCGCCAGTCACTCTCGAGGCAAATGACGTTATCGCTGCCCATGCCTTAGTGGTGCCGGCTGATATTTTCTGCGCTATGGTGGTCTTGCTTATCCAAGCAACTAATTGAGATAGTCCGCCTCTCATCTTTGTGAACAAAGTACTCAACATTACTCCAGCTTCTCCAAGCGAAGTTATTTGCGTCGCACTTTCGGCCGCCACACTCCCATATACACCGAGAGGGCCAAGAGCCGAACCAATAGTGATGCCGATGTCGGCAATTGTCGCCCTTGCCACTTCGAGGCTGTGCGCCCACGTAGCGTTGCGTATCTCGGCCTGCTCTTGTGCGGCTTGTGTCTCCGTAACGGCATCTGTCATCTCGCGCACTGCATCGGCGTTCTGTATTAGGTATGTAGCGGCTGTCACGTTGGCTATGCCGAATGTCTTGGCAAGAAATTCGGTGTCTTGTAGTTTGGGTTGCAGAGCCGTCAGCGCGTCCGAAAGGTCGGTTACGCTGGTGTCTATGCCGAGTTTCGTCTTGAGGCTCAGCAATACATTACGCAGTGCCGTGCCGGCCTCCGCGCCCTTGATGTTCGCACCGCCCAGCACCTAAAGAGCGCCCGCCGTATGCTCCACATCGACGCCAAGGCTCGATGCCGCCGCGCCCACCACCTTGAAGCTCTGCGCCAAATCGACAACTTCGCTCGCTCCCACGCGGCTGCCCGCCGCCAGCACATTCATGATGCGGTCGGCATCCTCGGCGGCCAGTCCGTACTGGCTTATGGTGGCAGCGAGGGAGTTGGCAGCATCGTCGATGGTGAGACCAGCCGCCTGTGCCAGGGTCGCCGACTTTTCCAGAATCAGGCCGATGTCCTCCACCGGCGCGTCCAGCTGACCTGCAAGCACCGAGAAGGCGCGTGCAGCCTCGCTTGCTCCGAGTCCGCTCTCCTTGCCTATGCGCCGCGCCATGCCGGCAACAGCGTCGAGGTCTTCGCCCACCACGCCCGTTATGGCCGACAGGTCGGCCATGCGCTGCTGGAAGTCGATAGCAGGAGCTGTTACTTGGTTCAGCGTTTCGCCTACGTGTGATACTGCTTGCGCCGCTGTCTGTATCTTTATGAGCGAGTCTGTAATCTTGCCGAACACTGTTTTTGCCTTCTCCGTTGCGTTGACAGCCTCCTTTATGGCGTTTTGGAAGTCCTCAATCGGGATGAGCATCTTTTTTAGCCCACCACTCAGGTCATCGGCGAGAGAAAATCTTATTTGTACTGTATCCATGTGGCTATAATTTCGTATACTTGCAAAAACAAAAAACGAGACATGACTATTGTGCTTTACATATTGGCGAGTATCTGCGTTGCAGTAGTCGCTTTCGCAGAACTAAGTCGAGCAAAATCATTGGTGAGAAAAATTTTTCTATTAATGGTTTGGTGCGTTCCTTTGGTCTGCGTTCTTGCTTGGGGCATAATTGAAGATGAGGCAACCATTGCTTTGATACTATTTTTTAGTTATATCCTATCTTGGTCTATCTTTATCGAGGATAAAATGTGACGGGATAGTGTAAGCTCATCAATCTCATACACCCATACACAGCCGCTTTCGCCATCGTGCGTTAGCGGTTTTTTCGTATTCCTCCGTCGCCGAACAGCCGTCCGAGCATCTCCGCTTGGTTGTGCAGCCTCCACGTCTCTATCCACACTGCTTCGGCACATAGGCGCGCCCACGTCTCTTCGTCGAGGTGAGATGGGTCGAGGTGGAGGTTGGCGCGTATGAGCGCATCGCCTTTTATCAATTCGTCTTCGTCGCAGTCGGAGTCTGCCTTGATGGCAAACTCCGTCAGACGTTTTTTATCGTAGCACGCACCGAGCCTATCACCTTGCTCAGTTGTCCTACGGCGGCCAAGAAGAGTGCCGTGTCGGTCTTCACCTCGTCGGCACCGCCCACGAAGCAGTTCTCCAGCAAAATCTTGCTTGCCTGTATCTCGTCCGTCTTCGTCATCTTGGTCATGGCGGAGAGTGTAGCCATGTCGGG
This sequence comes from uncultured Bacteroidales bacterium, assembly GCA_937892095.1. Lineage (GTDB taxonomy): Bacteria > Bacteroidota > Bacteroidia > Bacteroidales > Marinilabiliaceae > W3P20-009. Next base: position 4,392 of record CALAVC010000161.1, on the reverse strand, counting down.
GCGGCGGAAGTAGGCTACGTACTGCTCGCCCTCGTCATCCACCGTTATCTCGTAGACGCGCCCGTACTGCTTTTTCAGTCGGCTGAGTTCAGATTCGGTCAATTGTCCTTTCGTTTCCATATCGAAGTCTATTAAATGGTTAGTAAAACAGTGTTTGAAAGGCTTTCAACGACCTTTCGACACTGCAAAATTGGAGCGCGCCACCCGACAGAAAAAATAGTGGTATCAAATTGGCGCATCTATTTTTTGACGTGAGCCGACTTGATGAATTTTGCCACAGAAACAAAAATGACAACCAACCAATGAAACGTATAAACCGCGAGTTCTGCCTGACCGACAGCTCCGTCAACTGCTATGGCTACCGCCTGCTTACAGACGGACTCGTACTCGATAGTTACCGACCACCCATCGGATTCCTCATGCACGATCGCGACAAAGGTGTTGCAGTGCAGTGGACCGACTTTCGCCGTGAGGGCGACGCTCTTTTTGCCATTCCTATTGTTAACGACAGCGTTTTCCCTGACCTCGCACAACAAATCGAAGAGGGCTTCATCAACGCTGCTTCGGTGGGCCACATCGTAGCGCTTGAGATAAGCGACGACCCAGCCGACAAATTGCCCGGACAGGAGGGCCCAACCGTGAAGCGTTGGTTCCCCCGCGAGGTCAGCCTTGTCGACATCCCTGGCAACTACAACGCCCTCGGCCGCCTCTACGACGAAAACGACAATGTGCTGCACGACCTTGCGGCACACCTAAACAACAAGAATATGAACCTAAAAGAAATCTTCCCAGACCTCCAGAGCGAGGAAGAAACAGAGGTTGTCAAATACCTCACTGCTCTACGCAACAAGGCTCTGAGTGCCGACAGTTTGCAAAAGGAACTCGATGACCTCCGCGCCGAGAATGCACGCGCCGATGTACGCGCCATGCTCGATAAGGCTGTTGCCGAGCACCGCATTACACAAGACACCGCCGAATGCCTCGCCACCGACTACGCAGGCAAGATGGAAGCCCTGCAGAACTTGCTCAGCAAGATTCCAGCTAAGAAGTCAGTCCCCACCCCCGAACCCCGAAAAGCCGACGATGCCCTCGCCTCGCTCACCTGGGACGAACTCGACAAGAAAGGACTGCTTCCACGCCTCAAAGCCGAGAACCCCGACCTCTTCGCCCAGAAGTTCTCCGAACACTTTTGCAACACACCCAAAACAGAATAAACAAAAACATGGCACTACAAAAAGAAATTTGGCTCGCCGACATCGTCGAACCACTGTTTGCGAAGAACACCTTTGCCGTCCGTTCGCTCAACCACTCGGCTTTTGTCAGCCACCGGACTGTCCACGTCCCCAACGCTGGCACGCCCCCTGCCGTCGAGAAGAACCGTACGACGCTGCCTGCCACAGCCACCAGCCGAGCCGACCGCGACCTGACCTATACCATTGCCGAGTACACCTCGGACGCTGTCCACATCACCAATGCCGAAGAGGTCGAACTAAGCTACGATAAGCGGCAGAGCGTCATCAGCTCGCTCCGCACCGCTCTGGCCGACAAGGTGCACCTCGACCTGCTCGACTCGTGGATAGGGGGCGCAAACTCAAAGGTCGTCACCACGATGGACAATGACGCTGTCCTGGGCTTGATGACCGCTTTTGACGAGCAAGACATTCCGCAGACGGGGCGTTGCCTTATCCTGACCCCCGCGGCCTACGCCACCCTCTTCAAGAGCCTTTCGAACTTCGAGGGGCAGACATTCCTCTCCTCTATCGACGCTCAGAGGGGCGTTGTCGGTCGCCTCTATGGCTTCGACATCTACCAACGCTCAGCCGTCACTGCCGACGCGGCCAGCAACGTCTATGGCTTTGCATGGCACGAAGACTGCGTCAGCCGTGCACTCGGCGCAACCGAACTCTTCACCGACGACCAGAACCCACTCTACTATGGCGACATTTTCTCGGCCCTCGTCCGCGCTGGCGGTGCTGTAGTTCGTGCCGACAAGAAAGGCGTTCTCGCTGTCAAGAGCAAATAACGATTGCTCGCCATGCGACAGATAACCGAAATAATAATCCACTGCACAGCCACGCCCGAAGGGCGCGATGTGAGCCTTGACGATATTCGCCAATGGCATCGCGCCCATGGCTTCGCCGACATAGGCTATCATTACATCATACATCTCGACGGCTCAGTCAGCAAAGGTCGCCCGCTCAATCAACCCGGGGCACACTGCGTGGGCCATAACGCTAATTCTATTGGTATAGCCTATGTCGGTGGCTTGGCAACGGATAAAAAAACGCCAAAAGACACCCGCACCGAGCGTCAGAAGACTTCGATACGTAACCTCTTGCGCGAGCTGCTCACGCAGTTTCCCAAGGCTATGGTGCACGGTCATCGTGAGTTCGCAAATAAGGCTTGCCCATGCTTCGATGTCAAAACACAACTATAAAAAGATATGGAATGGCCAGAACTAATACGCATAGTCCTCGAAGCCCTGACTGGTGGCGGACTAATAGTTACGCTCTACACGCTTCGCGAGACCAAACGCAAAGCCGTTGAGGAGGTACACAGCATGCAGACCACCAACGCCGACAGCATCTTGCGAACCAACGAAGAGTATATCGTCAAACCTCTCAAACGTGAAATAAATGGACTACGCGCCACCGTCCGAAACCTCACCAAAGTACTCCAGAAAGTGCTGGCTTGCCCTCATGCCGATGTTTGCCCTGTCAGGGGTGAGTTGCAACAGCTCTACGACATTGACGCAAGCCTCACGACAGACAACGGACACGGTGACCGTGTGCGTGATGGAACATGACACCATCATTGTCACCCAGCCCGACAGTGCCACCTTTTGGGCGTGGGTCACCTGCGACAGCCTCGGACAAGTCCTCATCGAGGAACTCAATGCCGAGCGTGGACGTCGCACCGCCATCACGCCCCGTGTGGTCAGCAATGGTCGGCAGACGCTTATAAGCGTTAGTGCCTCCACTGCTCCCGAAAATGTCATAGTCCGCCGACGCGAAGTCTCGCACCACTCCTCGCACATAGGAGTGAGCAAGACTGAAGAGCATTCGACAAAACAGGCACCACGACACACGCTCCGTGAGTATCTCTCAGCAGTAGTGGTATTCCTTATCGGAGTTGCATCTGGCTACCTATTCAAAGCAATAAAACCATAAACAACAAAACAAAAACAAGAACATGGCAACAAAATCTCTCATGACTCAGATTGGCGAAGTGCTCGCCGGTCGCCTCAAAGCCCTTGTCGACAAGATTGTCGCCTCGGAGAGCTCCGCCAACGCCTACACCGACCAGAAGATTGCCGACCTCGTCAACTCTGCACCAGAGACCCTCGACACCCTCGGCGAGATTGCCACCGCCCTCACGACACACGCCGATGCCCTCGACGCCATCACCGCCGCCGTAGCTTCGCACGACCACGTCGATGCCACACAAGAGACGCACGGCTTCATGTCCACCGCCGACAAGGCTAAACTGGACAACCTCGGCACGTTCGACGACTTCGTGGCTGCCTACAACGCCAATATGACGGGCAGCTATGCCAGCCTCCAGACGGCATGACTGGCGATAAACGACAACCCAACAACACCCACCAATACCGACGAGGAAGAAGACTTTGGCTTCGACCCCAACAACCCCTTTGGATAAGCAACACACACCCTAAAAAAATACATAACACATGAACGACATGCAGAAACTCGGTCTCTTCTTGGCCAAACTATTCAACAAGCTCGGCGACTTCGACAAGATGGTTGAAAAGTACGAAGCCGAGATTGCAGCTCTCAAAGCCAGCCTCGAAGCCCAGAGCAATTCCTAATTGCTAATTCCTAATTCCTAATTACACAAAACCACAAGCATGATGACAACACCCACCACCCTTATGGGGCTTGTAGGCTCTTTCGTAGCCGACGAACTGACCAACCTAAAACAAGATGTAGCCTCGGCACAGAACCTTGGCACGTTCGACGACATGCTCGCCGCTTTCAACACCGCGCTCACCGATGGGCAAGACTCCTACTGGTACGACGACGGCATAGCATACGCCGAGACCTCACAAACAACGACGGAATAAACCATGCAGACACTCGTAATTAAGCGCGAGAACGGGAACATTAGCAAGACGCTCGATGGGCAAGACCACACGAGCGGCTTGCTCTTCCTCGTAGCCTCGGCAAAAGACATCCCCGAAGAGTTTGCCTCTTCGCCTTTCGTGGCGTGCTCGTCGTCCAAGACAGCCCAAGAGCTCGGACTGACCGCCGACAACACCTATGGTTATCGGTGTATAGGTCAAAATGCAGGCTAAAAAAAGTTTATATGTTGAGGTGGGTCAAAATGCAGGCTGCGCATAGTCTCAAGAGCGCATAATTGTTAGCTTTGCGA
>CALAVC010000160.1 GCA_937892095.1 uncultured Bacteroidales bacterium | reverse complement strand
GAGGGCAAAGAGTTCGTCGACACTGCTGACACCAAGCGTTTCGACGGCTGCCATAAGGTCTTCGAGAGGGAGCTCGGAGAGTTCGTCGGTAGACATGGCAAGTATTTGCTCGCGAGTGAGGTTTTGCTGCGCAGAGGCAACGTTTGCCACAAGAGCAAAAATGAATAGTGAAATGAGGTACTTCATATTTGGGAGAATAACACAGTTGGCACAGTTTTACGAAAGTGGGTTCAAAGTGTCTGACTTAAAAAACCTGCTTGCCGAGGGCAACGATTTTGGGTGTTACTTTGAGACCATTTTTAGCAATGTTGCCTTCGTGGATTTCAAAGTTGAGCTTACCGCCTTCGGGGACAAACGATATGCCTGCACCATGTGAGCACATGCTCTTGGCACCACTTACAATGAGGACTTTGTTTTTGGACTGAGCAGAGACGAGCGAAGACATTTGATTGCTCTTGCTTTCGCCGAGGTAGATTATGTCGGACTTTGCAAGACCTGTTACAGTAGCAGCTTCGATAATTTGAATTTGGCGATTGCCGATGGACTTGGTAGCGGCAATGGACTTAAGCTCGGTGGCGAGAGCGTTGTCGGCGACAACAGTTATGACAAATGGCTTGCCGTTATCTTCTTGTGGCCACGAGGTATTCTTGGCGAACTGCATCAGGTATAGCGCCTGAAATTTTGACAATTGCGCGCTGGCACATGAGCATATTAGACACGCAATGAACAACGAGATAAAATGTTTCATAATAGTTCTATTCACTTGTTTGTTTTTTTGTTGGATTACGGAGAATAACTTGGAAGGTTTTTAAATTAACTACCTTCTAATGTTATTTAACATCCTATTAACAAATGAAAAGTGTGTGAAAAAGATTTTAAATCTAAACACTTTGTTAATATATTAACATATAGTACTTTTGTTCGCAGAAGAGAAAAAGGAAAATAGATGCTTACAATAAGTCAGGCTGTAGAGCGCGTGGTGAAAGTGAAACCATTTGTAACTGAGGCTCTTTGTGAGGGGTTGATAAACATATCGTCGCTCTCGCGCCAAATACATCCGATGGTGGAAAAGTTGACAGGAAAAGAAGTAAAACAGGGAGCGATCGTGATGGCACTAAACAGATTGGTGCCAAGTTTGCAACAAATAGCAACGGATAGTTATCAGAACATGATTTCGTCGCTTGGCGACATTATAGTGCGGTCGGACTTGGTGGACTATACATTTAGGAATTCGACGACAATAGCACAGAACCATCGCATGATGATGAAACGCCTAAGCGGTGAAGGGGATAAATTCTATACCATAGTAACTGGGGTTTTTGAGACGACAATGATTGTGGGCAAGGAGCTGCGCGACATGCTTGAAAAGCAATTTAAGGAGGAAGAGTGCATATATATGAACGATAACTTATCGGCCATAACGCTTAAACTCTTTGCAAGCAACGTGCAGTCGGTTGGCTTTTATTATCAGATATTGAAGTTTATAGCGTGGGAAGGGATAAACGTGAAAGAAGTGGTGTCGACGACCAACGAGTTTACGATAATTGTGGCAGAAGAAGATGTAGATGCGGCTTTTTCTATCCTAAAAAACTTGAAGCAAAGCGGGAAGATTATGGAGGGCTAAACAGCTGACTAAAGAAGAGAATGGCGAAAATGATTAGAAAAATAGCAATGGTGCTGATGTGCATTGCAACGAGCATGGGCGCAAGAGCACAAGGTAGACCAGAAAAAACAGAACCGACAGCAAAGAAGACGACCATCTTGCCACACGTTAGGGCGTGGAATATGGTGGACGACTACACGACGGCAGACACTGTTGTGGTGGACACAATAGTGGCCGAGCATCAGATACACAACCCAATATGGCGGCGAAGCGTGTCGAATGTGTCGACAGGGAATTTGGGTGCACCAAGCCTACCGACGTTCTACCCTGCGATAGTGAGAGACCGAGGTAACGTGTTCTATAATAGTTTGTTACCTATCATGACGCGCCCTGAGACGTTTACGTTTTACAACACAGCTACGCCATACGCCAACTTGACGTATCAGAAGGGAATTCCGAAGCGACGAAGAGAAGAGTTTTTCTCGGCATTGTTTACGCAAAACGTGAACAAAAGACTAAATATAGGTATGCGTTTTGACCTAAATGCTGCCATTGGAAGGTATTTAAACTCGGCTGCAGACAACAGTAAATTTAGCATGTGGGCAAGCTATGAGGGCGAAGTATATCATGCGCAGATGGCCTTTTACTACCAAAAATTTCAGATTGAGGAGAATGGTGGCATACTGAATGACAACATAATCATGTATCCGGACTCGTTTGACTACGACAAGGCAGAAGACATTCCGGTGCAATTTATGGACGCAAAGAACCGATTGGCATCGTATAATTTCGTATACGGACACAGTTTGGACATAGGATTCGTTACTCGAACAGAAGGCGACTCGGTGGAATATGATGTCCCTGTGGCAACGGCATACCATAAGTTTACGATGGACCGTTCGCACCACGACTTTTGGATAGATAACCTGTCGACATATGCAGAAACAAATCTTTTTCCACTTGTATACCTTGACCCAACACGTACGCACGACGACCGAAAATATATGCTACTAAGCAATACATTTCAGTTGAAACTAAATGAAGAATTTAATCAGCTGTTGCGGTTTGGCGTAAAGCTATATTTGACCAACGAGATTAAACAATATTATTGGGATGCACTGACGACTGTTGAGCAAGACGAAGACGGAGAAGATGTGCTAATTTACCACAGAAACAAGGAAAACAGAGTGAGCACATATATGGGTGGTCAACTGTTTAAAAATATTGGCGAAAATTTGCGTTGGCAAGCAGGGATAAGGCTAAGTATGCAGGGCTACGACGTGGGCGACGTTAACGCCAACGGGAAATTGGAGCTTACGTTTGGTTCGGAGCGATGGCGCACGACACTATGGGGAAAAGCTAATTTTGAGCTAAGGAGCCCTACCCTATGGGAAAACAGATACACAAGCAACCATTATGATTGGTCGACTGAGCTGGACCGAGAACAGACGCTTGACATAAGCGGTGGATTGCGAGTGCCAGAGATGAACATTGACGTGAGCGTGTTTAGCTCGACACTCAACAAACGAGTGTATTTTGGCTCGGATGGAGTCCCGACACAAAAATCGGACGTAACGCAGATTTTGGGAGTGTATGGTCGGAAGCATTTTACGAGCAAGATTGGCTTCAATAGCATAATACGTGTGGCTGTCCAGAAGACATCGGACAACGATGTGGTGCCACTGCCGAAACTGGCACTCTACTCGTCGTGCTACTGGGAACATAAGTTTTTTGGAGTCTTACTGACACAAATAGGCTTTGACGTACATTACAACAGCAAATATTACACTCCTGCCTATAACCCCATGCTGATGCAATACGTGCCACAAAGCGAGCGAAAGACTGGTGGATATGGATATTTTGACCCGTATGCCAACTTTCATTTACGAAAGATTAGGGCATATTTTAAGGATGAACACATAAACAATTTGTGGGGCAGCAACGACCATTTTTTGACCATACACTACCCATCTAACCCACATACGTTTAAGTTTGGTCTGTCGTGGAATTTTTACGACTAACATAGACATAAGACAATGGAAACCAATTATTTAGCAGAAGATTTTTTTGACGGACTTAACCCAGCACAAGAGGCAGCTGTGAAGTGTCTTGAGGGACCGATGTTGGTGATAGCAGGTGCTGGCAGTGGCAAGACTCGTGTGCTGACAATGCGTATTGCAAACCTGATTTGCAACGGCATAAGACCGGGTAATATACTTGCGCTAACATTTACAAACAAAGCGGCAGAAGAGATGAAAGAACGCATTGCACAGATAGTGGGGCAAGACATGGCACACCAACTGTGGATGGGAACTTTTCACTCGGTTTTTGCACGCATACTGCGTAGAGAAGCCCCACTACTGAGTTTGCGAAGCGACTACACAATATATGACAGTGACGACAGCGAAGGGCTGATAAAAGTGATTGTCAAGAACATGAAACTTGACGACAAAAAATATACGCCCAAGACGGTACATAACTTTATATCGGAAGCGAAAAATGAGCTTATAACACCGCAGA
>CALAVC010000159.1 GCA_937892095.1 uncultured Bacteroidales bacterium | reverse complement strand
GTCCGCCCGTGGTATACATTCCGAAACCTTCGGCTCCAGGAAAAGCAGGTTGTTGTGCCCAGACATCATTAGTTAGCAACACAGAAGTGCAGAGTAACATTAGTAGTTGTCTTAGTTTCATAAATTAACTTTTTGGTTTGCAACTTTTTGGTTTGCAACAAAAAGTTATTTTCATTCGACTCAAAATTAGTGATTAATTATACGAACAGAGCGAACAGACGTTACGAATAGTACACTTTTTTTACGATTCAATACAAGATGTATAATAAGGTACAATATGCAACGATACTATTTAATTAGCAACCGCGAAGAAATAATGGGTGAGATAAAGACTTAAAAAACTTAGTAAAAAAACAGACGAAAGGTTTGCAGAAATAAAAATAGATGTAATTTTGCTAATACGAACAGTACATAACGGACACATGCCCATAAACATCGACATAAACACACAAGATGGTTGCCAACCAAAGTTTAAGCAACTTGCCGAAGCCGTTAAAGATGGCATAGCAAACGGGCGACTAAAGCATGGCGAGGCACTGCCGTCGGTAAGCGTGTTGTGTTCGGAGTATGGGCTTGCACGCGATACCGTTTTTAAGGCATATAGCAATCTTAAAGAGCAAGGCATCATATCGAGCCATCCGGGCAAAGGGTATTTTGTCTCGGACCGCACAAAGAGAATATTCGTCTTTTTGGATACGTTTAAGGCTTACAAGGAAGTGCTATATGACGGACTTTTTCGACACTTGCCACACAATGTCATAGTAGATGTCAACTTTCACCACTATAACCCAAACTTGTTTAAGAAATTAATTGACGAAAGCGTTGGCAAATATGGTAAGTACATAGTCATGCCATTCTTGGGAGAACAGGTGCGGTCGGCTATGCAAAAACTACCACAAGACAAGCTGCTTGTTATAGACTGGAACTTGTACACCAACGAATCGTCGAACGCTGTGTACCAAGACTTTGACCGAGCACTGTCGGACGGCTTGGAGCAGATTCTGGACAAAATAGAACAATATGATGAGTTTCGGATGTTGTATCCGTCGTTCACATATCACCCACATCAATCGGTGGACTGCTTTGTGCGTTTTTGTCGTCGACACGGCATACGACACGAAGTAGAGACTGACCCCGACGCACTCAACGTCAAGAGCGGAACGGCCTACTTTTCGGTGTCGGATCGCATGCTGGCTAAGCTACTACATCAGGCGCGAGCAATGCACCTGACGGTGGGCAAAGACGTTGGCATAGTGTCGTATAACGAGACGCCAATGAAAGAATTTATTGCCAACGGCATAACTGTTTTTTCGACCGATTTTGAGCAGATGGGACGCATGGCAGCCCAGTTTGTAGTGCGCGATGAACCACTGAGACTATGCGTGCCAAGTCGGATGATAATACGCAATTCGATATAAGTAGAACTTACATAAAAAAAATATAGATGTATCTTTTAGGAGTAGATGTAGGCAGTTCGTCAGTCAAGGCAAGCCTTGTAGATGCTGAGAGCGGACAATGTGTTGGCACGTCGTTTTTTCCGAAGTCGGAAGCCCCCATACACGCCGAACATGCAGGCTGGGCAGAGCAAGACCCACAGATGTGGTGGGACAACCTTTGCAGTGCAGTTGGTGAGGCCATAAGCAAGGCACCCCGAGGCGCAGCTAATGAGGTGGCAGCCATTGGCATATCTTATCAGATGCACGGCTTGGTGTGCATTGACAAAGAGCGTCGTCCGCTACGTCCGTCAATCATTTGGTGCGACTCTCGAGCTGTCGGGATTGGCAACCGAGCTTTTGATGAATTAGGGCATGAACAGTGCCTTACGCACATGCTCAATTCACCCGGTAACTTTACGGCCAGCAAACTACGATGGGTAAAAGAAAACGAGCCACAGCTCTTCGAAAAGATATATAAGATAATGCTTCCGGGCGACTACATAGCCATGAAGATGACGGGCGAGATAAGCACGACAATCTCCGGACTGTCGGAGGGAACAATGTGGGACTTTAAAGAAAACTCGATAGCACACCTCTTGCTCAACCATTATGGCATAAGCGCAGATTTGCTGCCCGAAGTGCGCCCAACATTTAGCCAACAAGGAGTGCTGACAGCAGAAGCCGCTGCACAAATGGGTCTGCAAGCAGGAGTGCCTGTGACATATCGTGCGGGCGACCAGCCAAACAATGCTCTTTCGCTTGGCGTGTTCAACCCGGGCGAGATTGCCTCAACAGCGGGCACAAGTGGCGTGGTTTACGGAGTGAATGGTAAGGTGGACTACGACAAGCAGTCGCGCGTCAATAGCTTTGCACACGTCAATCATAGCGCAAAGGCTCCACGCATAGGCGTACTGCTCTGCGTCAATGGCACAGGCATACTTAACTCGTGGATACGAAGAAACGTGATGACCGACGGCACAAGCTACCCACAAATGAACGACATGGCTGAGAAAGCACCCATAGGGTCCGAAGGACTTTCAGTCCACCCATTTGGCAACGGAGCTGAACGTATGTTGAACAATAAGGAAATGGGTTGCAACATATCTGGTCTAAACTTTAACATACACAGTCGAAACCACATCGTGCGCGCTGCACAAGAGGGCATAGTTTTCTCGTTCAAATATGGCATAAAAATAATGGAGCAAATGGGTCTGCACGTAGGCAAGATTCATGCTGGGAATGCAAACATGTTTCTCAGTCCCATATTTCGAGAGACGCTTGCCTCGGTCTGCAATGCAGAAATAGAGCTCTACGATACCGATGGTTCGGTGGGTGCAGCCAAAGGTGCAGGCATGGGAGCTGGGATATATAAAGACGAGAAAGAAGCCTTTGCCACACTTGGCAAAGTGATGACCATAGGGCCCGACACTAAAAACATAGATAGGTATGTCGAGGCGTACGACCTATGGGAAAGCCGACTAAACAACTTGATTAAATAAACAAAACACAAAATACAATGTCGAAAGAATACTTTGCCAACATTGGCAAAATAAAGTTTGAAGGTGTGGGAAGTCGCAACCCACTTGCATTTCGCTACTATGACGCAGAACGCGTCGTGATGGGCAAGAAAATGAAAGATTGGCTACGCTTTGCAATGGCATGGTGGCACACACTATGTGCAGAAGGTGGCGACCAGTTTGGTGGTGGCACAAAGACGTTCCCTTGGAACGCAGCTTCGGACCCCATTCAGGCAGCCAAAGACAAAGCTGATGCTGGCTTCGAGATTATGCAAAAACTTGGCATTGAATACTATTGCTTCCACGATGTCGACCTTGTAAGCGAAGGCTCGTCGGTGGCAGAGTATGAAAAGAACCTCAAAGAAATTGTAGCATACTTGAAGCAGAAACAAGCCGAAACAGGCATCAAGCTCTTGTGGGGGACAGCCAACGTATTTGGCAACAAACGCTACATGAACGGCGCATCGACCAATCCTGACTTCGATGTTGTGGCACGCGCCATTGTCCAAATAAAGAATGCAATTGACGCAACGATTGAACTTGGTGGCACAAACTACGTGTTCTGGGGTGGTCGCGAAGGCTACATGTCGCTACTAAACACCGACATGAAACGCGAAAAAGAACACATGGCACGCATGCTGACAATGGCACGCGACTATGCTCGCGCAAAGGGTTTCAAAGGCACATTCCTAATTGAGCCAAAGCCAATGGAGCCGAGCAAACATCAGTATGACGTAGACACCGAAACGGTCATAGGCTTCCTCAAACAACATGGGCTGGACAAAGACTTCAAAGTCAACATTGAAGTTAACCACGCCACATTGGCAGGACACACCTTCGAGCATGAACTTGCGGCAG